>NZ_LBJW01000077.1:0-19870 GCF_028128865.1 Bradyrhizobium sp. CCBAU 11357 | reverse complement strand
TTCGCTCCTGGTGGCTACGATGAACCAGAAATCCTCCCTCCGCAAAATCCTACAATTTGTCTCACAGGTCCTGACGGCGAACATTGCGCGCCGAGGACTTGTCATCAGCAAACTTCGCCGCCGAGGATTGGTTATATCGAGATCACGATACGCTATACGCCGGGTTGCTACGATTGCATATCATCCGCCTCGGACAAGGCGAGCGCAACGCCGCCCCCGAACCAAAGCTCGTTCCACTAATAGAAGCTTGATCTCTTGGCCCGGACGGAATTCGCTTCAAAGCCGATTGCGCGCGCCATTGCGACCCAGCTGGGATGCGCTCGGTGCACGATTTCTAAATTCCGCAGCGGGATCTCTCCTGGGCAACCGAGACCGCGGCGAGCCCCAAAATCACGCCGCCGGTGAATCCGAAATGGATACGATAGAGCCACCAGATTGCGCAGCACCGGTCGAGATCGTACATGGCGAGCGCGCGCCTTGTTGCTGCGACCATCCGCGCCATCGGCTTCATTCCGCGTGTCATCTGGAAACCTCGACGTCTCGGGGCCAGCACTCTCCATTTGATGACTCTCAGGGCGGTGATGGCTCGCTGTCCGGCGCGTGCACCTGCAATGGATTGGGAGCTGAGATTGATGTTCGCCATGGCGTTCTTTTCCGCGTTTCGAAGCTGTTTGCGCACACCTATGTGCATGCGCTCTTTGCCATGATCCTACTGCGAAGGTACTGCTTGCCAACGCCCATATCTGGTAGCCAATTGGCCGGACTCCCGACCGATAAATACGCTGACGCGATACCACCGCTACGCGAAGCCACTTGCGACAGTGGTTGCGGCTACGCGACCTTTGCTGCCAGCTCCTTGAGAATACCTCGCCCGTCTGCCAAGGCTATCTAGGCTCGCATCGGCGGGGCCTACGTCGTTTTCCGAGTACCCCCTCCAGGTCACCGGTTTCGCTCCCCAACTTGCGCAGACCCAGCCGACTTCGAGCGCTGGCTTGCGGCCGAGCCCGGTTTGACCGTATGCAATTCTCGGCCGCCTCGCGAAGCAACTCCCCGAACAGATCCGCCTGCACCACACCATCCTGCAGAGTTTGTTGGGATCGCTCAGGCAAAGCAGCCGAGACGATCATCCGGCACGGCTAAAGCTGTGGCGCTGGCCGCGTGTGATGGGCATTCCGCGCGACTCCAGTAACTTCCGATCCTGCGCAGCATGGTGCAATCCCGGACTGACGTTAGCCGGACCTACATCGATCAAGCGAAACTAACGTCCTCAGATGAGGCAATACCGGGGCAATATGGCGGGGGCGGGATTAACAGGCCGGCGCCACGAGACGAAACGGCCAGGATGACCGTTCATCTCGTGGGCTGCCAGTGGGCCCGAGGATGCGTACCCACTGGCGGCGCGAACAATCCACTATGGGGCGAATGTCTCTCAGCTAAGGACAACCGAAGTGATCGCAGTCCTCCAGCCCCGCGCGATCGGTTCACAGCCCGGTTGTCTCCCGTGTAAGCCTAACGAACCCTCCTTCGGCTAATTCGGCTTTGTAGGCAAGTCCGTTAAGTAGGATTGTGGTGGAGTTATCTGCGGTCGGCATAAAACCCTCTTGGCGCAGCTTGTCCATTAGGGCAGGTGTCGCCCATTGTCGTGGTAGCGGCGTTCCGAAACGCCGGTTCTCCGTGAAGAAGGCTCCGAAGTCCGGTACCCCCGCCCGGCCAGCCCCAACCACTTGGTCCTCTGCAGGGTTAAGAACAAGGCGAACACGATTGGACTCATCCAAACCGGCCGTGTAGCGGTGACCTAGGATTTCATAAGTCATCGTCCGCTGGTCCGCGTCCGGCAAGAGACCGTGGTGGAATAGCCTATCAACCATCACATCAGGGGCGATTTGCGAACCATGTGAAAACCTCTGTGGAAACGGCGAATGAGACATCTACCGCTTCCTCAGGTGCGGCAGATGATGGTCCAGCTTCATTCATGACCTGACTGAGCAAATCATGATCTTCCTGTGTCCAGACGTGCGCCGTCGGCGATTTTGGTGAATGGGCATGGCTTCGTCATCGAGAGGCCAAGTTCGGATGTTAAAGAGGCTGGCTTTCGAGAAGCTGACAAAGGTCGAAGAAGGAGATAAATCCGCGGCCGCATCTGCGACGTGAGATGCGATCATCTCCGAACCAAGTCTCATTCCGCTTGGGCTCGCAACCGGGGCGCGGGTCTGCGTCGTGCATTGCGCACTTCGCCGTAAAGCTGGTTAGGAGGTCCAGGTGATACGGACAGCAGCGAGACTCAGTCTTGCACCGAACATGTCCAGCTCGCTCGCTGCCCGCGACCAGTCGTTCTAGCTGCCGCTTCGCGCCCATGCTCGGGGCCGCTAACCAGAATGGCGCCGATAGCCGCGCCAGCGCGAGAACAGACGAGAGCGGGACTCACGTGGGATTCCGGTAAGCGCGGAGTGACGTGTTCACCTGATGGAATGAAGAACGAAGTCGCCCAGACGCAAAGCAGCCGACAATCATCCCGCGTACGGGCCGAAGGTGCGGCGGTGCGGACGATACCGGGACTGCGCCTGCCGCTGCTGTGATGGGCATTCCGCGAGGTCCCCGCCTCCGATCCTTCGAACCCATGATGCAAGCTAGGTTTGGCAGTGGCGTTGCACGCTGACTGCTTCAGGAGCGAAAGCAACCTGGAATCGGCTGAAATGGCGCAAGACGTCGCCAATCGTGTTCGGCGTCCGCCAATTTGTCGCAAACTCCCCACAGCAGCGCAATGTCTGCGGCGCCCGACAACTGCAGCAGGCTTTCATACTTGTCGTGCCGTCAAGGCCAGCGATCAGACAAGGATTAAGTGGGTCGCGAAAGGCGGGCATTTTTATTGCAGACGTTACCATGAGTTTCGCCGTTACGCGCTTCAGCTTACACGTGGATAGGCGGTGGCCGTGAGGACGAGCTCGGGCAAATGGAATGCAACTTTGCGCGTCTGGTCGAAAGGTTCGGGCCAGGCATCGCGCTCCAGATTAGGTCGAGGGATGGCGAGGCAATTTACTCGAGAGAGGCCGGAGCCCCTGCTCGGTCCCGTAGACGGACGCTTGACACGCCGCGCGGTGTTCGGCGCAACCATCGGCAATATTCTCGAATTCTACGACTTCGGGACGTATAGCTTTTTCGCAATACAGATCGGCCAGGCGTTCTTCCCGGCAACTGACCAGTTCGCCAGCCTCATGCTGTCACTCGGAACCTTCGGCGCAGGTTTTGTGACCAGGCCGATTGGGGCCATCGTGCTCGGCTCGTATTCGGATCGGGCCGGCCGCCGCCCGGCGATGACCGCCAGCTTTGCCATGATGAGCGCCGCTGTCCTGCTATTAACCATCACGCCATCGTACGAGACAATAGGACTTGCCGCTCCGTCACTAGCCATCGTCGCACGCTTGCTGCAGGGCTTTGCTCTCGGAGGTGAGGTCGGTCCGACGACCGCCTACTTGATGGAAGCAGCCCCCACCGAAGCCCGGGGGCTTGCTGTCTCTTTTCAGCCCGCGAGTCAACAGCTAGCTGCGACGGCCGGAGCATTGGTTGGAGAGATACTCTCGCTCACCATGACAAGCGAGGCGCTCAATGCGTACGGATGGCGGATCGCGCTGTTGCTCGGCGCCGCTGCGTTGCCGTTTGGACTTTGGTTGCGGAGCGCCCTGCCCGAAACGCTGCACTGCCCTGAGGCGCCGGTTCGGGTCACCCAGGCTATGGGGCGATCGCCTCCCGATCGCCGCATCATGAGCCTGGGATTCGTCATCTTGGCCGGCTGCACGATCACCACTTATGTTAACGGATATATGACTACCTACGCGTTGAACACCCTTCGCGTTTTCCCGCCTCTCGCATTTGGTACTACGCTCATCAGCAACACGGTGGGGATTGCTGCAGCACTGCTGGGCGGCCTGCTCGCCGATCGCGTAGGCCGTCGACGTATCATGATATGGCCGCAGGTCACTGCATTGCTCATGACCTATCCGGTATTCTTGTGGATTGCAGAGAGCCGCAGTGCCTTCGCACTTCTAGGAGGTCTAGGCGTGCTCACCCTGATCGGAACGATTCCGTATAGCGCCTTCTACGTGAGCATGGCCGAAGGTTTGCCCAGGCACATTCGTAGTGGCGCCTTCGCGACGACCTACGCTTTTGCGATAGCGATTTTTGGAGGCACAGCTCAACCGATCGTCACCTGGCTCATCCATCTTACCGGAAGTGCACTCGTGCCCGCCTGGTACATGCTTTTCGCGGGCGCGGCCGCGCTCTGTGCCATGCTTATGATGCCGGAAACGGCGCCACTCAATTCTGTGCCGACCATAGACGAACGTCCGTAACGCCACCGACCGCTGCCCTAGGCATACCCGGACAGCTAAGGATGACATCTATGATGTTCGAAATGCGAAACATCGGGCCGGGACGGCTATCGGAGCATAGCACGGAAAAGCAATCTATTCTGAAGATTGGAGCAGCTTTACATTGAGCAGGGGCTCCTGTCGGAACCCACCGTCGCCGTCTGAAATATCTTGTGCCGTAATCTTCGCCGATGCGACACTTGCGGATTCGCGGACTTCACCAAGTGTGTAAGGGAGGCGTCACTCTGGTCATCTAAAGAACTAATAGGCGCGGCTTGTACCATCTGCCAGCGCAACCGTACGGCATGAGGATGCGACCGCTGTCGGAACAGCGGCCGCACGAGGCTCGATCCTCATTCTCTGCTTGACATGTTTCCCGTTGTCAGTGCCGAACGCACGAGGGATCGGTCAAGCAGAAGAACAAATCACAGATACCATTTAACGGGTCATCCACGCACTCAGGATATGATGTATCGGCTACCGGAGCACTTGCCGCAACCGGCTGCGCGGCAACTTTTGCAGCAAAAGGAGGCACCACCGCCGTTGCAAGCGCGAGTGCGCTCGCGGTCACTAACACAGATTTTTTCATTCGAGACATCGCTTCCTTAGGTTAGCCCCAGCCGCTCTCGACGGTCTATATGACGACGCTCCAAATCGTAAAATTGATTTTCTCGATCAGATCTATCGACCGAACGGATGAGTTCGGGCATCACCGTATCGATCTGTCTACTCGCTCGGCACCTGCAGACCCGCTTTATGATCGAACGCTCGACGTGCCTGCGTCCGTGCATTTCCGGGAGCACCCGACAAGAGAGTGTTGTTGAATCTGGCTCGTATCGTCCGGATCAGGTCACAGTCGGTTGCATGGTGTCGACACATGTGTCCGAGCGCACTTGCGTCACAATTGGTCGCGTAATTGTTCATCACCAAGAGAGAGGACCGCGAAAGCCGCTTACCAATTCTCTGGTTCGGCTGCGCTGCAGGCCACAAGGCAACGCTTCGACGCAGTCGACCGCGGCGCATTTTAGGCACCGGGCGCGACGACATTCCGGGCCAGAACGCGCCATCGGCCGCGATATGCGTCGACGCAGGCCCTTTCCCGATCCTGTAAGACTAGTCAGGCGAGGAGCGAAGAGGCGAGGGTGACGATGACCACATCTCCGCTGAACTCTTCTCAAGCATTGGCAGTAGGCGTCTAGCACAGCTGCAAGCGCCCGGACTTTTCTCTAGCGATGAGACTAGTCAGCTTCTCGACAGCTCAGTGTCCTAGGTCGACAACAGCTCCAACCAGACAAGACCCTGATCAGCTCAACCTGGAAGAGGAGAAGCAGCCGATCCCCCTCCAGATGGCGAGCCTTAAGAGAATTAGATTGGTGCGCACATCTCGCCGTCTTTGGTGAGCCGGACCGGCCGGCATGTTTGGCCCTCCAAGTTGGGCCGCGCGCCATGATTGCCCGCTTCTTCTTGGATATCCTCACAATGAAAGACCGGCTTTATGGAAGCGGCGCTCCAGCGCATTTGCTTCATTTTGCCATGGGGGCGACAAACAATGAATACAGATCGAACGCAGCTTGACGGCGACGACTTTTTCTCAGTTTCCGGGTCCGAAGCGTCCCAATCCGAGGCCTCAGAACTCGGCACTCCCGTTGCGGCGCGTTGGGACGAGGCTTTGACGGACGCGCGGCCCTCCACTCCCACTGCGGCAGGGCCGCAGGACCACGTTGTGAACGCGCGGGCAGCTGATGAGGGGCAGGACGAAGACGGAAACCGCCAAACCGCCATTACTCAAACGAGAGCTTTGCCGGAGAATGGTAGTGCGGCGCTAAATCTCTCCTCCCTCTCCTTGACCGCATTGCCCACCGCCCTCCCGCCCGAGCTTCACGTCTTTAACGCGAGAGACAATCAATTGGCGAGCTTGCCCGCACTTCCTGACGGGCTCCGCGTGCTCAATGCAGCTCGCAATCTGCTGACCAGCCTGCCGGCCGACCTGCCATCCCGGCTTCGGTCCCTGATCATCGGCGAAAACTCACTGACAAGTCTGCCCGCCCTTCCGGCAACCCTTCGGGAACTCAGCGCCTACAGCAACCACCTGACCAGCTTGCCTGCGCTTCCAGCCCGGCTGCGGAGCCTGGTCGTCGATAATAATCAATTGACCATTCTGCCCGCTCTTCCAGCAACGCTTGAGGAACTCTACGCTGCCAGCAACCAGCTGACCAGCTTGCCTGACCTTCCAGCCGGGCTGCGGAGCCTGGTCGTCGATAATAATCAATTGACCATTCTGCCCGCTCTTCCAGCAACGGTTGAGGAGCTCCATGCTGCAAGCAACCAGCTGACCAGCTTGCCTGACCTTCCAGCCGGGCTTCAGAACCTGGACGTCGGTGACAATCAACTGGCCAGTCTGCCCGCGCTTCCGTCAACGCTCAGGGATCTTGCCGCGCCAAGCAACCAGCTTACCAGCCTGCCCGATCTTCCAGCCAGCATTGAAAGCCTGGTTCTCGATTCCAATCAGCTGACCGAACTGCCTGATCCGCTCCCGTCGGCGATCGAATTGTTAACGGCCAGCGACAATCAACTGGTCCGGCTACCGGAGCTCCCCGCTCCCCTCGAAGTACTTGATGTCAGCAATAATCGGCTGACCGACGTACCGGCGAGCCTTCTGCAACTAGCCAGCGATGCGGCCCTCGATTTGACTGACAATCCGCTGCAGGAGCGGGTTCAGAGCAATCTATTGAGAGCGACGAGTGCTGCGGACTATGCCGGCCCGCGAGTCCTTTTCTCCTTGAGCGAAGACGCAATGGAACCTACGCCCCGCCCGCTGCACGAGGTTGTCGCAGACTGGTTTGGGCAGGACCGAGCCATGATCGCAACATGGCAAAGCTTCGCCGACGAACCTGGCGTACAGGACTACGCTCGTTTCCTCGACCGGCTTGCCGGCACCGTGAACTACGGCAATAGCGAATTCCGGCAGGCCGTGGTCGAGGATCTGCGTCAGGCATCAGCGAGGCCTCGACTGCGGGAGTTGTTTTTCCAGTTGGCCTCCGATGCATGCGCGAGCTGTCAGGATCGGATCACTTTGGCCTGGAACGGGATGCAGACTGCACGTCTGAACGCCGACATCGAGGACGGCCTGTACGACGATCGGCTCGCCGAGTTGCTCCAGCATGCCCGCGTCATGTTCCGGTTGGAGGCGCTAGACGGAATAGCGCGCCAGGAGGTCAATGTCCTTCGTCACTCCAGACCGGTCGACGAGACCGAAGTCTATCTCGCCTACCAGACCCAATTGCGCGATCCACTGGAGCTGCGACACGTCGCCCCCGACATGCGCTTTTTTTCCGTCTCTGGCGTCACCCGCGACGACGTTGAGAGGGCCCTGGCAACGGTGCGGCAGCAGGAAACGATAGGTTTTGCGGACTATCTAGCGACGCGCTGGCAACCTTGGGAAACGGTGCTGAGGCGCATTGCCCCCGAAGAGCACGCAGCAATGGACGATCGGCTCATCGATGCGATGGGCGAGGAGTTTCAAATTCGGCTGAACCAACGGCTCGCCGAAGTTAGTCTTGCGGGCGATGCTGACGCCGAGCGGATAATCGGACCTCAAATCGTCAACGAGATCGCCCGCGAGATCAAAATCGAGGTGATGCACCGGGTGCTTAGGGTGCACGGCATCGAGCTGTAAGAGATCGGGCAGATCCGTCATACCGATTGCGGTCGTGAGCTCGTGGCCATCACTCAATTCCCCAAAGCTGATCGAGCGACCGAGCCTGCTCTTCCGCCGATGCCAACGTTGCTAAGCTCGTGGGCGACTGAAAAAGCAGGGAAATGACTGACCATACGCCGGTCTACTGAAATTGCCTCCGCGCCCCTCGGCGCCATTGCAGTTGAAACGAAGAAGCTCCGACTTACTCGAGCGCTCAATGAACAACGACAAGCCCCAGCATCTTTTGGGGGCCAAGGAGGCGCGATGCTGGGGCCGTCGTAGCCTAATGCAAGAGCAGCAAATAGGCCGCGTTGTTGTGCGCCGCCCGATTTGATTCGTCAAAGCGGCCGGGACGCTCAGCTCCCGTACATCCAGACCATCCGCGGTCGGTTGAAGCTCGCGGGCAGAGTTTGCGCGCCAGTTCGCCGCGGGCAGGCAGGTGAAAGCACTGTGACATCCGGGCGTATCGCCGCCGGCATCAGGTATCTTTCACGCCTGCAATCGTCAGCGGCCCAGCTTCTCGCCTGAGCGCCGAAGTTCGCCACCGCAGGAAATGGCAGCTTGCTTGTGCGACGACCGACCATCCTCCGGATCGCCAGCCGATAACCCTCCCGTAAGCAGTGTTCTCTCCCGGGCTCCATCCCTGTGTAAGCTGGACCCCGACGAGGCTCGGCGCAGCTCAGGCGATCCGCCGAGCCGGTCCGAAAGACATGAACTCTGACGCCGAACGGCTCACCGGCGCAAGACAACCAGCTCACTAGATCCCCAGTCGAGCCATCTGAGCTGAAGCGTGCTCCGGGTCGGGAAGGGGCTGCCACGGCTGGCCAGCGGCGGTGCTCAACAAGGACCTACAGAACGCAGGAGTGAGCTTGCCGCGGTGGATCACGACGTTCTCGTGCCCCTCGGCGGCTCGAGCGTTCTGCCAGTGCTGATTGTAGCCGCGCTGCTCGTCAGACTTCACGTGGCAAGCGGCGAGTTCGCGATCGCCCAGCGTTGCCAATTGCCAGGCATGTACCGGCCGCTTGGTATGGATGTGTACCCACATCGGCCTTGGCGTCGCGCCATTGCTCAGCGCCATGGGCTGTAGCTTGATTTCGAACAGCGTCCCTGGCTCTCCCTTCAAGGCGCGAGGTGGATCCACTGACGCCAGTTCCCCCGCTGCCCGTAACTGTGCAAGGTATTTCTGCGATGGAAACGCATAGGTCTTCATGCAATCGCTCGTGATTGCTGCCTTTCGCGCGCTCAATGACTTTGCCTGCCCCTGAACCTCGGACCCCATCCTTTGAAGCCGGACTATCTTTTCGTGCACTTCGGGCACCTGCGCAGCCGTGAGCAGGCCCCGTCGGCGAGGCTCCTCCAGCGCGACTACACAGGCCTCAATCTCGGAGGACTGCGTCTGCAAGCGCTTGATCACGCGATTCAGGACATGTTCGGCGTCCTCGGGCTTCATCTGGCGCGCTTGCGAGACGGCGCTTTGCTGAGCCCGCAGATCGAACTGCAGCAGCTCGTCCAATCGCTCAAGTAATCCCGGCAGTGCCTTCCTGGAGGGCGGAGCCTGCCACATCTGGAGGTGATCGGTCGCAGCGGATGACGCAGCTGCCTCCTCCGGCGTGGCGAGTTTCTTCGTACCGAGATCCGAGAGCACGATGACCTTGCCGGTCGCGGCCCCGGCGGCATCGGACCTTCCCAGTTGCGGCGCGGGCGGGCTGGCCGTCGAACTCCCCTCGCCCGCGGCTGCTCCGCGCCTTGCTTTGCCCTTTCTGCGCACTGGAGTGCCTTCACCCACCAGCGCAGTGTTTTCTGGCAGCGCAGCCCAAGCCGGCGGATCAATCGTCACTTCCGCCTTTGGCTGCAATGCCAGCAGCCGCATGACATCGTTCGCCGTCACCCACGCACCGTCAACGATCTCGCCAAGCAACTGCAAAGGAAGGTCAGCTTCCGTTCCAGCCTCCCTCAGGGGCTCAAGCATGCCCCTCAGTTGGGATGCAAATTCCGAAAGCCGCTCCATCACTCCTTCCAGAACGGCGCGGTGCTCGGCGTCGAGCACCGCTCCTCCGCGAACGGCGTCGCCCGTCGAAATAAATGCCGGAAAAACATCGTCAACAAAGGTCCCGAGCAGACGCACCCGCCCCCTCTCGTCCATGAGGGCGGCTCGCACGTCAGGTGCTAACGTGCTCGCTCGCGACTCAATCAGGAGCTGCGCGAGAGCGATCCGCGATTGCAGATACATGCATCTGGTATTGAGCGCCCAGCCCGTATTGAGCCTGACTTGGGCCTCTTCGGCCTTGCGCATCTCGGGCGTGCTGCTTGGCAAGTGGGCAGTAGCCGCACAGACTGACTGCATCCGCTCGAACCGCAACGCTTTCTTTCCCCACCAGTCTATGCAGGCAGCAAACTGGTTCGCGACGCCCGCAACGACGCGGCTCAACTGGTCGGGCGGAGCGGTGTCTTTGACCTTGTCGAGCAGGGCTTCTGCTTGCTTTCTCTTGTTCTCAAGTGGGTAAAGAATCCGGGTGGCCACCTCGTTACATTGGTTGCCTGCATCCAGCGTGTCGTCGCGGAGCCGGCGAGCCTGATCGTCGGGCAGGATACGACGCGCCAAATTGGCAGGCAGATTCGCGTAATACTCCAGAACTGTCGAGCCTGCTTCGACCACTCGATCGATCAGCTCTTGCGCCTCTTCCAAGTTGCAGCGTTGCGTGGCCGCTCGACGGCAAGTTTCAAACTTCTCAAGCAGGCTGTCCAAATTTCGCTTTGCTGCCTTGATCTCATTGCGCGTTGGCGCCGCCACATCTGAAGCCGCAGCTCTGTCTTGAGGCCCAGAGCGCATCCGCTCCAGGACGGCATCGAAGGATTGACCGCGTTCCCCAGGGAAGAGACCAGGCCCCAGGTTCGAACGGCTCAATTCCCCGGCGCTGTCCGCTCCCGCCGCCTCACCCTGTGATGGATCAGCTCGGCCAATACCTTTCATAGTTCATCTCCGAATAGTCGAGAGTGCGCAGCCTATCTGGATAGGCCGCCTAGCTGACGACTAGCTGACCAAGAGCATTCATCGGGATGCACAAGAAATAAGATCTCGCCTTGAGTTCCACTTCAATCGCAGCTTGGTCGTGTTGCTGAACTAGCGCATCAGTGCCGGTGTGATCAGCTGAGACGTGACCGGCGCCCGACCTGCCCTACCCACGGGATAGTCCCAGCCCGAACGCCTTGGCTCTGTGCACGCGAGCTGGGCCAAGTCATCCCAAACGCTATAGAGAAGCCAGGAGGGCGCTCGCCTCCTGAAGGCCGATTTTTGGCCAAGCAGAAATGGCCAGCGTATGTCGATCGGCAGACCTGCGCTCGCGACACGCATCCCGCTATCCAGTAAACAGACTTCGACCGAAGAGCTTACCAAGTCACCAGCCATACACGGGTGTGGCGAGACGCCGGAGGCGATCAGCAACAACATTTTGCCCGTCCGAACTGGGCAGAATCAACGTTGCGCAACTCCCCTCAAACTATATTTCGCCAGAGCCGGGCCGCCGCCCAGGCCGGTCAAATCACACTCATAGGAAGGTGGCAGCAAGCGTACCGAGCAACCGAGCGTCACCCCGATCAGCGGATTGGGTGTCCGCACGTCTGCTCCGCTACCAGAATAGCTCCCACTATTTCGCAGCAATGATCCAGATATTCTTCAGATGCACGTGGCGAAGCGCTTATCTGAATATGAGGTAGATGCCCCGAAGGGTATCAGGAGAAACTTCGGCCACAGGAATTGCCAAATTACTGCCGGTTTTCCCCAGGGACCTTGAGGTAATCAACTCGGGGAATATCCAAATCGCTTCTCTAAGGAGGCTCGCTGCAACCCGCTACAATCTTCAGCATCAATTCATCGGTGCACCCGAGAGCCTGCTTGGCAGGTACAAGCCGGCTATCGAGGGGGCGGTGAACATCGGCGTGTTGCACCCCAACCTCGGCGGTGCGCTAGGCCACGACCTCTATTCTCCCTGCACCATTGCTGATCTGACCGCCACGGGCTTTCGCTATTGGGAGCTCGGCCATGTACACATGCGTTCGGCCGTCGAAGGGGCGTGGGCCATTGTGATGCCGGGCACGCCGCAGGGCCGGGACATCAGCGAGGCTGGCCCGAAATCCGTGACGCTTGTGACCATCGAGGATGATCGCTCGATTCACATCGAAGAGCGCACCACCAGCATCTCGCAGTTCGAGCGCGTTCTGGTGGATGCGAACGGAATAGAAGACTGGCGCGAACTAGTGTCTGCCATATCGCGTGCCTTAGAAACCAAGCGCAGCGGGGTTAGTTCAGATCATCTCGTCGCGCGCGTTAGGATAGAGGGACTAACTCCGTTCGCTTGGCGGATTCGCCGGGACACGGATCTGCTGAAGGCGGAGGCGGACGACAGGGCCTCGGTCATCGGGACCTGCTGGGTTGAGAAGCTGGAGATCCTCTGCCGTCCGACCGACCGGTCGGAGGAGCCATCCGAGGACCGCTTTTCGAGCTCCACCGCGTGATCGAGGAGGACATACTCGCCTCCGACGCCTTTCAGAACGAACTCGTTGGCATGGCTGAGGAGATAAGAGCGCAGCTCCCCCCGGAAATCCGCGACACCTTCGGGGTTGACGAGGTGTCGTTTCGGGAGGCGCTCACGCGCATGGGGCGTGACGGAGCGGAAAGCGTGATGGCGCGCCTTCAGCCTGCCGGACAGCGCGGCTAAGACATGCGCCTGCGCAGCCTCGACCTTACCCGGTACGGGAAATTCGCCGACCACAGTATCGATTTCGGCGAGCGGCCCACCGATCAGCCGGACCTACATGTCATCTACGAACCGAACGAGGCTGGCAAATCGACCGCCTTTACTGCGCCTCTCGATTTGTTGTTCGGAATTGCGACGCAGAGTCCGTTCGCTTTTTTCCATCCCTTTTCCACCATGCGGATTGGCGGAACACTGGAGTTCGGTGCCGAAAAGCGGGACTTCGCGCGCATCAAACTTCCGCACAACAGCCTGCTTGACGCCGATGATCGCCCTATCCCGGAAAGCGCAATTCGCGGCGACTGAGGGGCATCGACCGTGACGCCTATCGCACCATGTTCTCGCTCGACGACGAGACGCTCGAGAAGGGTGGCTAAAGCATTCTAGCAAGTAAGGGCGATCTCGGACAATTGCTGTTTTCTGCGAGCGCAGGCCTTGCTCATCTCAGCCAAAGGCCCATCGATCTCAGGAGCGAGGCAGATGGCTTCTACAGATTGCGGGCACGCAGCGGCGCGCTCGTGGACCTCAAGACGCGGCTCGTGGAGCTGAAGGCAGAGCGGGAGAAATTCGACCCTCCGGCCTCGGATCACGGGCGGCTCGTTGAAACTAGGGATCGGTCCAAGGCGCATTATGATGAGGCCGTCTCCGAACGCACCCGCACTCGTGACGCATTGACGAGATCCAGCGCCATCTCGTCGCAATGCCACGGCTTGTGGCACTGCGCGGCATCCGCGAGCGCCTCGCTCCGCTTGCGGATGTACCCGAGGCCCCACAAGGCTGGACGAGTGAGGTGCCCGGTTGCAGAGGGAGGAGATCGAGCTCGGCGTCCAGATGGACGCCATCAACGACGAAGTCGGCCGGCTTGCTGAAGAGATCGCGTCGATCGTGGTGAACGAGGCTGCCCTGCGGCTCGCCGAACGCATGGAACGGCTCGCTGAACTGCGAGCACGCCATGTGACTGCGGAGAAGGATGTTCCCGAGAGGCGGCTGCAACTTCGTGAGGTCGACCGCGCCATTTCAGTAATCCTGCAAAGGGTTTTTTCAAGGGTTAATTTGCCGACTGCCGCAACCGCTATCGCGCCGCCGTCGAGACCGGCACCGATTGCCCGACGCGCAACTATTACGGTGACAATCTGCTGGGATACCTCATCAGCCTGAACTTGAAGCGTTGAGACCTCGCCGAGAGGCCGCGCGCGATGTGTGCGGCGCGGGCAGTCTAACAGTTCAGGGAGCGACAGGGGGCGGCCGCGCAGACCAAGGGGGCGGTGGCACGGCGAGGAGAAAATCAGGCGCCTCCACGCGGATACGTCCCTGTCTTACGGTGATCGCGCCGAAATGGTCGCGCAGCTTCAGGCAGGCGCAACCATCACCGCTTTTCCAATTCCGAGTCGCGACTCGTGATAGCTTCTTCGTCAGCTTACCGAAAGGTAAATGCTTCAGAGGTTACAACGTATCGTACGTGGACTGGGTCTACTCAGTCCTGGCAAGGGAGTATGGAATGCATCCTTTTGAGGCAGGACAGATTCTGCGTGGTCGAGGATGCCAAGCGATAATTAGGTGCCGAGGTCCGTAAGGAAATTGCCCGCGAGATCAAGGGCGCTCTAAGGGGTAGGGTACTCAATGATTACGGCCTCAGGCTGTGAAGCAGCCTTTGACTGGAGGAGGCTGAAAATTCGGATGAGACGTAGCGCTGTACATCGGACTGCGGAGCGCCGGCTTAGAGACCGGCGCATTGCTCAGGTGAGCGGCTAAAATTCGTGCAAGTAGCGGTGAGAGTGGAACGCTCTTCCCCGATGCCACAACTGCGCGAAAACCGCCGAAAAACAAGGGTTCCAAAAAGGCCGGGGTCAATTTCGGGACCACCGCCGTTTACCACCGATAGGCGCGCAACGCGCGGTAAGCATCAGAACAGCCAGGCAGCCATGGTAAAACCGTTCCCGTCGAAGACTCACATCGGCAATCATATGCTGCATCCGGAAACCCTGATGCTGACCTATGGCTATGATCCGCAATTGTCGGAGGGCGCCATCAAGCCGCCGGTGTTCCTGACCTCCACGTTTGTGTTCAAGACTGCCGAGGACGGGCAGGATTTCTTCGACTACGTCGCCGGCCGGCGCGAGCCGCCGGAAGGCATGGGCGCGGGCCTGGTCTATTCGCGCTTCAATCATCCCAACAGCGAGATCGTCGAGGACAGGCTCGCGATCTACGAGCGCACGGAGAGTTGCGCGCTGTTCTCATCCGGCATGGCGGCCATCGCAACCACGATCCTGGCCTTCGTTCGCCCCGGCGATGTCATCCTGCACTCGCAGCCGCTCTATGGCGGGACGGAGACCCTGCTGACGAACACGCTCGCGCGTCTGTCGATCGGCGCCGTCGGCTTTGCCGACGGCATCGACGAGACGGCGGTCAAGCAGGCCTCGGAAGAGGCGATGCGCAAGGGGCGGGTTTCGATGATCCTGATCGAGACGCCCGCCAATCCGACCAACGGCCTCGTTGACGTCGCCATGATTCGCCGCATTGCCGATGCCATCGGCAAGGCGCAGGGACACACGCCGATCATCGCCTGCGACAACACGCTGCTCGGGCCGGTGTTTCAGCGGCCGATCGAGCATGGCGCGGATGTTTCGCTGTATTCGCTGACGAAATATGTCGGCGGCCATTCCGACCTGATCGCGGGCGCCGCGCTCGGATCGAAAGCGATCATGAAGGGCATCAAGGCGCTGCGCGGCGCCATCGGCACCCAGCTCGATCCGCATTCCTGCTGGATGATCAACCGCTCGCTCGAGACGCTCAGCCTACGGATGGAGAAAGCCGATGCGAATGCGCGGCTCGTGGCGGACTTCCTGCGCGATCACCCGAAGGTCGCCAAGGTGCATTACCTCGGTCATCACGAGGAGGGCTCGCTCTCGGGGCGCGTGTTCGCGCGGCAATGCCTCGGCGCGGGGTCGACTTTCTCGTTCGACATCGTCGGCGGCAAGGAGGCGGCGGTGAAATTCCTCAACGCGCTGCAGATTCTCAAGCTGGCAGTGAGCCTTGGCGGCACGGAATCGCTAGCAAGCCTGCCCGCGACCATGACCCATTCCGGCGTTCCCGCCGACATCCGCCAAAAAATCGGCGTGCTCGATTCCACGATCCGGCTGTCGATCGGCATCGAGAACCCGTCGGACCTGATCGCCGATCTCGCGCAGGCGCTGAACGCGGCTTGAGCGCGGGAATCAACGCGGATTGGACGCGCGGCACGCTGACATGATCGCCGCCGCGACCTCATTGCTCTGCGCGCACGAGAGCTGCCGCACGAGGCAGACGTAATAGCCCTTGCTCGATGCGTTCAGCAGGAAATCGCCAGCAGGCCGTCAATCTCACTCGACTTCGAGCCATTCGGAGACGGCGCGACCCGTGCGCCTGTTACAATGCACAAAAGATATGAACGAGGTAGCGCCCAAAATCGTCTCATTGGATACGCCCGTGTCAGCACCACAGGGCAGACCCTCGACGGCCAGCTGGCCCAGTTGAAGGCAGCGGGTGCAATCCGATTTTCAAGGACACAGCCGGTGGTGCCCACGTCGATCGCAAAGAGCTGCAGCGCATGCTTGCCAAGTTGGAGCCTGGCGACGCGGTGACGGTCACTCGCATCGACCGCTTGGTGCGGTCTCTCTTCGATCTGTTTGCAATTGTTCAGCGCATCAACGATAGCGGCGCCGTGTTCCCCTCTATCGCGGAGCCTTGGGCCGATACAGGCACCAGCACCGGCCGCATGATGCTGGCCGTCATGGCGGGGATGCCCGACGCGGAGCGCGACCTGATCCGCACCCGAACGGCGGAAGGCAGAGCCAGGGCGACCGCCCGAGACCAGCACATGGGCCGCCCGCCGAAGCTCACGCCGGAACAGAAGCGCGAGGCCTTGGTCCGCCGAGAAGCTGGCGAGGCCCTGGCCGAGATCGGCCGCAGCTACAACGTCAACCGGTGACCATCACGAGGCTCAAACCATGACCGGCTTCGAAATTGCTGGCGCGGTTCTTAAGCCGGTCTACTAAATGTTTCAGATCGTTCGCGGCCTTTTAACCGGCAGGAAGGATGCCGGCGTCCACGGTTCCGGCTATCCAAGTCAACCCGGAGACGCGGCATCGGAGTTGCCGTTCAGGCCTTTTCGGCATCTCAGGCGTTTGCAAGTCGAGACGTGCGCCTGACATGTCGCTTCTCACGGGGACTTCAAGCGTCTGCCCGGTCGATGAGTAGCCTATTGCAAATGCTTCGCGTTGATCGAGCCATCTGCACAGCTTGAACAAGATAGTTCAGATCAATCCACCCCGACCGCGCACCGGCGGCCGGGGACTGGCGCGACCAGGGCCTACGCTTCAATCCGCACGGGGAGAGCCGAATAGCCGTGCACAAAGCTAGATGCAATTCGCTCGGGTTCGCCGACGATCACGATCTCCAGTCTCGCATCCAAAATCTCTTCCCAGAGGACTCTCAACTGCAGTTCCGCAAGATGTCGACCAAGACAGCGATGGATTCCGAATCCGAACGAGAGGTGCTGCCGTACATTCTTCCGGTCGATCACGAAACTGTTGGCGTTCTCAATGATCTCTTCGTCTCTGTTGCCGGAGATGTACCACATGACGACCTTGTCACCTTTCCGGATCTGTTTTCCGCCTACGCTGCTGTCGACCGCGGCAGTGCGGCGCATATGCGCGATCGGTGTCTGGTATCGGATAATCTCGGACACGGCGCTCGAGACCAGCGTGGGATTGTCGGCTAGTTTTCGCAGTTCGGAGGGGTACTGGCTCATGAACAGGAGGCCACCGGTAATCGAGTTGCGTGTTGTATCATTTCCCCCAACGATCAACAGAATCAGATTCCCGAGAAACTCACTCGGCTTCATATGGCGTGTGGCGGGCGAATGCGCCATCAAGGAAATCAGGTCGAGGCGCGGCTCGGCATTAATGCGCTCGTTCCAAAGCCCTGTGAAATAGTCCAGACATTCTGATAAGATTGTGCTTCGCTGGTCCCAGCTGTCGATCGCATGGCCTGCTTTTGGAGTCGTAACAGCTACGTCTGACCAATAGGTCAGTAGTCGCCGGTCCTCAAATGGAAAGTCGAAGAGCGTAGCGAGCATTTGCGTCGTCAACTCTATCGAGACCATGTCTACCCAATTGAAGGCTTCATTGCGCGGCAAGCCATCGAGAATCGCCCTGACCCGAGAGCGTATCAAGGTTTCGAGCTTCGTCAGGCTTTCCGGTCCGACGATCGGGCTCACGGTATTGCGCTGCTCGGTGTGCTTGGGAGGCCCCATCTTGATGAAACTCTGGGTCCAGTGCTTATCAGGCACGTCGACAATAGTGACACCTTGCTCTGATGAGAATGCTTTGTGGTTTGTGTCTACCGCTACGATGTCCCGATACTTCGTCACGGACCAATATGGACCATGAGGGCTGTCTTTGCAGTAGTGAACGGGATCTTCTCTTCGCAGCCGGTCAAAGAAACCCCATATGCTGTCGTCTTGAAAGCGCCTGCCTTCGCTTACATCCAACTCGCTCAGCGGGATAATGTCATCTGCTTCATGATCTTCTGATCGCCTGCTCATGATCATCTCCGCAGATTTTGCTCCCGAGAGGTTACAGATCTAGGGTCACGATTCACCGTTTCGAGCTGCCGTGAGCGTTTGGCTGCGACGGGCCGCCCGACCAGACTATCTCAAAGCGCGGCTGGCCTAGCCCTACCATGTCGGGCAGTAAGGATCGCATTGACTTTCCGACCCGATCTACTCAATCAGTGAGAGCTGTCACCACGAGTTGGACGAGGGCTGCGCGGAAGCCAACATCCAATCGAATACACACTCCCAAGCTAGCCAGCCTTTTTGCGACCTCTCACTGTCGTTTCGAGCCCAGGGAGACCGATTGAGGCGGCTCGGCAGTCTGCCGCCCATCTGGTGATCTTGGCCGAGGCACCCCAAGGGGCGAAGCTGGAGGCGGCAATCTTTCCATCGCTTGGATAGTAGTTCCCGAATTGGGGTGTCCTGTGGGGTAACCTGAGAAAGAGGGAGGTGCGAGGAGGCTCTGAAATGCGGACGCGAGCAGGTGCAGGTAAGGTCCGCAGGTCTGCAAGTTGAGCGCCGGTGAGGCTTCAAACCTGATGCGGTGTCCGGCCTCTGGAAGGCTCGGACACTGGAAAATGGAGGCTGAAGCCTTGCACGGAAACGCTGCAGAAACCGTTTCGGTCGGGGAACGCGGGAGGCGGGGCAAATCGGAGCAACCGCGCAGGACGGAGCGCCGTCCCGACTAGTCGCCGAAGCCAAACGCCTTCGCGACAAGGTCGAGCAGCAAAACCTGGGGCAGCCCGCCCGAGGCAAATGTGCGAACAGCACGTCAGTGTGAGATCGGCGCTAAAATGCGCCGATACGCTGAGATCTCCCGCCCCATGATCAAGTCGAGACCTTTTCCCGCCTAGATAGATGTGTTAGGTTATCCTCTCTTTAATAGTGGAGGAAGTGATGAGCCATGACCGGATCGTTACGGCGGCCATCATCGCCATTGGCGCCCTCAACACGGTGCTCGCAGCGATAGCGCTCTTGTCGTTCTGAGCAGCGCAATTTTCTCATGCGACAAGAGGCCATCTCAATTGGCGGCTTCTTTCATTCACACAGCGTATGGCCCGATCGCGTATACGGAACGCGGTCTCCGTTTGGTCCGCTACGTGGCGTCAAGCATCATGCAGCCCTATCTTCTTTTCAGTCCGCCGGTTCGAAATCGTGAGTGGGTCATCCGGTACCGGGTCTAGCGGCTTCGGGGTACCTGTCCACCGCACCCCTTAAGAGAGTAGCTACCACTCACTGTCACCATTTCCATATTCGTTCGCCATTGGCGGCAGCCAATCTGAGAACATCTAATTTTTCGACACGCCCGGTTGGCGGTCTCTTTCAGGAGAGGCCCAATGTTCAAGGGCTTCACGGTGGCAGTTGCGGCGCTGGTTTTCACAACGCAACTGGATGCCTCAAGGATAACGTACAGAGTCTTTCGCACTTTCAGGATTGACGGCTTCTTCTAGAATGAAGGAGCTTT
>NZ_LBJW01000076.1:0-17959 GCF_028128865.1 Bradyrhizobium sp. CCBAU 11357 | reverse complement strand
TCTACCATGCGTTTAAGTCATGCGGGCTCGAGTTTCACGCAATCGAGTATGCCTAACAATTCCTGAGCCTCCTCGGCATAAAATGTCGGGATTGGTGATCTGCCGGGCTCAAAGACTGATCGGCCGCACGGGCCTGATTGGCTGCAAGCACCGCAAGCGCTTGCGACCGCAGTGACGCGGCTCGAATATGTGCATCCGTTGGCCCTATGGTTGAAGCTAGCGGGCACGTGGCTCGGCGCTCGATGAGAGAGAAGAAGCGCTGTCCCTACCACGAGCCGCTAACTCCCACACAGCCAGCCTCAGCGGCGGAAGAAGCTGACGTGGGATACATCCATCGGAAAAAGCTGCGGCACAACTACGAGAATCGGTCGGCCCCACGTCTTCAGACACTCTCTAAGCTGGTCCGACAGCTTGCCGAAATGGGAGACTGATCTTCCCCCGAAAAAGTGAACGGGTTAAGCGGCTTTTAGCTCCATTTCCATCGGCGCGACATATCCGATCGCGGAATGGAGGCGGGTTCGGTTGTAGAAGGCCTCGATGAAGGCGAAGATATCGCGCTGGGCCTCGGCACGGGTGTTGTAGTCGCGATGATGGACCAGCTCGGTTTTCAAGGTATGGAAGAAGCCTCTCCATCGGGGCATTGTCGTAGCGATCGGCCTTGCGGCTCATTGATGCCATGATGCCGGCTCCGGTGAGGACCTTGCGATAGGCTGTGAGGCATACTGCACGCCGTGATCGGAGTGGTGGATCAATCCGGTCTGCGGCCGTTGCTGCTGGATGGTCATAGTCAGTGCCGCGGATGCGAGTTCGACCTGCATATGGTCTTGCATGGCCCAGCCGACGATCTTTCGGCTGAACAGATCACATGACGGCCGCCAAGTATAGCCAGCCCTCCGCGCCAGGAGAACGAACGGCTGCGCATGGAGCGCGACATCCAAAAAAAGTCGATCGCGATCTTCGCCGGAACCGGACATGAGCTTCCGCTTCATCGAACACCATCGCGACGCCGATCCGGTGCGGCTGATCTGTGCCGTGCTCGAGGTCTCTGGTGCCATTGCGCTGTCCCTGGCGCGTGTCGCTAACCCAAGCGCTCCGTATCCGCGCTGGCTGACGAAAGGCCGACGAGACCTGCGCGGCATCCACAAAACGAAAAAAAGGCCCGCGTGGGCTGTTCAAAGCTTAGCCGCCTTTGACGACAGTGCGCTCAATCTGTTGTGGGGAATCCTGCAGCCACGCAAAGACGCTCGCTAGACTGTAAGGCCGTGCGACTTCATGGCCGCCAAGCTTAATGGGATGATCTTCGATAAGATAGAACTGCCCTTCGGCTGTTCTGACCATACGATCTCTTATCTCGAACCACACGCCCGTTGCCGGCACTCTTTTGTAGAATACGCGCGTTGCGAAATTGAACGCTTCAGCAAGGTCCCGCGCTGTCGGGATCAGTTTCCGCGCGCGCAAATGTCTTAATGGCTTAGCCCTTGATGCCGTGGTTTGTCGCTTGAACATACGCTTTCCTCGTCGGCTCAGAACAGGCGGATGCGACTCGGCGCCTACATCGGCGGGTCTTGAAAGGCGCTATCCCCAGCCGCATCCGCACTGCGGGTGAAGTTAGCGACGCATGACTCGGCGCATTCCGCTGGAGGAAGGAAGGCGCTGTCCCTTCACGTGCCGCTAACCCCGGCAGTGCTTTTAGCGAGGGAGCGGCCTTAAGTGACCTACCAGGATTGGTGTTTATGCAGAGCAGACGACTGAGCGACTTAACGCCGCTCAGCCTGTCAGTCTTCAGAACGATCAGGCCGACGCGAACGTTGCGCTGACCTCCCCATATCTCTGTTTCAGTTGCCGCAAGCGATGGATACCGAGCGCCCTCTCAACCATCGGCTCACCGCAGCATTTCATCACGACCCTGATGGCGCGAGCCGGAATGTCCTGCCGTCGTAAAGACGCCCAAGCAAGGAACGGCCACACGATTTTAGGCAGCTCCTCGTCAGACGCAGGTCGTTGATCGCATCGCCCCCGCATCGCCTCAGCTTCGCGAGCGCGTGAGCCAGGACATCGGGACAATCAGTTTCGAGAGGGGCAGTGCGCTGCGCGAACTGTAGCTTTGCTACCCGGATCACTCTACACCCCTGCCAAGCCTTACGACGTTGATTTCGGTACGCGCGACGCTATGAGACTTAATGTCGGTCATCTCAAAAGGCTTCACCCGTGCGAAGAAGCGTGATGCGATAGCCCTGCATCAGCGGCCAAGGCAAAGTGATCTTCCCCCGAAAAAGTGGACGGGTTAAGCGGCTTTTAGCTCCATTTCCATCGGGGCGACATATCCGATCGCGGAATGGAGGCGGGTTCGGTTGTAGAAGCCCTCGATGAAGGCGAAGATATCGCGCTGGCCTCGGCACGGGTTTGTAGTCGCGATGATGGACCAGCTCGGTTTTCAAGGTATGGAAGAAGCCTCTCCATCGGGGCATTGTCGGAGCAATCGGCCTTGCGGCTCATTGATGCCATGACGCCGGCTCCGGTGAGGACCTTGCGATAGGCGTGTGAGGCATACTTTAGGCCGCGATCGGAGTGGTGGATCAATCCAGTTTGCGGCCGTTGCTGCTGGATGGTTATAGTCAGCGCCGCGGACGCGAGTTCGACCTGCATATGGTCTTGCATGGCCAGCCGACGATCTTTCGGCTGAACAGATCACATGACGGCCGCCAGATACTGCCAGCCCTCCGCGGTCGGGAGTGGAGTAAAAAGCGCGAGCGCGCTTCTCCTCCCCGAACCGTACGTGCACCTTTCAGCGCATACGGCTCTCTGTTCAAGCTTGGCCCATGGCCATAGCAACGTCCTCATAATACGAGGTGACAGTGCTGCGGGCTTCTTTTCGGAAGATGTATGGATTATCCTCCGGATTGCGCCACCGGAACTGCGCCTTCGGACTTGAGAAAAGCCGGTGAAGTGCTTTTCCGTGCGGCCCGCCCCGTTCATTCCGACCAAACACGAACCAGGTTTTCGCCTTGCCCGGCTCCGGGGCTCGGTACCATTTCCGCATCAAAGGTTTGATGCGAGATCGGTATTTGTGCCCCAGCCAATGCGCCATTTTCCAGAATACGACGTGGTCGATGCGCCGGAATACGTGCGCGGTGAAGTCGGTGAACTTGTAGAACGCTGCCCATCCCGCCAGTTGACGGTTCAGGCCAGCGATCATGTCGACCGCTTCAGTGAGCCTGCGAACAAACCCCTTCGCCTTTTCCTTGGGGATCGTTGTGACGACGGACATGCGCCCGTGCGACCCTCGCTTGCGAATGATCTGTGCCCTAGAAAGACGAAGCCGTCATGACGTGGGTGATATGGGTTTTCTCCAAATTCAGCGTCGCGTCATTTTCAGCTTGCCTTCCAGAAGGCGCGGCATTCGTGGTGGATTTCCTCTGCTTGAGCTTTGGTCCCTTTTACGATGACGACAAAGTCGTCAGCGTATCGGCAATAAGCAACCGCCGGCTTCCATTGCTGGTTCTCTCGAACCGCAATAGGGCGGCCCAGCTTGATGCCGAAGTTCCATGCCCAGCGGTCCTTGCGAGCCTTGTCGCTCAGGTATTTCGCCTCCAGCCACGCATCGAACTCATGGAGCATGATGTTGGACAAGAGCGGTGACAGCACGCCACCTTGCGGAACACCCTCGCTGTCGTCGGCGCCTTCGCCGATGGTCAATCCTGTCTCAACTTGGCGGCGGCCCGGCTGCGGCACATTGCCGAAACGGCGTGGTCGACCAATGCTACATGAACATGCGATCGCTCTATCAGCCACAACTCTCTGATGGACTTGCCGGATCGCGGCCAGCAGGCTGGCATTGGATTTGGTCCGCTCACTGACCGGGCGATCACGCCAGGCGTAATAGCCGGCCGGCGAGACCTCGAGCACGGCACAGATCAGCCGCACCGGAACGGCGTCGCGATGGTCTTCGATGAAGCGGAAGCTCATGTCCGGGTTCCGGCGAAGATCGCGATCGACTTTGTGAAGATGTCGCGCTCCATGCGCAGCCGTTCGTTCTCCGGGCGCAGACGGGCGATCTCCGAGCCTGGTCCGCCGACATCGGCGTCGCCTGCGTGGTGGGGCGCCACGCCGCCGATGTCGGCTCCTGCCGGAGCTTGTCAACCCAGCGCCGCAGCACCGAGTCATGCAGACTGAGTTCCTTGGCAACAGACCCGATCGAGCGCCCACTCAAAGCCAACTCAACGGCTTGGCGCTCGTAGTCGGTAAATGACCGACGTTGACGTTCCATTCGACACCTCCGGGCTCGATGAGCCTACTACAGGTGCCCACTCATTCGGAGAAGGTTCAACGGGCTCGCCCATGTTTTTTTCTATGGCCGCGATTCTTGTGACCCTGTCGGCGGCCCTTGAGTGGACTTCACCGAGTTGTCGCCAGGTCCGTGCATTGACGTGCCGAGCGGGCCGTTGAAGTAAACCTGTAACAGAGGGACAACACATGTCGGTGCTCAAAGTTGATCTGGACGGAAGTACGCTAGAACAATGGGCGACTGTGTTGTCCACGTGCGGCCTTAAGAACGCTATCCGTCGCGCCGTCGATAAGTCAGCAACAGCCGCGCGTAAGGTCGCGCTCGATATCATCGGGAAAGACATCGGTGTCCCGGTTGCGAGACCCAGGCCGGGCGTGACCAAGCTCATGCGCACGACGCAGGGCGACTTGTAGCGTCGTTCACGGCCTCGACGGTTCGCGTGGGCATTCTCACCACTAGCGGCGCGAAAGTGGGCGCCGGCGGACTTACCGCGAGCACGCATCGATTGACTGGCGACGGCTCTGCTTCGTTGCAGATCAAGAATGCATTCCTTGTTCGCACTGCGCAAGGCGGCACACCTACGTCGCATATAGAAAGAATCACTCGCGACTCCCGATCAAGGCCCTGTACGCAGAGCATCCGGGCTCAGCGATGGGGCAAGATGGCGCCGCAGCGCGTGAGGGGTGAGAGAAAGAGGCGAACGCCCAGCTCGCTGCGCGCATGCCGCAGGAGATCCAGAAACAGCTATTGGCTGACGGGCTGCCTTACACGGCGCCTGCCCACTAAATGAATGACGAACAATGACCGACAAGCAGGCGTGGGGCGACCTGCAAGCCGTCGCTTCCTGGCACGACAAGCGTGCGACATCTGCGCACCACAAGCGGGGCCTTCTCTGTATCGCGCAGGCACGCATCACCGGGTCCGTTGCAGGACGCGAAAAGTGCGGTAATCGTCTCGATAGAGTTCGCGAGCCGTTCGGTCGCGTCGCGGTGTGCTCAGCGGCCTTGGCGTTTCGCAGCCCAAGGATGAGCAGCGGTCCAGCGGTGCCCGCGAGCGCATCGGCTGCGTCGGCTAGCGATCGGGTCGCGAACAATGGTTGCTTGCGCAAAGCGTCCTCCAAGGCCGGCGCCTTGTCGTCGGTGATCATGCTGGCAGGTCTTTCGTGTGTAGACGGGGTTGACAGGCTCGGCCAGCCACCGAAAAAGGACGCCCCCCCCCCCCGCGGAATGCGGCCCCATCTACTGGCGATGCGACGTTGAGAATCGCGCACCGGCCGGAACCCGTCCCTAAGCCACTGATCTGATAAAGCTTTAAGGCCACAGCGCACGAGACGCGGAGCGCTTCTAGCCCCGCCTTTGACCGACGGCTTGAGTAGCGGGTGTTCGCCCTACGAAACACTCGCTCGCAGTCCCGTTCGCCAAAATGTCTCGTTGGAGAACAACGGGCTCTGTCAGCCCCTCAAGACGACCCGCTGCAGCTCTTCATGCTTGATGTCGTGGGTCGATTCCACGACTCTGCGGATCCGAGCCAACATCCGGGTATGCAGGCGCTCGCCATTGGCCTCTTCCTCCAGCGCCGGACGCTCGTCGACGATCTTCCGATCCGCAGCTTCCAGCGTCGTGGGATTCATCGGCCCGATGCTTTCGGTCAGATCCACGATATCGGAGGCGTGATTGTAGATGTTATTGCTGTCGAAGTAGCGCGAGGCCCGCTTGTCGAAATGGTTCACGCCCAGCATGTATCCCGCGAGCGCTTCGTTCGAGGTGGAAAAGGAGTGGCCCATGATGCGCCGCTGGTGCTCCGTGAAGAGGTCCGAAACCTGACATACGTCGTCGAAGATGGTCGACGCGTACTCGTATGCGTCGACCAGATATTCATGATTCCCTTCTTCGAGGAAGGCCTTCAGCGCTCCCTTGCAAGCGCGACCTTTAAGGACGGTGACAATCCGCTCCTCGTACGCCTTGATCCGTTCTGTGGCTTGCCGATGGGCTTCCTCAGACATCGGTCGGTTCTTGCTCTTGCAGCATCACCCAATTTTCAACGTGGGCCACAGCTCCCTCCCTAGCTGCAGAAATCGCTTCACAACTTGTTAGATAGTTCCATTTCCAGCGGCGGTCAGGGAGGATCTGGTCTTGTCAAGGCACGGAAACGAATCTCCGGCGACCGTCGGCAATAAGCTTCTGTGGCGCGTCTATCGTCTCGCGCGGCGCTTGATGCGAAGGTGGTGTTCTTGCTTCTATGGACGCTGGCCGTTCGCCTGACCACATCGCCGTCGCGCACCGGCCAAGGCTGCTCAGGAAAGATCGAGCGCTGGCATCAGACGCTGAAGAACCGAATCCTGCTTGACAACTATTACCTACCGGTGATCTCGAGCGTCAAGTAGGAGTCTTTGTCGAATACTATAATCACGTCCGCTATTATGAGAGCATCGACAACCTCACGCCAGCCGATGTCTACTTCGGCAGGGCTGAGGCGATCCTCGCAGAACGAAACCGCATCAAGCGCGACACCAAACCGCCGCTTGCAGCATCAACTGCAGGCCGCTTAAACTCTAACCCTGATGAGCCAGAGCCTCCGTTCTCAAAAAGCCTGACCAGTCTCAAATTATCTGACGACGGACACTCCTTCAGGATTGATGGCTTCTTCTAGAATGAAGGAGCTTTAAATGAACGATGGGAATGCCATGGGTCATGGTGATCCAAATTGATGAGGCCCGGATTCGAGATCACCTGGGCGAGATGGTCCGCGGGACGGTGGAAGAGACACTGAACGCCATCCTGGAGCCGAAGCGGACCAGCTGTGCGGTGCTGGGCGTTATGAGCGCAGCCCGGCCCGGCAGGACACGCGCGCCGGCAGCTACGACGCCGGATGGACGTAGCCTTCGCGCCGTCAACTTGGCGGCTCACTTCTTCCCTTCTAGAAGCGTGCGTATGCGCGCAGCGATCTTCCGTGCCTCCTCCGGCCCGGGGTCGAGTTTCACGCAATCGAGGATGCCTAGTATTTCCCGAGCGTCCTCGGCATCGAACGTCGCGACTTGGCGATCTGCCAGGCTCAAAGACTGATCGGCCGCGCGGGCCTGATTGGCTGCAAGCACCGCAAGCGCCTGTGAGCGTAGGGACGTGATGTACCGCTCGAATATGTGCATCCGTTGGCCTGTAGCTACCCTTAGGGTACGCTTCGCAAGCGCCGAAGCGCCGGTGGCCGACCCCGTCTATGAAGACTGTGGTTGGCCACCTTTGCTCCAGAGACATATTCCCGAGGCGCCACCAGATCATGGCGCAGACAAGTAACCGAGGCACCTACCTGAATTGGTCGGCGGCACGGTCCGCCACTGAACGCTAACCTTGTTGCTCCTTTTGCATGCGGAAGAAGAGACCCCGTGGCCAGACTCGCACGCGTTCGTTGCGTCAGTAAGACCGACAGCACGAATCCACACGAGAGAATTAGCAGCATCGGCGGGGTATATTCGAACGGAAGTCACTGGAAGCAATCTGTCGTTCAGACGATCAGAGACATCGAAAGCGGCGCATGGGAATTCTATGTCCAGGAAGACGGGCTCACTGCTGGTTTGATCGTGGCCAAACACGAAGGGCACAAGTACATCAAGACGACGGCCGACGGCATTCAGCCAGACAATCTTCTTTCACTCGCTGAGTGTCCGTGATGCTTGTTCAGCCCAGATCGCCGGTAGTGCGGGCGCAACTCGGCGCCGTTCGGCTGCGCGGTGTCAGGCGCTGTCCCCGCCAGCCATTTATTGCCGCTCGCGAAGCGGAGCGTTGAGCGATTGCTCGATAATATAGATTGGCCGGACTTCAAGCTGCTCTCTGGAGTTCCGCTACGAGCTTCTTCGGGAAGCGCGTTCTAGCGTAGTCGAAGGAACAACGCACTTGCGCTTTACGAAAGATGGCCCAAACTTCGCCGATGAATTGCTCGTCGCTCGCGACGAGGGGCGAGTTGTTTTCTTTCGTGGCGCGGGTGTCTCGCTGGCCAAAGCTGGGCTGAAAGACTTCATTGGACTGGCCCATGCCGTTGCCGACAAGCTGTCGATTGGCCCGGACAAGCCCCCGCGACAACTGATCAACGCGATCAAATCAACTCCACCCATTCCCGGTGTTGCGAAGTCTAATTTCGGCTGACCGTGTGTTCGGGCTAATGGAACGAGAGTGTCGAAGTAAAGAGTCGTCCGTTAAGAAACTGATTTCAGCGGTAAGGGGTCGCTGGCGGCTGCGATGAGGGTGGCCAGGAAGAGGCACCAAAGAGCCCTCAGCCAAGCGAGCATACGGCGGAAGTTGTGACCGACGGCAGAGAGGATGACGTTGGCCGCATCACCGGCGCGTCCTTTGAGGTAGCAGCGGCCGAGGTGACCATCGGCCTTCAGGTGTCCGATGATGGGTTCGATGGCAGAGCGGCGGCGCAGCTCGCGCTTGATGACGCCGAAGACCCCGCGCGCTTCTGGCCGGAGATGAAGACACGGCGCGGGTTCTGCGCGTCATGGCCACGGTATCCCTTGTCGACATAGGCCCGCTCGATCGCACAGCCGGTGAGTGTCTCGGTGCGGTCGATGATGTCCCGCAAGGTGTGACCGTCGTACGGGTTATCGGGTAGCGCCATGGCGTGCAGCACGAACAGCCCGCCGGGAGCACGGCTGTTGTTGGTGACGATGGAAGCTTTGACACCGAACTCGTAAGGCGCGGCTGCTTTGCCCTTGCCGATGCACTCGACCTCCGGAGCATGGAAGGAATACAGTTGCAGCCGCGCTGGCGTTGCTGCTGCGAGCGGATCTGGAAGGCCCGGCCAAGCGGGAGGGCGAAGGCGTTCTCGAGCACGGCCTGACCTTGATCTTGCGGCGGATATCGCGGATGATCCGGGTCAAGCGGCTGCGCAGGATGCGCAACTGCCGCTGATGCCGTTTGAATTGCTTGGCATGAGCGTAGCGCCCCGCCATCATGGCCGCGGTCTTGGCAATGCGAAGATAGGACTGCCGCAGCCTGATCCCGTGCGTCCTCGCCAGACGGTTGAGCCCTTTGATCGCCGCGTGCAGCAGCTTGGCATCGGTCGGGAAGGTGATGGCCTTTGGCTGCACCGTGGTATCGACGGTGACCCGCTTGAGGTCTTGGCCGCGTAACGCCCCCCCCCCCCCCCCCCCCCCCCCCCCCCCCCCCCCCCCCCCCCCCCCCCCCCCCCCCCCCCCCCCCCCCCCCCCCCCCCCCCCCCCCCCCCCCCCCCCCCCCCCCCCCCCCCCCCCCCCCCCCCCCCCCCCCCCCCCCCCCCCCCCCCCCCCCCCCCCCCCCCCCCCCCCCCCCCCCCCCCCCCCCCCCCCCCCCCCCCCCCCCCCCCCCCCCCCCCCCCCCCCCCCCCCCCCCCCCCCCCCCCCCCCCCCCCCCCCCCCCCCCCCCCCCCCCCCCCCCCCCCCCTGGAAATACGGGTCGTGGACCCAGCGCTCGCACACCCCCTCATCGGACAGGCCGTAAATGTGCTTGAGCAGCAGCCCGATCATGAAGGGTCGTGATGCCGGGCCGGCCGTCCCCGCTGTAGAGTGGTGCGATCTCGCCGTCGATCCAGTCCCAGTCCACCTTGCCGGCAAGCTGAACCAGCTCGTGCTTCATGTTGATGATCTGGTCCAGCCTGGCCCGTAACAGATCGCCCGATCCCGTCGTCCTGTGCCTCTTCGGTCGCATCGCCACCTCCGATGCGACCACGGAATCACGACTGGCGATTCGACGGAATCCCGAAAAAGAATTTGCAAGGTTCCGATGCCCGAAGCATCAAAACCCTGCAATCCCAAAACGGTCCACAACGACGAATGCGATTCCGCCTCAGTCGTTTAGCCGCTCTTCACGGACGACTGCTTAGAGTCTCGCCGGTCGGCGACGTCCTTCCTCCAGCGCTACGCTTTCAGAATAGCGTGATGTGCGACAGTAGAACGTTGGCGGCTTCAAACAATTCTGTACCCACATCTCGTCGCTGCCCAGCGGAATCCTGCCCATGATGTCCTTTTCTCCCGATTGGTATATCTTTGGCGTGAGCCCAAACAGCGCGCCTGCCTCTTTGCCCACTTGTAGGCTTGGCACTCGCGCCCGGATAACTCAGTCGCTGCGCCCAGAGGAGAGGCGAAATTTTGCATCGGCATGGCTGTCAACGAGCGCGAAACTTCACGCCCTGCTCTCTGCTGGCCATGCGCGCGAGATCGACTCGTTCGTACGGGGCGTTAGATGCCATCATCAACCTGACCATGGAAACGTGATGAGGAGAGACAGGCAGCATCAGTTTGTCACTGACGGCCCCTTCCGAACGGCTGTCAAGTCGCTGGAAGAGCAGCGACTTCGCCAAGCGATACTATTTCCTATTGGCGACCGCCGCCTACATGCGATGCTGATGTCCCAGGCGCCTCTATCTCCAGTCAGTTTTGCCGGTCTCGGCAGGCTTCAGCTGTTGACTCTTCGCACGATGATAGTGCCTCGTGGCTCTTTGGCTGGCCAATAGATGGGTCATTCCAATTAGGCGGCGTCTGTCTGAGGATATTCAAAACGAAAAAATCCAGGAGCTTGAGCAGACTGTAAGACCCGGACGTTCCGTGATCCGCACCTGGCACCACAAGCATGTCGAAGTATTTTCCTGCTCGAATAAGCCGGTCAGCTAGTTGAAATGTAGAGGATGGATCGACATTGCGGTCCAATTCGCCCACGATGAGCAGCAACTTACCTTGCAATCTATGAGCGTTGTCGACCGAGGAAGACTGCGAATATTCAATACCGACCGGCCATCCCATCCACTGTTCGTTCCACCAGATCTTGTCCATACGATTATCGTAGCAACCGCTATTGGCGACGGCCACCTTATAGAAATCGGAATGAAAGAGCAGTGCGCTCACCGCGTTTTGACCGCCGGCCGAGCCACCAAAAATGCCGACATTCGAGATGTCGTACCACGAAAACTCGGCGCTCGCCGCCTTGTGCCAAAGGATTCGGTCGGGAAAGCCAGCATCTCTCAGGTTTTTCCAGGCAACGTCGTGAAACGCACGCGACCGATTGTTCGTGCCCATTCCATCGATTTGAACGACGACAAATCCAAGCTGTGTGAGCGGCTCCACGACAGGCGAGAAAGACTTCGGAACGAAAGAACCGGTCGGGCCGGCGTAAATCTTTTCAATGACCGGATATCGGCGGCTTCGGTCGAAGTTGATCGGGAGATGAATAATCCCCCATATTTCGGTCTCGCCGTCCCGGCCCCTTGTATGGAACGTCAGTGGCGGCTGCCAGCCAGCGGCTACGAGCGCGGAAATATCGGCGCTCTCGACCAGCACGAGCTCCGAATTGTCAATGGTTCGGTACAACATTAGGCGTGGCGGGAGATCGCTGCGTGAGCATAGGTCTAGATAGTAGCGGCCGTCTGGCGAGAACTGGACGTGATGATTCGCCCTTTCGGGCGTTAGCGACGTCAGTCCCGTGCCATCGAAGTTGATGCGGTAGGCGTGGACGAAATACGGATCTTCCCCTTTATTCATTCCGCTTGCACTGAACCAAATCTGGCGCTCGATAGGATCTACGTAGTGGACGGAACGGACTACCCAAGCTCCACGCGTGATCTGGTTTTAAGATCGCCAGTGTATCCATCGAACAGGTACAGATGCTCGTATCCATCGCGTTCTGAGGCCCAGATGATCTCCCGCCCGTCCTCAACGTCGCAACGGAAGGTCTTGCCAGTATTCGACTGGTCCATTCTTAGGGGGTGGTAATCGATGAACGTCTTGCTGCGCTCGTCGATCAGAGTTCGAACGGTGCCTGTGGCAGCCTCGACCTCGGCGAGCCGGTAAAGCTGATGGCCTCGCTCATTGTACTCGAAAGTGAATCCGCGGCTGTCCCTCCACCATCGGATGGGAGAGAGGTCATAGGGATTTGGGAACAACGCATTGTCGATTGCGATCTCGCGACGATCACCGACGTCGAAAAGCACCGGCTGTGGCAGTGCCAGAGCATCGCCGGGCTTAGGGTAAGTCATCGTCCAGTGCCTCGGTTGGCGCTGGTCGCGTGGGGATGATTCGATGTAATGAACCTCCCGTTTGTGGCCCGGACGGACGCGGTAAGCTGCGAGGCGACGCGAGTCTGGAGACCAACTCAGCGTCGAAAACGCGTAGTAGTTGCCTTCAGATCCGTCCCAAGTCAAACGAATGTCGTTCGAGCGCTCCTTGCTGTGCAGGAACAGGTTGTAATCCTTGGTATAGGCGAGCCATTTCCCGTCAGGCGACACGCTCGCCGTCTTAGGATCATTCTCCATAGATGGCGCATCATCGTATGGGCTCTGCTGGTCGATTGCGGAAAGCTTTGTCTCGCTCGAGCACGCGTAGTTTATAAGTTCGCAGCTCCAAGCTGCATCCTCAATCTCGAAACTTATTCTGCCACCATCGTCAGCGAACTCAAAACGGTCGAATGGCAGATTGTCGGCATTAGCATCTTTGTGGCCTAAGCGATTCAGCGCAGAAGCTAGCTTCTTATGATCGAAAGCAGCCTGTTTTCTGCCGTTGGCAACATTCACGAGTACGAATTGACGCTTGCCGTTGCTCGTCAATCGATAGGCGAACGACGCACCATCTGCGAGCCAGAACGGTACCTCCGGAGCATCGATCATCAGTCTGGCATGCTGATCGTTTATCGTGAGCGCTCGATTGTAATCGGAAGGACGCAGGACCTCGTTTTCTGCGTTGCCTTTGGACCCGTTCACGGCAGCCGCCTCCAGCTGAGCTAAGACAGCGACCATCAAAGCACCGATCTTATACATGACGCTGCGCTGCGCTTATGCATGACTTGGTCAGCTGTCCTCATTGTGCGGGACACCGCCCGCATGTCGAGCCTAACAGAAGCAGAAATCATGCCGGCGAGGCGCAATGTGTATCGTCTGGTCTTTAGATGTAGCTGTCGTCTAAATGACGTTGCAGTGAACGCCAACGCGCCCCGCGTGTCTGAACTCGGACACGGTGAACCGGCGAGACTTCACTGCCAGTATACGATCGATCAGTCACGGATGACGCATCCTCAATCGCTATGATTGCCGACATCTAGAGATTGGCCTAAAGCAATGAGGAAGATGCATTTGTCGAGCACGCACCGGCATCGACGGCCGAAACAAGAACGGCATGATGTTTGCCTCACCTGGGCGGGGAAGCTTTCATCAACATGCTCATTCCTACCCTTCTCTAAGGACAGCGTCCGGAGGCTTCAGCGCCAAACTCTTTCGGAAAACTCTTTTGCTATCGCAAGGCGCTCGGCAGACGGGAAATCGTAGTTGTCATTCGCCGGATTAAAGAGTTGGCGCAGAGCGGATCCGCATGGAGCACGCGGAAGCAAAACTCATGCGGCATTAGGTGTTTAGTCCCGGCATCTGCTGGAGCGGATTGAGCCGGAATCGTTCTGGCTGGGATGTCCAGCATTTGCAGATGTATTCGTAGGGCGTGAGGCCCTTCAGGGTCTTCATCCGCCGAGCATAGTTGTAGGCGTTGACGAAGTCGGCCAGGTGAGTTTCGAGCCGATCGTGTCGATCGTAATGGTAGCGTTGCACGGTCGCTTCCTTGATCGTGCGATTCATGCGTTCGACCTGGCCATTGGTCCAGGTATGCCTGATCTTGATCAGCCGATGTTCGATCCCGTTCTCTTGGCAGCGCATGTCGAGCATATGCGTCGCGTATCTTACCCTCGGGCCGGCCGCAGAACGCGGGGGAAGGTGAACTGGATCCCGTTGTCGGTGAGAAAAGGATCACCTGCCGGCACGCTGGCCACTAAGGTATGGGGAAACGCCGAGGAGAACAAGCAAGTCAGGGAGAGTGATGCGGCTAGGAGGAGCGACTTACTTAGGGGCATGTCCTGGACTGGGTTGGCCGGCCAAGCTCTTGCGAACTGGACGGAAGCTACGAAGAGCTGGACTTGGTCTCAAAGAGTCACATGGGAGATCGCGTCTGCGACTTGCCTGAACTCAGCAAGAGGCGAGCCAATCAAAGCAGATGGAATCTCCAGTCGCCCGAGGCCGAGCAGCACCTGAACTTGGTTTCAAGCACGACAATCCCACCGACTTTGTCGGTCTCGTCTCAAAAACGGCAGTCCCGACCTTGTTGAGCACATAACCCGGAAGGCTCTTTCCAATTCAGTCGGCGATAGACTTCATGGAGACCGATATTTGGCCACGCCGGAATACAGACGGCCAGGAGTTCACGGGGCTTGTTTCGCGCGGCCACCTCGATTGAACCAGCTTGGTTTTGAAGCCGAACGGGCGCAGACTGGTCTATCCAGTAGCGTTCTTTGGTCAGGTTCATGTGGTCCAGATTAAGGTGCCATCACACCATGTCGGGCAGATGGGAGCGCGTCGGAGCTATGGAGTGCTCAGGGATCCTGGGGCGCGTATACGGCTCGAATGGCTCGCTGCCCTCCCGCGCTCTCGCCGAAGAGCTGGGACTATCGCGCGGAACGGTGACGGTCGCATACGAACAATTGGCGGCTGAGGGATTCATCGAGACCCGCCATGGCGCCCGCCCACGGGTCGCAAAGGCTGTCGTCGAGACCGGGCGCACAGGCACGAAAGCACGGTCGTCTACACGCAAGGCACGAGTCTCGCGGTATGGTGAACGTTTGCGAGAGGCCGTCGCACGCTCAACCGAGCAACCTCGTAATCTCGTTGCCCATTTTCGCTATGGTGATCTCTCACCCTTGGACTTTCCCGTGCTAACATGGAAGAGAGCCGAAACCGCTGCGATCACGCAGCGACCCCGAACATTGACTTACGATGATCCACGTGGCTCGCTGCGCCTGCGGACGGCACTGCAGGGCTATCTCTGGCGTTCGCGGACCGTACGATGCGAGATCGATCAGATCATCGTCGTCAACGGTTCACAGCAAGGGCTCGATTTGTGTGCTCGGCTGCTGCTTGACGCTGGGGATCGGTTCGTCATGGAAGATCCCGGCTACCCTATGGCGCGGCACATCCTCTCGGCGACCGGAGCTATTGCGGTGCCAATTCCGGTCGACGCAAACGGGCTGGACATGGCGAGGCTTGCAAGGGCCCGAAGCTCCTCTCGCTTACGTAACGCCCTCGCACCAATTTCCACTTGGCGGTGTCATGCAGACGGGCGGCGGCATCAGTTGCTCGCCTGGACCAAGAAGGTTGAGGCCTACGTGATCGAAGACGACTACGATAGCGAGTACCGGTACGACACGAAACCTGTGCTCCCGCTGCACGCTCTCGAAAAAAGCGAGCACGTCATCTATCTTGGGACCGTCTCCAAGACACTCTCGCCTACCTTGAGGATCGGCTATGTCGTGGTGCCTCCTGAACTGCAGTTCGCGTTCAGCGCCGGCAAGCAGATCATGGACCGGCACACATCTCTCATCGAGCAAGAGGCACTAGCGACGATGCTCGATGCGGGCGCCTACGACAGCCATGTCAGGCGCATGCGGCGGCGCAACGACGAGCGCCGGCGAGCCCTGATCGAGGCATTGCGACGGAGATTTGACGACCGAGTCCGAATCGAAGGTGACGCTGCCGGCTTGCATCTGGTCGTTTGGTTCGACGATCTGCCCAAGAAGTCCGAAGCAGCATTGATCAAAGCAGCCCGCGCAAAGGGGGTTGGCATCTACCCCATGTCGCCCCTGTACGATCAACGTCAGCCGGACCGCCGGCGCGGACCAAACCTCGTCGGGCTCATCTTGGGTAGTCTTCTTTTGACGCGTTCATGGTCTTCAATTGAGGGCTGACCTCCTCGCAATGCTTGGACGGCGACCTGGGGGCCTGCTTCTGATGGTCCTGGGAGTTGTCTTAAGCTCGAGCCGCCTGCTGCGACGTCGTGTTGAGCCAAGTAGTCCTCCGTGAAGAACGCGGGCGAACGTTGATTTAAGCGATCTTTTGAGCCGGGATGGTTTCGGCGAACGCCCGGATGATGGCACGCAAGAGTTCTGCGAGCCATCGCAGGAGCAGGCCGAAGTTGTAGCCGGCCGCGGCGAGGACGGCATTGTTGCCGTCGCCGACGCGGCCTTTGAGATAGTTGCGGTCCATGCGGTGCTCGGCCTAGACGTGGCCGATGACGGGCTCGACAGCCGCACGACGCTTCATCTCGCGCCTGATGGAAGCCGTGACGCGGCGGACCTGGCCCGAGATCCAGACCCTGAGCCGGTGCGGGTGGTTGTGGCCGCGGTACCCTTTGTCGACATGGATGCGCCGAGCCTCCACGCGGTGAGCTTCTCCATGTCGGCGACCACGGGGCCGAGCGTGTGCCCGTCGAAGGGATTGCCGTGCAGCGCCTTGGCATGGAGCACGAACTGTCCGCCCTTCGGGGACGTCACGGGGGTGGCGATACTTACCTTGCAGCCGAACTCGTAAGGCGCACGGGCTTTCCCCTTGCCGATGCACTCGACCTCCGGGGCATGTAACGCATAGACCTTGGGGCCGCGCTGATGCTAATCCTGGGTGCGCACCCGCTGCGCCAGAGCGAGCAGCGGGCCGAAGCGAGCTTCCAGCGCCGCATCGCCATCAATCTTGCGGCGGATGTCGCGGATGATCCGGCCAAGCCGCGTCCGCAGGAACTTGAGTTGGCGCCGGGCGCGCTTGAACTGATGAGCGTGGGTATAGCGGCCGACCATGATGGCGGCGCGCTTCGCCAGGCGCAGATAGCTCTGGCGCAGCGGCACACGGTTGCGCTTGGCGAGCCCGACGAGCTTGGTGATGGCCCGATGCATCAGCCGCGCGTCGGTCGGATGCGCGACGGCCTTTGGCTGCACCGTGGTATCGACCGCCACTCGCTCCAGGTCCTTGGGACCGATGGCGCCAGTCTTGTGCGCCACCGACAGACTTTCCTGGATCAACGCGACGAGCTGCTCCTCGCCGAGCCGCTGGCGCCAGCGCGTCATCGACGATCGATCGAACGGCAGCCGGTGGCAGCAGCTCAGCTCGCCGCAGGAGTATTGGTAATAGGGGTTCTCGATCCAGCGGGCGCACAGCACCTCATCCGAGAGATTGTGCATGTGCTTCAGGATGAACAGGCCGGCGACAAGCCGCGTCGGCAGGCCAGGCTGCCCCGGACCGGTTTGGCATACCGAACCAAAACGGTCATCCAGAAACTTCCAGTCGATCAGCGCCGCCAACCGCACCAGCGGGTGGCCCATGTCAATGATTTGATCGACGGCCGGAAGCAACAGATCTTTCTGGCGATCATGCCGCGGTTTGCTCATCGCCGTCCCCAATGCCGATGACCCGCCGTCAGGGAATCACGAATCGCTCGAAAGCAAAACCCCAAAACGCAAGAAACCGCGGCCCAACACCCGGCTTTCCTGCAAAATCGAACACTTTATCGAGAAAACTTCTGCCTATCCCTCAGGCCGATCTGCATTCTTCACGGAGGACTAAAGACATATATCGCGCGATTGCAGGAGCGCTCGAGCCGGGAAGCGTCATTGACCTAAGTGCTCATCGTAAACCGCCAAACTGCGATCCGCCACAAACGGTAGTTGTCCGGGATTCCCTCAACCTGAGGACGGTTCTAAGATAGCTATCGCGACGGTTTTTGTTGAATTTCGGAACTATTTGGGAAGCGCCAACAAGAAAATGGAGAATGATACATGAGCCTGGAGCGCCAGTGACCTTGCCCCCAGATTTTATCCAGTTCTGAGTTCGCTCAAGCCATTGGATTTGCCCAGTTGG
>NZ_LBJW01000075.1:0-16676 GCF_028128865.1 Bradyrhizobium sp. CCBAU 11357 | reverse complement strand
CGTCCGGCTGCCCGAGGGTGACGTGCCGGCACCGCCCGGAATCGGGGGTTTCGAAGTCGGCGGCCTCGCGGAGGTTCGTAGCGCTGTCGGCGGCGCGGCTGGCCGACTTCATGGCTGCCGATCTGTCCGCGCCCCCCCCCCCCCCCCCCCCCCCCCCCCCCCCCCCCCCCCCCCCCCCCCCCCCCCCCCCCCCCCCCCCCCCCCCCCCCCCCCCCCCCCCCCCCCCCCCCCCCCCCCCCCCCCCCCCCCCCCCCCCCCCCCCCCCCCCCCCCCCCCCCCCCCCCCCCCCCCCCCCCCCCCCCCCCCCCCCCCCCCCCCCCCCCCCCCCCCCCCCCCCCCCCCCCCCCCCCCCCCCCCCCCCCCCCCCCCCCCCCCCCCCCCCCCCCCCCCCCCCCCCCCCCCCCCCCCCCCCCCCCCCCCCCCGCAACATCATGGAACGCCTGCCGAAAGAGCATCATGCGGCCACCCGTCGGGTGCTGCGCCAGGCCCGGGAGCTCGATGACGCCGACAAGGCCCCCCCCCCCCCCCCCCCCCCCCCCCCCCCCCCCCCCCCCCCCCCCCCCCCCCCCCCCCCCCCCCCCCCCCCCCCCCCCCCCCCCCCCCCCCCCCCCCCCCCCCCCCCCCCCCCCCCCCCCCCCCCCCCCCCCCCCCCCCCCCCCCCCCCCCCCCCCCCCCCCCCCCCCCCCCCCCCCCCCCCCCCCCCCCCCCCCCCCCCCCCCCCCCCCCCCCCCCCCCCCCCCCCCCCCCCCCCCCCCCCCCCCCCCCCCCCCCCTGTCGTCCGATTGAAGTTGCCGAAGGACCTTCGTCGATCGCTCGCCTGTACCAACATCGCCGAGACCATGATGGGCACCATTCGCCGCGTCACGCGCAACGTCAAACGCTGGCGGGATGCCGGTATGGCCTTGCGATGGATCGCGGCCGGCATGATCGAAGCCAACAAGGGCTTCCGACGATTGAAGGCGCATAAGCAATTGTCGGTTCTGCGTGCGGCTCTTCAAGCTCGCCACAATCGCATGACGATCAACCCCGTTGCCCACGTCACGAGGGCCGCGTAACATTCATTCCGGCGACGTCGGCCCGACCTAGTTCAACAACGATCGGGACATCCCCCATCACGTTGTACCGGATGGGTATTGTTTTGCCCGTACAGGTCAAGGTGAACCATTTCGAGCAAGGGGGACATGACGACCAATACGGTTCGTATGGCTCGACTAGTGAAACTTTTGTGGTCCAAAGTGATCTGGAAGTCGTGGCCTTCACTGAGTTCGGCGAGAAGTTCGCGATGGCGATCATGGGCGACGTAAAGGACGAATACGTCCCTCCGATTTTTCCAGAAACGAAGATCAATCTGAAGGACTAGACGCGGCCGCTGAGCGTCTTCAACCGAGATGTCAGGTGCTTTACGAGGTCCTCCAGACCTTCGCCGTTGTTTTAGATACTTGAGATATCGATGATGCTTTAGATCGAAGGGAACATCGGCATCGTTCTGCGAGATCGGAATAACTGATCGGCCAAGCGTGTGCGCGATCCCGCCTCATAAAAGACGTTGGGATTCTGCTGCGTGAAATCGCAGACGACGATGCCTGAGCGATAGATAAGCGAAAAGATGTCCTGGATGACCTCGTTCTCCTGCCAAGTGCTATCGGCTCTCTCACAAGTCAGCCCGGCGGCCTGTACCGCCTTTTGAATGGCCGCATACACGTTACTGAAGGCGGGGCTGAATGGCATCATGACCGAGACGAGATTCGGATCTCTGGGCTGTTGGGGCGTACGGAAGACTGTTGGCCGCGCCTCGATCTCCGATACTGTCTGAGCCGTATTGATTGCCCTAATCCTGTTGGCCGTTGGTTGTGCGGCGATCATGTCGGAGGTGAGGAGTCCGACTTCAATCAAAACAGGGAAGAGGTCAACGTCCTTCAAGGCCCAATGTGTGGTGTTCATTTCCCAATCGGTGAAATCGAGCTCCCATTGCAGTCCAAGCAGCTTCTCCATCGGTATGCTCGGCAAATTTCGATCGATCTCATATTCGATACGGGCCTCTTTGTTGCGATGACGAATTTTGGTTATCCATCCGATGCGTCCGGGGGTGTTGTGCTGCTTTTCGTTGACAAATAGAGCCGGGAAGCTCTGAAGCGCTTGGCACATCTCATCATCAAGAGCGCCGTATTTCGCCTTTACTGGCTCTGCCGTGTAGGTCAGCGTTCTACCGAGGTCCATTTCATATGGCTTCCCCAGCCAAGCTGTCAGGCTGTAGGCAACGAGCAGGTTTTACATCAGGGCTATTCCGGGCGAGATTTGGTGATTCCCGCTTGTCGCATGAAAGCCCATTTTTCGGGGCTTTCGTTACTCCTAGGGCATTTAACACCTTCTGGGGGCGCCTAGGCGAGAAACACAAATCATCTCTGCTATGGAATCCACTATCGGCATGATTGGCTATCTTGAGGCGATCGCTGGCAAGGCGACGCCAGAGATCCCCAGCTTAGACGTCCACTTTTTTAGAAGACGCGACCGAACCGGAACGGCACGCGGGATGACCGGGACGCCGTCCTTTCCTCTCCGCCTTTCGTGACGATCTGACTTTCAGCCGATATCGCCAAAGAATTTTGCAGAAGTCGTCAGCTGCCGCGAGCCAATCCACTACTGCTGATAAGCAAACTCTCAGTACTGCACTGCGCCGGTCCAAGCGGAAAGTGAACGAACACGCGTCCCGACTGACTTGGCGGATCACCGCTCCTCCAAACGAGGATGATCAAGGCGTTGCATCCTCGCCAATTTTCGGCAGGCAGCCTGATGTTCGCACTCGTAGCTGCGGTAACAAGCCACAGAGTTGCCCGCTCCTGCGAGCGGCGCCGTAGGGCAGGGCAGCTCGCACTGCCCTGAAATTGAAAGTATGGTTGAGCGTTAGGTTAGTCCAATGATGTGGAGCTTGTCCGCTCTCGACATGGAGCGGATGTTTGACAGATCGTGGATGTCTTCGAAAGGCCAAGAGCTGCTCTCCGTGCTCCACCCGCAATTTACCAGTTTAGCGAACCGGCGGAACTTTCCCGATCGATTGCGCCCCCGCTGACTTCCGCTCGCGCTGGATGCCCATTGCGTTCAGTAACCGCGCGATGCCAATCATTAACAGCACTCCGGCAACACTAACCACGATCTGCATCGCAAGGCCCTTCGAGAGATCGAGCAGCGCAAGTTGACTGGCGAGCGCCAGAAGGACGCCGAGACAATAGATCGGCAGCGAATTCTCGCCACAGCACTTCGCGCAGCTCAGCACCGGTGTCGATAGCCCCTCCCAATTCCGAGGAATGAATCGTAGCGCCACAATTGCAAGGGCCAAAAAATGCAGCAGCCGTATCGGACTGAGATTCGATTTATCCAGTGGAAATAGCAGGTCCCTCAAAGTGTGCGAGACCAGCGGCTCGATGCTCCAACTCTGTGCAAGGACCAGGCCGAACACTAGATAGAGAACGGCCAGAACAAGCGTCAAGCGCGCCATCACCCACGGCCGGAATTTCTCTCCCTCAATGACGCACCATGCGCCCAGCACGATCAGAAACTGCCAAGCCAGCGGATTGAAGAACCAGACGCCGTCGGGCCAGGCGGGAACTCTCCAATCAAGGACGTGCACGACCGCGTAGAGCAACAGGGACACTCCAAGCGTGACGTTCGGCGCTCGCAGCAGCAGCCACAGCAGCGGCGCGAACAGCACGTGAAAAATCACAAAAACCGGCAGGACGTCAGTGTTGACAGGCCGATATTGCAGGATTGCGGCGTGCGCAAGGGCCGCACCCGGAAGCTCAAGCAGAATTCGCGTATTGCTCCCGTCGGCGAGATCATCGCTGCCCGTAAGATAGACCAGGATAGCGCAAGCTAGTGTAAGCAGTAGAAACGCCGCGTAGATGTCCCATCCCCGGCGCAGCGAATGGCCGATCATGCCGCTCCAGCCTTCGCGCTCACGCGCCTTGCCGTAGGCCACCGCACAGGTCACGCCCGAGAGAAACATGAAGATCTCGGCGGCATCGCAGAAACCGTAGTTGCGCGGTGTCAGCCAGCTCCCGATGTTATTGGGAACATGATCGAGAAAGATCCACCATAACGCGATCCCGCGGCAGACATCGATACGCAAATCGCGGCCGGCCGCTCTGAACTCCGGCGGAGTTTCGCCGAACAATCGCGTCGAGGTTTGAGTTCGATCGTCCATCTGTTGGCCCGCGCTCGCGCCTCATAGGGTCGATAACGCGCTCCGGCTATCCGATGGATGATGGGGGCTCCTTCGTCGCCCGGCTACTCCCTAGAGCGCCAGGGTCGAGCGGATCATCGTCCTCCCAAGGCGCTTCCAGGATTTCGTCGCCAACGCCCCGTATCAAAAGTTGCTTTCGCATTTCGGTGAGGCGGGCTCGGCAGTACTCGCGATAAAGCATGTCGAGTATGGTGGACATGATCGAACCTCTTCCTGATCACCACGGTCGACGTCCCATGCGACAGATTTCGACATTTCATCCGGCAGCTAAAAAGGAAGAGTGCCGGGAAGTAATTTGGGTCCGACGAATCTTAAAGGTGATGCGGCGATCAAGGCACGATAGGAAGCCGGATCAGAGGACAGTGTTGTTCTGCGGAACTTCTGCCCGCGGGCCGATAAGCCGATCAGTCGCGAGCAGTGTTAGAAAGTTCGATCTGGTCTTGCAGCCAGGGATGTTCAAACTGGACCCGATGGCAGCAATTTGAAATAGAGCCATTACAATCATCTCCTCTTAAAGGAGATATTTGCACGTGGCATTTGCAATCAATAATTGTTGTAATTTTCTGGTCGCCACGTGAGCCAGTTCACATCAGCATCAATCACAGGTGAATGAGACTAGCAGACAACTGAAGTAGCTTCTTGGAATCCTGCGTACCTGAGGGCACGGTCGGTGCGCGAATTGCAAAATACGGATACCGGCATCTTTGGCCCGGTGGCTTATCAAGGCTGGAGGTCCCCATGTCTACGGACGCAGCCAATTTCGTATCGCATCGATTCTCGTCGCGCGAGCATCCGGAGCGAATGCGACTTCCACTATGGCGCGAGAGGTTTGTGCGAGGAATAGTTCACGTCGATATCGAACCTCTAACGAACGTTCCGTTTCAAGCCGACGCAACATTGCAAGCGCTCCGAGGTCTACGCACACTCGCACTGAAGGGCTCTCCCATGTGCTTCAAGCGCTTGCGGGCGAGCGTTGCTGACGGCGACGACTCAATCGGCCTCATCGTCTGCTTACCCGGCAAAAGTCGTTTGTCGCAGCGCGGCCGGGACATCGAGCTTTGCGCCGGCGACGCAACCTCGATTCTGCATTCGGAACCCGCTACCGTCACCTATATCGACGGAATGCTATTTGGTCTGGCGGTGCCCCGCGAGGCCCTTGCGCAGCGCGTGGCAGATATCGAGAGCCTCGCCATGCGGCCGATTCCCCAGAGAAACGAACCACTCCGCCTCCTCATGGCCTATCTGAAGTCAGCTTTCAAGGAAGGGGCTCTGGCCGCCCCCAAGCTGCGTGATGCGGTCGTGGCTCACACCTGTGATCTTGTTGCGCTCGCGGTCAGCGAGTGCGCTCCCTTGGGCGAGAGCGATGCGAGCGCGGTCGTGACCGCGCGCCACAGCGCCGTACTCGACTACATCGCGGCACACTTTCAGAAGCCTGGGCTTAGCGTCGAGGAGGTCGCTCATCGCCAAGGCATTTCACCTCGCTATCTGCAGCGCCTGATGGCGTCATCAGGATCATCGTTCACCGGTCATGTGAATGAGCTACGTCTCCAACTTGCGTTCAAACTGTTAACCGAGGCGCGCGTTGGCGCGCAGCTAATTTCCGATATCGCGCTGGAGGTCGGCTTCTCGGATGTTTCGCATTTCAATCGCCTGTTCCGAACTCGCTTCGGCGATTCGCCGCGTGGGGTTCGTTACGCCGGCAGGGATCCCGGCCGAGCCACCTGCCCCTGATCAGCGCGTGCGCGAGATCCTGCTAGCGAAAGTCCGCATTCCCGCCTAGGGATTTGGACGCTATCGGCCTGGCAGCAGACCTTATGCTCACATTGAGTTTTGTCGAGTTTGACCCAAAGCGGCCCCGGAGCAGTTTGAGAAATTGGTCTTCGTCGCCCGCTTTCCTGCCCCGGCGGTCGTTATCGAAATAATGACCTCGTCATCTGCATGACCGACAGAACGGTCGTTGGAGGCTATATGCTGCCGCAAAAGCAGCGAAAACCTGTCTATCGAATTGATCGTACGATCGACGAGCAGCTGGTTAAACGCTCCCATGAGAGGGTCGAGCTGTGTTCGGCAATCCTGAAACATCCACCGCTGAGTACCTTCCTCAAGCAACGCGCCGCGACATAATGCCGAGGAAGATTGGGAATAGCAGGATTTTCCAGGCACCGAGATCATCTTCGTTGTGATAAGCTGTGGCATGGACCACGCGATGCAGCTCCGACGTTTGGAAGAAGGCGAGCGGCACGTAGCTCAACGCGAGCGCCACATCTCTGAGCAGGAGGGACGGATAGGGTTCATGGTTCGTCAGGGCTATGACACCGGCGAGGCGCGGAAGCTGCTCAATAATTTCAATGCCTCTCAAACGCAGCACCTGCAGCATCGAGACCGCATCCTCAGAGAACTAGAGCAGTAATGACGGCAAGGGCGCTCAAGTGCGGCTGCGAGCCAACTAAGCGAACTCGGCTTGGATGCTTACTTGGCGAATGCTATGCTGTTTACTCTCAAATGGGCCGTAGTGCGACGTAGGCCATATCCGCTATAGCGGCCAAGTTCGTGCGGCAGCGCAATAAGCGAACTGGACCGTAGATAAGAGATTGGCTTCAGCAACTGTCTTTGGCACTTTTCGGAGTGCGCCGCATTGGAGGTAAATGAAAGAACTGGCGCCCGGAATTAACGAAGGTGACTCGCTGGATAGGCTCCGGCGCCACATCCGCATTCTGGTCGATATCGGACGACTCGGGGGTGAAAAGGTTGATCTGCATCGCTTTCTAAATCAAGCGGTCGTTCAAGTCGCGCGCGCAGTGGAGATACACCACGTAAAGATTCTTCGATATCGTCCGCACTCCTCAGATCTCCTCTTAGTCGCAGGTGTGGGATGGAAGGATGGGGTCGTAGGGACCGCGACATTATCGGCCGACCTACGCTCTCCACCCGGGCGCTCGTTTCAGACGGCAGAACCCGTCACCGTCCAAAATCTCGGTGAACAACAAGAATACATTCATTCGGATGTTCTGAAGGAGCATGGCATCATTTCGTTGACCAACGTTCCTGTGCTTATTGATGGTGCAGCCTGGGGTGTGCTCGAAGTGGACAGCACCAAGGCGAGAGAGTTCACCGAGGACACGACCGATTTTCTGACGGCCGCTGCCGCGCTGATAGGAGCCGTACTTCGCCACTATGCGCGGCCGGATGAAGAAGCGCGTTTGGTGGCTGCTGCTGCCGAAGCTCAAAGGCGAGAAGTACTACTTCGGGAAATGCAACATCGCGTCAAGAATAACTTTCAGCTCGTTCTATCTTCTATCTCCCTCCAAAAGCGCCGGCATCAGAGCACAGAGGTTCATCGCGAGCTGGATCATGTCGCGAGCCGTATCAACGCCATCTCGCTGGCGCATGATCAACTCGCTTCTCGACACGAAGGCCATAATGTAAACCTATCATCTTACATACGCGCACTTTGCCGCGCGATCCGTCAGCAGGTTGAAGGAGTCGAAATCGATGTCGAGTGCGACGAGCTCGAACTGAGCATCGACCGAGCATTGCCGGTCGGTCTCATCCTAAATGAGACTGCAATGAACAGCATTAAACATGCATTCGACCGGAATGGCGGCAGGATCAAGGTGCACTTGGTAGGCGGCGTCGGCTACGGCGAGGCCCGTCTAACTGTATCCGACAATGGGTGTGGCATCCAGAAATCGAACGAGCATGGATCCGGTCTTAAGCTGATCGCATCGCTTGCCAAACAAATCGGTGGCGACGTCCAGCAGCAAAGTGCCGACCCGGGCACAACGACAACGCTCACGTTTCCGTTGATGACGTGAACCATTCGGACCAAGGTTGAGCGGTTCTTCAATAGGATCAAGCAATGCCGTCGGGTGGCAACGCGCTACGGCAGGATCGCCGCCAACTACCTTGCATTTATTCAACTCGCGTCAATCCGGTTGTGGCTGCGCCGTAATGAGTCCGGGCCCTACCTAGCGGGCCTCATCATTTCTTGAAGCCTTGTTTGCCTTCCGTGTTTACTAGCCGAATTCGAAGGAGATCCTATCGTAGGTTGCTTAGGGGGAAATACAGTTCGACTATCGAATTCCACGTACGTCGTTCCATTTTGCGCAGCCATGCTCGCTGCTCCTTAACCTCATCTTCGATAAGATTGGTTTCAGATCCAACCTCCTCCTCCTCGCTAGGTGACGTAGTTTATTGACACCCTAAGTACTGGCCGTCCGCATCTGGATGCCAAGTTCGTAGACCCTCACGGGCGACAGCTGACATTGCCTTGGAAGGCTCCCTCCTCTCTCGTTTACGATAATGATTTACAAGATCGAGTCATGTCGCCTCGCGAGCTATCCAGATCGCACTCATGAGCAAACTCTCAAAGCCTCATCAGTCGCCGAGCACCTCTCATCCGGATGCGCTGATCTCTTCCGAAAGGTCATCGCGTCAAACAAACTGATAAGCATTTATTGTGTTGCGGCGAGACTAGTCGAATTGCTAGAATGTAGCATTCGGTTTGATCGAGATGGCAGGCAAACAAGCCAAGATCCTTTCTGATCAAGCGGCGCGAGACTTGCTCTTCTTCGCCGGCACGACCCGGCACCCGGATAGAAATCGTGTTATCGTCCTCTTGTCGCTGAAGGCAGGCTTGCGCGCCGCCGAGATTGCTAAGCTGACATGGGATATGGTTGAAGGCGCCGAAGGCGAGATTGGCGCGACAATCGAGGTACGGGACAGCGTCGCAAAACGGCGACACGGCCGCCGAATCCCGGTCCAACAGGATCTGCGACAGGCACTCATCGCCTTACGAAAGCTATCTCCGGGAAACGGACCAATCGCGCGATCGGAACGCGGCGGACCGATGACGCCACTCAGCATCGTGGTCTGGTTCAATCGCGCGTTTCAAGCGATTGGCCTCAGCGGCTGCTCCTCTCATTCCGGACGACGAACCTTTATTACGCGCGCCGCACGCCTCGTTCACAAGGCCGGCGGCTCCCTAAGGGATGTCCAGCTCCTGGCCGGCCACCGTTCGATCCAAACGACCGAGCGGTATATTGATGGTGACAGCGACGCCCAAAGGAGGCTGGTATCTTTGATTTAGGGAAGTCCCGATCATTGGCAGTGCCGGCGCAACCCCGGCACCCCACCGGAGCGGCGGTCAGATCCGCGGCCAGCTTGATCATCGCCATTTGCCGAAATGGCACTGGCCTGCCCTCGTTGGCGCCTCAGATCGGCGTCGGCTCACCAGATCCGGACCTCCATCAGATCGTGCGCGCTCGAAACACACCGCCGCTATTTGACTGGATGGTCGAGACCTTCAGCTTCCAGGGGATCTCGGACAGGGTGGCCGCGTCTTATCTTCCCGCCCATGGCGGCATCACCTGGCATGAGATCAGCCAAATGGTGCGTGATCCCGCTTGCGCCCTGTTAGACAGTTATTGGACCTACGAAAGCTGCCGCTACGACAAGACTCGGCGCACGTGCAGCCACCCCCGCTATATCCGCCGGTGCCCCGTTCCCAAGGCTCCACTGAGAAATGGCCATCTCAACCAGACTGCGTTCAGCTTCTTTCTGTTTGTCAGAGATGTCGCGGATTCCGATCTTTTTGGGTGGATCGATGGCCAGCTCTCGGCGGCGGGCGAACTTGGCGATGGGTCCGCTCAAGAGGCGTTAGTCGGTCCGACCCGTCATGTTTTTGGGGTTTCGGACAAGGTTCTGACGATGACGCTTTCATCAGTCTTGATGGCGGATCGCGAGGGCCGTCCTGATTGGTATGCAGTTGGCAGTGCCATGATCGTCGTGGATCGGTTGGTTCACAACTTTCTGGTCCGAACCGGTATTTTGCAGCAACTTGGCATGGTTCACCCTTACGGTCCCCGTTGCTATGCAGACGGCGGCTGCGCCGAGGTCTTGCGGCGCGTCTCGGCGCAGATCGACGCGCGCCAGTTTGACGGTGATTTTCCGCCGGATTTTCCGCGCTTTGTTCAGCACGCTCTTTGGCATTACTGCGCTGCTGACGGTTTGAACGTCTGCAACGGCAACAATATTGATGATCGCAAGTCATGCGATCTATCATCGTGCATTGTTCACAGTAATTGCGCCAAAAAAGCGCTAAAATTACAGTAATCATCGTCTATTTATGTGCAGTTTTGCGGCGATTAAAATATTGAAATCATTGCACTTTTAACAGCTCTGCTTTATGATACTTACGACGAGATTGTTCGAATACTCTTCTCGTCTTCAGCAAAGGAGTCGTCCAATGACAAGACCGCCATTGCCGGGACCATCCCGGAAAACCAGCGACAACGCCGTTTTAGAAAGGGGCCCAAATCGGGCCCCTTCGGCTTTTCAGGAGGGCGAAATCGCCAAGCCCAATATTACGCCCCGGAAGACACTCTCCGCCTCGGCAATCATCGTCTACGGGATCGACGCGACCGGCAAGCCGAAGGCCGGCTGGTTCCCGGACCGCCAGGCAGCGGCAGCCAAAAAGGCCGCGCGCTCACTCAAGCTCGCTGTTTGCAACGTCGATCGACCAGCCCTTGTCGAAATCGGCGCGAAAATTCCGGTCGGACGCGTTCACGACCAAGGCAGAGCGCTTCTGCCCTACATCAAACGCAGCTTGTACGACGAGCTCGCGGCCGCCGTTCTTCCGGCGAGATCAAGTGCCGCCGCTGCAACAAAGGCCCCTCCAGCGAAGGCAATGGAGGCAGCAAAGTCCCGGTCCAAGGTCTTTATCCTTCCACGCGGCGCGCGATACCGCACATCCAACGAGGAGGAACTCCCGGCTGGAAAACTCCCAACCACCGGCTCCGCCTCCGTCCCTGAGATCCGCCGCCCTGTACAGTGAAGTGGTCGTGGGCATTTCGGACGACGCGGCCGCAGTACCGCGAGACAAGCTTGGCGGCCCTCTGCCTCCTCAGAAGGGATCTCCCGAAAGCTGGGAAATCATCGAGACCGGGCATCTCGTCATCGCCAAGGACTCTCCCGAATACGGTTGGGCCGAGGCGATTGTTGTCGACCGCAAGGACGGTCTGTTGACCCTCCGCTATCGCGACTATCCGAAGCTACCCAAATTCTACCGGAACTATCGCGCGGTCGCACTCCTAAGCCGCGGCAGCAAGTAAAGCTACGCGCTGCAAGCTAAAATGGCGCGAGCCGAACTCGCGCCTTTCCAATTACCTCCCGCCCCTTCCATCATCCATCATCAATAGGAGCAACCATGTCCTTGGACACGGATCGGATACGTGCGCTTAACGACGAGCTACGTCAACATTTGCTCGGCGGCAACGCCGTCATGACCTCCGGCATCGCTGCGCTTGGGTCAGACGCAGTCAGGCGCTTGGTCCGCACCATCTCGGTTTTCGACGACTTTTGCCATGCCAACGATCCTCACGAAGAGCACGACTTTGGCATGTTCGATTTTGAGGGAGCTCAGGTCATCTTCGAGATCGACTATTACGACTCATCAATGACCGGTCACTCACCAAGTCCTGCTGATCCAGCAGTCACGACGCGAGTGATCACGTTGATGCTTGCCGAAGAGTATTGAAGAGGGGCGCGCGCGCTGTTCGCTCCTATTTTTTCACCGACCCTCGTCAGCGAGAAGCTGGTCGCGGAACAGAGAGAGAGCATTAGCAATCCTTGCCATAACCAGCAGGCTTGGATTCCGCTTCAGCTTTTCGTCGCGCGGACGTACGTATGATCCAGCTCGGCGTCGAACGCCAGTTGCTCTTGAGTACCGTTGCTTTTACGCCCGAGTCGGCCGTCGTTTCTGCCGTTCGCCCAATCGCCTCAGCGGGCATATAGTCTCAAGACTGTATGCCCGCCCTCCGTGGGCACTCTCGCTGGGAAATTCGTTCAATGAAATCTCGGAAAACGCGAGCTCGAAAAACCTCTCGAATTTTGAGATACTTTCGCCTCGAACATCGCCTGGGGCATCGCTTGCGATACTAATTTTGAGCATCGTCAATTTAGGAGGTGCTCATGAAATCGTCAGTAGCGTCGTCGGAACTGTCCGCCCAGAAGGTCGTTGCCCAGATTCGCAAAGTAAGGAAAGCAGCGGAAAAGGCATCAGAGAGCCACCGCCGGTTCGCCGATTACAGGTATCTGCGAGCTGTTTTACGCGCCTACAGGTATTTTGACGACAACAATCTATTACCTCACCTGCTTGAGACCGCGCCCAGTCTGTTGATGACGCCGGTGCGTGCGGACTGGCATCCGCTCAGGGTGATTATTGAAGCCACCTGCCTGCAGCCCGAATGCCGCGTTCGTAGCCGTTGGACCAGAGGTTTAGAGTACGCGGTGGGGGAAGGCATCGATCCTAAGGAATTGTCCCGCTTCATTCGAGCCCATAACGGAATCGCTGGATGTGCAGACTTGGCTAGCAAAACCAGACCCAAGCGCAACCGATATACGCCTGACTAGCCGTCAACCGGAGATGCGATTGACCGGATCAAACGATGCGTTTGTTGAACAATCTTCACGGCGGCTGATTAATATGTTCGGCTTGGCAATTGCCAAGCCGAGACGCCCCGGCACAGGGCTTTAGAAGTCATTGTAGGGGGGTGGCGTGATGAGTGACGAGAGTGACGGCTTCTGGCCTTTGTAAATAGATCAGTAGTCACCATCGTAGCCTCTCTTATCTTAAAAAGAAACAAACCGTCACTCTCGTCACTCTTCGAAGAATACTGATTGATATGGCCAAGGGGTGTCACACCCATTGGCGGTGCTCTGATCGCAGTAGTGGTTAAGGAACTGCGGTTCGCTACCGATCTCTCACTTGGCTCTAAGGCCCGAGATTGTCTGACCACGATTGCGCTTTCTTCATCAAGAACCCAAGCGAGCTAACGTTACGCGCCACTGACCCGGATTGCTGGATCCGCGTATAACCCTTTGCTTGAGACCATTGGGTGTATGCAGAATAGAAATCGCTCAGCAGGTAGCTAGCAGAAGGTTCGCGCACACAGCACTCGTCAATAAACGCTGGCAGCGGATTAGCCTCTGCTAGCCAGGCATGTGCGGCGGCGCTGACAGCTTTGGGATGCTTGAGCCGCATTCCCCTACCGAGAATTCGTTGAAGTCCCCTGATCGCTCGGTTGAGCACCCCGGACATCTCATCTTTCCAGATGGTCTTGAACAGTCCGTCATCCTTCTCTTTCTCGGAAAACGTCCGATCAAACGGCAGAGGAGAACGATCCTCATGGCGAGCACGACTTCGGAAGCTTCGACCTGGTGGGTCGAAAGTTCTTCCGGAAGATCGACCACTACGACAGGAAGATGCAGCACGGCTCCGAAGATCCAAGCGACTCGGAAAGGACATTGCGTGTCCTCACGCTGATGCTGGCAAGCGAGTACTGAACAGAACAAGAAATGGCCGCCTCCCGTCCAGACGCTGCGGAAGAATGCTCCAGCAGGACGAGCACCGTTGCGGCGAACATCGGAAGGCCTGCCGAACCGTCAGGGTTAAGCGCGCGATCAGTGCGGATTGCCTCGGACACTGCCTGTCCAGCCCTCGCCACGGCGAGGGCTTTTTATGGATCCTGAACGGTGGTAAGTAGGCTGCCCTAGCATTGGTTGCGTTCAGATCACATGACTCCGAGGCGCATTTGTCTAGCGCGCGATACGGAGATGACACCAAACAGATCTCTTTTTCCGCGGGGGCGAAGTGGCGCAAATGGGATCTGCATGTGCATAGCTCAGCGTCAAACAATTTCAGCGGCGATTGGCCGGCATTTGTCATTCAGCTCGGAACCTCCGACCGGCGTTACTAGGATCCCCGGTATCGTATGTCCGAACACAAACGCGGAGCCTTGCTTACCATCGCGATGGCGTTCTCGGCTCTTACGCTATAGCTACCGCTCGCCAAAAACTCGTTCAGCAAGTGCTGTTTGATCCTTGCGGCCTCACGCTCCCCCTGTGAGGCAAGCCAAAGAACGCGCTCCGCGATCTCCAGCGCAGAGCGGTGCTCCTGCCCGATGAACGTGGAGCTAGCAAATACTTGATCAAGGACGTTGCGGAGCATGTGAACCGTAGCAGTGTCGTAACCCATGCGCGAATACCCATCCCGACAAATCAATGAGCAAAAAACACTGCGCGTCACTCCGACCAGCAGCGGCAAGTTGTCGGACCAAACTACGTAGCACGCTTTGATTGCAGGTTTATGACCGAGCGTTTCCTCGTGACACAACGCGCCTCTCTCTGCACTGACAGGGTATACCCGTCCTACCGTCGGGATTGGGACATCGATGTCTTGGAGATGACGTAGCTTAAATTGTCTAGCGGCTCTTGCCCGAGTGAGAACTTCGAGTGTCCGTGTCGGATAATTTGAGACTGGCCAGGCTTTTCGAGAAGGGGGGCTCCTAGGCTTAATCGAGTTTGACGCTCTTTCTGGCCCAGGCGAGGACCGGGGCAATCATGAATCCGCTGCCATTAGCAGCCACAGGTTCCGCTGTTTGCGCTGGCACAGACCTTGCACCTACTTCGAACGAGGTTGGCAGTATAGGAAGCCCATCGGGTGCGCATCTGCGGCATCAAACTTACGCACGACGGAGCAATAGCCCTCGTTGAGGACGGTCGACTTTTGTTTTGTGTCGAGCAAGAAAAGCGGGACAACAATCCTCGGTACCACGCAATTGACAATCTCGACGTAGTCGTCTCAGTTTTGGCGGAGCACGGCCTGGATCCGCGGAATGTCGATCAGTTCGCTATCGATGGTTGGCTGGGGGATGCGGAATCACAGTTTCAGGTTCTCAGTGGCGCGGCGCCTATCACGTTAAAGGGCGCGCCATATCTTGGAAGGCAAGATGAGGGCCTCCCCGTTTCGTGCGACGGCTTTGGCTTGGTGCTCGATGGAAGCGTCTTCCCCTATGCGAGCTACCCGCACGTCACCGGCCATTTGGCCTCTGGATACTGCACGAGCCCTTTTGCCAAGGCTGGCGAGCCTGCGTTTTGTTTGGTGTGGGACGGCGGTACCTTTCCACGTCTTTATCATATCTCGAACAGCGGCGCCCGGTACCTCGAATCCCTCTTTCCGGTGAATGGTGACGGCTACGCGTCTGCGGGTCATCACTTCGGTCCGTACAAGCGGCCCGGTCAGACCAAGTGGGATCTGGGTCTCGCCGGCAAGCTGATGGCCTACATCGCGCTCGGATCCGTTGACGAAGAGGCCATAGCGATCTTCCGTGAGATCTGCGAGGAACGCCTTACCGGCGACACCACCGCGGACCAAGGTCGAGGCCTGGCAGCCCCGCGTGTGGCTGTGGACGCCTTCTTCGATGCGGCGGCTCTCCGACTTAAGGGCAAGCGAGAGGAAGATGTGCTTGCATCGTTCCACTCCTTTCTTGAGCGTCTGCTCGTTGACAGAATGGCGGTTGCCCTGCAGCGGCATTCGCGTATCCCGGGGCCGCTCAACTTGATCATAAGCGGTGGGTGCGGTCTCAACATCAAATGGAATAGCTCATTACGTGCGGCGAGACTGTTCGATACTGTCTGGGTGCCGCCGTTTCCGAATGACGCCGGCTCTGCCATAGGCGCCGCTTGTTGCGCAATGGCGGCGCAGAACGGCTTCGTAGCCCTCGAATGGTCTGTTTATAGCGGCCCGGCGCTGCGTCACGCTGAAGCCCCGCCAGAATGGGACGATATGCCGTGCAGTATCAGCGAACTAGCGGCCATTCTCGCCAACAATGAACCTGTGATATTTCTTGCCGGGCGCGCGGAGCTTGGACCACGAGCATTGGGCAACAGAAGTATTCTCGCGGCCGCGACATCACCGCAGATGAAGGACAATCTGAACGACATCAAACTTCGCGAACGCTTCCGGCCAGTGGCGCCGATATGCCTGGAGGATCGTGCGCCTGAGATCTTCAGCCCTGGAACGCCGGATCCTTACATGTTGTTTGATCATCAGACACGGGCGGAATGGCGCGACAAAATTCCCGCCGTTGTACACCTAGACGGATCGGCCCGATTGCAGACTATCTCCCGAACGTCTCAGCAGAAAGTGGCGGCGCTTCTTGTCGAATATGAAAAGCTCACCGGGATTCCGCTTCTTTGCAACACAAGCGCCAACTACCATGGGCGAGGCTTTTTTCCGGATGTCGCAGCAGCTTGCCAGTGGGGACGGGTCAAGAAAGTATGGAGTGACGCCCGGCTGTTGACTAAGAGAGATTACAAGTGACGCGCACGACCGTGGCCTTTTATGATGGGGTGGACGCCCCGCCGACGGCATCGATGTGCCAAAGTGGAGGTGTTGAGCACCACTTAAGGGAGGCGTCCGTGGCAGAGGTTAGCATAATCGGTCTAGATATCGCCAAGCATGTTTTCCACGTGCATGGCGCGGACGGGAAAGGACGGGCTTTATTCAGCAAACGGATCAGCCGGGGGAAAGCGGGGATGTCCCGGGTTCTGTTGAATTTCTGAAGAGGTCGGCGTTGCCCACCTTGAGCCGGTAGGC
>NZ_LBJW01000074.1:0-15447 GCF_028128865.1 Bradyrhizobium sp. CCBAU 11357 | reverse complement strand
AACTCGTGTTGTAAGTTTCCAATTCGCCGATCTCTATTGGGGCTTCGATATGAGGAGAGTTCTGGGGTTCTTGCTCCTCGCCCACTCGTTCTTTCTTTCCGCCGAGACTAACGCGCAGGGACTTCCCGCGCCCTCATACTGGAAGAATGAACGAGGGTCAGAACGGTTCGTTTGGTCCGCCAACAGCGGGGCAATACAAGCGACCTTCACAAATCATGCTCAACGGTTTGTGTGCCAGGGCATTCCGTATCCCGCTTCCGGAGCCATTAGTCCAACCGGACTGTATTTTGTTGCTACCTTTGCCCAGTGCAATTCCTTTATTCGACTATGCAAGTACGAAGACTGCTGCAATGGTTCGATCTGCGCAGTGCGGGCACTGAACATGAGGATCCGTTAGCCGCGGTCGTGTTTCACGCCTCGTTCGAATACATGTTCCGCTGACCGCTTCACGGGCGCCGGGTGGATCGTTCCCGAAATTGTTCAAAAACGTGATCCGCGAGGCTGCTGAAGGTAAAGAGGCAAGCAAGACTGCAAGGAGGGCATTTCGGTTACTGCGGCCCCTTCCGGACCGGAAAACGAAATCGAGAGAGGCAGGTGAGAATTGGAATGCCCTAGTCAACTCCCTGCTCAACGATAACGCGCTGAGGCAGGATCGATAAAATTGGCAATCCTCATAGGGTGCAAAAGGCTGCGACCAAGACGCGCGGCGCTATGCCCGGGCCTTTGCGCCTCACTCCTGCTCCATTACGGTCCGTGTCAAAGCGCGTCTAGCAAACTTCTTCAGCGGCATCGGCTTACCGAACAGATAGCCTTGGACGAGGTCGAAGCCGAGCTTGCTCACAGCCGTCAGATCGGCCCCGCTCTCGACGCCTTCCGCGACGGCGCGGGCGCCGTACCCCTGGGCGAGCTCGACGATGTGACGGCACACCGTGCGTTTCAGCCTGTCATTGCCGCAGCCCGTGACGAATTGCCGGTCGGCTTTCAGCTTGATGAAGGGAATCCTGTCCAGTCCCATCAGCTCCGGCCAGTTGACGCCGAGATTGCCGATCGACAGACCGATGTTGTGGAAGCTCATCTCGCGGGCGATCTCGGCCAGGAAATCGAGGTGGTGGATCGCCTCAACGCTGGCGATCTCAATCGTCAGCCCACCGAAGGCTGGATGCATCGGCATCCGGCGGCAGAGGTCGCGGACGGCCTGCGGCTCCTTCAGGTAGGGAGCGGGCAAGTTGATCGAAAGGTCGACCGCGGTCTGTCGCTCCAGGAGATAGTGCCAGTCCTGCAAGGCGCGCTCGATCACGAACTCCGACAGGTCCCGGAAATGGGGATCCTGCTCCTCTGGGATGAAATAGGCTGGCGGGACCACGCCCCAAGTCGGGTGTCGCATGCGCACCATCGCCTCGGCCCCGCGGCGAACGAGCGAGCGCGCGTCGATTTTCGACTGATACCAGAGCTCGAGCCAGCCCCCATGCAGCGCCTCGCCGACATGCACCGCCGGGCTCGGGACCTGCTCCTCGGGCAGCAGCATCGCCACGCGCTCGCGGAGCGTGTCGGCGGCAAAGGGAGTGGTGAGCGGCGGCAGCATCGCTAGCCCATATTCCTCGCCGACCTGCTGCACCGCCTTCGCGATGATCGAATCGCGCGCGCCGACAGCGAGAACTTTGCCCTCGAAGGCATCGCGCACCAGAACTTGCAGGAATTGGCCAGGCTCGATGCGGTCGGCGCCAATGCCAAGCAGGACTAGGTCCGGCAGATCGGCGGTGAGTACAGCTTGCAGCTCGCTCGCGCTGCTGCATTCGCTGGTGACGAAGCCGAGATCCTGGAGCACCTCGCTCATGAAGGCCCGCAGATGGCGCTTGCTGTCGGCCACGCATACGCGCGGCGTCATCTTCCGCCGTCCGAATGTCTTCAGCCTCGGTCCGGCAATCTCACCAATCACATTGTCCATCGCAAACTACTTCCCGTTTCGCGGCGGCGTGTTAACAGCCCGGCGGGCTTAAATATGGAGAGATTCAGCTCGATTGTTGAATCGTCCAGGTAAGCTTAAAGGCGCCAATTTTCGTAAAATTGTCTGGAATGCCTTGGCAAATGTTTAAGCTTGCCCCCATCCAGCGCCTTCGCGCCCCATAAGTGCGCACTTATGGGTTTGCAGGGCAAACCCGCGCACCGCCGCACGGGGGCGAGAGTGGCTATCTACAGCCTGCATCACACTCCTGTCGGCAAGTCCACGCAGGCGCAGCCGTATACGGCCGCCGCGCACATCCGCTGCATCAGCCGCAAGGACGCGCTCAGCGCCATCCGGCAGGCCCGTTTCCCGGCCCGGACTCCGGGGAAGTGGCGGACTACCTCCGCGGGTGTGAGGACATCGACCGCAAGAACGCACGGGTGGTCGATAATGCGCTGGTCAGAATAATTGTGCTGCCGTACGGTTCGACGGTGGGCCGGCAATGGTCAACCTCGGCGAAGTTGAAAGAGTCAGCGGCCTATCGATCGGCTACACGCTGATGTTGCCATGGCGATTTGAGCATTTCGCCAGCAAGCTGGAGCGAATCAAAGGGCAAAGCGTCGATCGAAAGCAGATCCGAGCCGATCTGGAGCTTGCACTTCAAAAGATCAAGAATCAAAAGGCGGCGACCGACAGATTTTGACGGGACAGGGAGTGGCGGATCTCGCAGGGGTTCGGTCGACTTGATGCGCTGAACCGGATCGGGAACCAGGTTTTTTATACGAACCTCCTCGATCCGGTGACTGGCGAACTCCGGGATCCACTCCTCAAGGGCAATTTCGCGCGGCACGATGCGCCGTGAGCTTTCCGCCAATCTGGGACACGCCGTACTTCCCACAGTATGACGCTTCTGTTCTCAACGAACTCGTTCGCAATTCCGGCGAGGCGCTCGGTGTCAGCGCGGAAATCAATATGACAGCGGCCGCGCCCGGACGGCCGCTTTTTGCCTCGTCGATACATCTATCCGATATCGCGCGGTTCGAAGAGCTTCTTCGCGGCGTCGATCCCTTTTCGGCGGGCGATGCAGGCCGCAGAAAATTTACCGGGCTCGTGGCCCCCCAATGGAAGGACGCGCAGGAGAAATTCCGCGGTGACCCGGCCTGGGCGATCAATGAAAAGCTCGTCGAACAAGGTCGCGATCTTTATCGCGCTCACTGCTTTGAATGTCACCGGGGCCCGGTCAACGATACTGCCTTCGACAAAAAGTGGCCGGAAGATTCGTTCTGGAGCCCAGAGAACCCCGATCGCTCAACCAAGAACGAGAAGAATTGGGTGGAGATCGGCGGACGGCATTATTTCGACGTGGTCCAGATGCCGGTCACAGCGATCGGCACCGACCCCCAACAATCCAGCGTCCTCACGATCGCGGCGCGTTCACCTACCCGAGTCACTCGGATTAAATCCTGCAGATGACCTTAACAAAGCCGGAGGTTGTGGCCTTCCGGCAGATAAAGGCGCAGATCCTCTGTTTGTACTCGCGCTCATGGACGTGGTGGGCAAGACGATTGACCAATGGATGATTGCGAACCGCACTTCTGAAGAAACTAAGCGTCAAATGTGGGGACCGAGAAAGAACTGCCAAAACCAGCGGGTCTATGTCGGGGCGCGTGCAAGCCGCAACGGCAAGGACGAAGTTGTTCTCGCCCTTGAACCTCAGTACCGGGCGCGCCGTTGGACGGTGTCTGGGCGACAGCTCCTTATCTGCACAACGGGTCCGTTCCGACGCTGAGAGACATGTTGGTACCGCAGGGCCAGCGGCCGACGTCGTTTTGCGTCGGCAGCCGTGCGTTCGACCCGATCAATGTCGGACTTGTTACCAAAGCACAGTCGGCCGACAGTTGTGCGGCCGGCTTGACGAACTTCGATGTGTCGCTGCTTGGTAATAGCAATCGCGGACATTCCTTCGAGGGCAAGGAAACCGACTTAAGGAAACTGCCGCCGGGCGTGATCGGACCAGAATTGACCGACGCCGAACGGCGAGCGCTTGTCGAGTGTCTCAAGACTCTATGAGCAAGGCGTTGCCCGCCGACCTGCGCGTCGGCGCGGCTACGTTGGATGTTCCGCCGAGCCGATTCATCCCTCTCTCAGCGGCGTGCACCATCGCCGCGAGAGCGAGGACGTCGACGCCGACTTCGCTTGCATCGACCCCTAGCCTTTCGAGGCTTCGGATCACGCCGCCCCTCGCCTATCCCAGAGCCCGATTGCTGCTCAGTAAGTCGACGCGGAATTCGGCTTCCCAACGACCTGCGAGATCCGGTGCCTGGTCGGCTGGCCCATGCGACGGTCAAAGCATAGAAGGCGTCAAGTGCCTGGCCGATTGCGGCGCAGACCGCATCAACAATGGATCACACGAATGTCGGCGCCACTCTAGAAGATGGGTCGCAAAACTGTGTCGCACTGTGTGCACCGTCACGCGTTTGTTCAGATCCGCTGCGATGCGGGCCGAGCGGCACGCAGCATATAGAACGGTCGCATTAACCGGCCGCTAACGTTCCCGGCCGGCAAATAGCCCGCGTGTCGGTCGGGTTAGCCGCCAATCGGCCCTTAGAACGTTAAGAAGTCGTGGCGACAGCATGACGTCCCTGCAGGCTTTGCCCGCTCGACCCGGATTGCCATCCGCTGTCTGTCGATATCCCGGATCGCGAGGAAAGCCACTTCCGACACGCTTAATCCTGTGGCATAGACGTCGTCAGCTCTATGCGGCTCCTTAGGCTCAGGATTGCCTTCAGCAAGCTCACCACCTTCTCGGCAGTCAGCACGATCGGCAGCTTGCGAGGCTCTCGCGCGTAGGCGATGCGCTCGGGAATCTCACTGTGGCCGAGCGTCACGCCGTCGAAAAAGTGCAACGCACAGACCATCTGGTTGAGATGCCGCCAAGAGATCCCTGTCACCAAAAGGTGAACCTGGAACGTATGAACATCCTCCAAGCGGGCGATCGGCTAAAACAATCGGCTAGGCTTCGATTACGCGTCGAGATATGATCGGCTGCGTTGCCGGAGACAAATGCCCACCGTCATGTCCTTGATCATGCGGCGGCTCACCTGAGCCATCAGGAAAACCTCCTGTCTGAAGGGGTCGGCTCTGAGAACACCCGGATTCTCTCAGGCGGCAGTCGGCGCGAGCGGCTTCGTTCAATCACCAATCAACAAATGTCGCGCCAAAAACGCACTTTCAGGCAAATCCAAAGCGTAGCTTGTGGAGTCCAAATCGACGGCTGGGAGTTTCTTCCTCGAGGCCAGTTCCTGCCGATGCTTGACTGTTGACCGTTGACCACTCCTTGTCGCGGCGACGTTGCACCGAGGAGGGTATGCGCATGGCTTCGCGGTACTTCGCGACCGTGCGGCGGGCAATATCAATGCCCGAGGCGCGCAAGCGTTCCACGATGGTGTCGTCCGACAGGATCGCGGAGGGCTCCTCCGAATCGATCAGCTGCTTGATATGGTGACGCACCGCTTCCGCCGAATGCGCTTCGCCGCCGTCGGCCGAGGCGATCGAGGCCGTGAAGAAATATTTCAGCTCGAACGTGCCGCGGTTGGTCGCCATGTATTTGTTGGCGGTGACGCGCGACACCGTGGATTCATGCATCTGGATGGCGTCGGCGACGGCCTTCAGATTGAGCGGCCGCAAATGCGCGACGCCATGGGTGAAGAACCCGTCCTGCTGGCGCACGATCTCGGTCGCCACTTTCAGAATGGTGCGGGCGCGCTGGTCCAGCGCGCGCACGAGCCAGGTCGCGTTCTGCAGCGCGTCGGTGAAATAGGACTTGTCGCCGTCCTTGCCGACCTTCTTCGACAGCTCGGAATAATAGGTCTGGTTGACCAGCACGCGCGGCAAGGTGTCGCTGTTGAGCTCGACATGCCAGCCGCCGTCGGGACCCGGACGGACATAGACATCGGGCACCATGGTCTGCAGGCGCGCCGAGCCGAACTTCATGCCGGGCTTCGGATTGAGGCGGCGGATCTCGCTGATCATGTCGGCGATGTCCTCATCGTCGACGCCGCAGATCTTGCGAAGCGCCGCGATGTCGCGCTTGGCGAGCAGATCGAGATGCTCGACCAGCGCCCGCATCGCCGGGTCGTAGCGGTCGAGCTCGCGCAGCTGGATCGCCAGGCACTCGCTCAAAGAGCGCGCGCAGACGCCGGGCGGATCGAATTTTTGCAGCACGGCGAGGACGTTTTCGACCTCGGCCTGCGACGCGCCCAGACGCTCGGCGGCCTGGCCGAGATCGGGCGGCAGATAGCCGGCCTCGTCGACGAGGTCGATCAGGTACTGGCCGATCATGCGTTGCGCGGGCGCGGTGAAGGCGACCGAGAGCTGCTCGGCGAGATGGTCCGACAACGTTGTCTCGGCCGCGACAAAAGCTTCGAAATTGTAGTCTTCGTCACCGGAGGCGCCGCCGCCCCATTCGGTATAGGTGGTCGGCGCGGCATCCTGGGCGTTCCGCGCAGCTGCCTCGGCCAGCTGTTCGCCGCTGACCTGATCGACTTCAGTCGGGGCTTCGGCGCCAGCTACATGATCATTGGCTCGCTCCAGCAGAGGGTTTCGCTCGAGCTCCTCTTCCACGAAGGTCGTGAGATCGAGATTGGACAATTGCAGCAGCTTGATCGCCTGCATCAGCTGCGGCGTCATGATGAGGGACTGCGACTGCCGGAACTCTAATCTCTGCGTAAGCGCCATGAAGCAAGAACCTTTACTGAATTTGGCCCGCGTTTTGCTCATCTAGTCAGGAGCTGTTCCACTCGCATTGATGTCGCGCAAACGCAGATGCGAGGTGAGATATTTGATGAAGGCAGCCAACAGCTGGACACCGAAACACTTGCGGAATTCCTTCGTTAAGTTCCGTTATCCGTGAGACTAGAGAACTAGAGATTAGGAGGTGGCACTTTGACCCGAGGACATGAACCAACAGGACAGTTGCACTGTGGCGTCACTCCGATGAAGGACTTGGCAGTCCGCGGCAGTTTCGGTGACTTCTGAGAGTAGCCGCGATCCTACACCATCCCGTAGGACTACCGGCAAAAGGTGCGCTTGGCTCAGGATCGGTGCCTGCCCGCCAATAGCCCATTAACAAAGAGCCTTGCTGCACGCTCGGAATTGGCGCGAACTTTGAAGCCAATCACGGAAGAACGTTGCCCAAACGGATTGGCGCTAAGGCTGGCAGTCAAAACAGTTGAGGTGGCGGGTTGAACTGGCCGCGAGATCGGCCTTTCGCCAAAAGAGATTGCAAGTTTATCGTCGCGTTCGGCTGCCTAAAGCCCGCTTGCTAGCGCAGCGCCTGCCCCCATGTGCGTCGAAAACAATTCCCTTGCCCAACTTGCTGAGGCAAATCGGCGGAAGATCGAACAGCGGGCACTATTGTGCCTGCGCTTCGGCTTATCCTGGCGAAGGTCCCAACGTATTCGCGATGTCGCTTCTGGGCCTCTCACGCATCCAGATCTGGGAAGGATACCTTCCTCCTCCAAATTGGCCGGCGTGACCGGGACGATCTTGTCGGTTTGTCGAGAGCCTGCGCGCGTTGCTTCGGTTGCAGCGGACTGCCGAGAATCACACGGGACGAAGGGCGTCCGCACGCGCGTAGACCACCATGCCGTTGCCTATGACCTCGAGCACCACCTCATCGCTGGCCAGCAGAGTCTTGCCAGCGCTTAAGCGCACTCCGCGTCATATCAGTGTTGCCGGCGGAGCCTGCAGCCACCCCAAAACAACATCCCTCCGAAGCTTCGGTGGATTCCGACTCCACTCACTCGTCTCATTAGCATCTGAGCTGCGGCGAGACGAGAAGTGCGAGTTAGCGCTCTTGCTACAACGCAGTGAGTCGCAGAGGTGGCCAGCTCACAACTCGAACTCCCGGCTCACAGCCTGTATCGCCCGACCCGCAATTCGTGCTCCCGCTGCCTCTGTGCCGATACCAGTACCATACAAAAGGCTGTAGAACACCGCAGCGGAACGTTGGCACCGGCAGATCTCATACCGGTTAGTAACACCATTGGGCGGCCGCACGAAGAGTTCAAGCGACGGACAAGATCAAGACCGTTTGCCATCAGCGGCCGCCGCGGCAATATTGTCCTGGCTTGCTCACCTCCTGCCAGATCAACATGCGGCACGGTCGTTGCGCTGGAGAACCCTTACCACAATGCCTAGATAGACGATTGACCTCGCCGCACGAGCAGGTCGCTTCACGTTGATGGAAATCGCGCCACAATTGTAAGGCGGCGCTGCCCCCGCGGTGAAGCGCACGGCTTCAGCGACCATGGCTTCGTCTACCGGCAAGCCGCTGCCATAGCGCGAACCACCTTGCCTCGGCGAATCGCATCAGGCAGCGGCACCTCGATTGCCTGATCGATAAGGCCGGGACGGCTGGCGCGGCCTCGGTCGCCTCGGGACGGTTGCTGGAGAGAATGAAGATGATGTCGGCGTCTTCCGCCGTCTCGTTGAGCCGCCTGTTTAGCAACACTAGATCGCTTGAGAGGCGGATTGAGTCTGGCGCAACGGGACTTGCATGCAACGACGACGCTCTAAGTCCACACCGGGCGCTGTTGAGGGACACCGTATAGGCGCGCCTGATGCGCTTGCCTGCCCAGCTATCTGGTTTGAGCGGCTTCCGTTGAAGTACATCGTCGAAGCCACTAGAGATCGGTTGTCCCGATCCGCGGCAAGAACGGAAGAGCCCGCCCGAAGACGGGGCCTTTGACCGTGCCTTCAAACGGGCGCGAGCTAAATGATGCGGCGTCGGGTTGCTTTGTGTACAGCATTTGTCCGGTTCGCCGCCCCTAGCTTTCTGACGACGTTCTTCATGTGAAAGTTGACGGTATTCTCGCTGACATCTACAAGTCGCCCGATTACCCAGGCTGACTTTCCTTCTGCGACCCAGTATAGGCACTCTGTTTCTCGCTCTGTTAGCGGAATGTCTGTCTCGCAATCTTCATCAAGGGGAGGTGTAATCTGCGCGACAGCGTTGTGAAACGCCGACGCCAACGTCGCGAGATGAGCCATGCGATCCTGTGGATCGGCATCATCGAAGGGAGATGCAAACGATGCGAAAGCCAATCGGCCTTGCGATCCAAACAATGGCACGCTTATGCCATGCTTAAGACCTGCTTCTCTGGCCTCGTGCAAAACGCGCAGCTCACGGGGCTGCAGTTTATATTTATTGGTTAGGTCATCCCAAAGAAAGGGCCTTGGCAGCATTGCTGTCCGCCGGACTACCGGGTCGATCGCTCGATACTCTTGCTCAGCATAGCGTTGGCACCAATCAGACGGGAAGTTTATCGTTGGCGGGGGCGGCAGATAGTCCAGCAGACGACGCTCATTCGAGCAGGTGAGTGCTCCGTACGCGACTTTATTGAAGCCTTCATTGCTCGCGAAACTCACAAGAAGCTCGAACAGCGCTTTGATTGATCTTGTCTGTGTAGCGCATTCGACGAAGCTGAATAGGTCTGGCCCGCGGCTTTCCCGTCCGCTTGAAGAGAGTGGCATTTTGCCGTGCGATTGGTCATCCATTGCAATTTCCATTTTACTCACACAGATGTTGGCTCTGCTTGTTGCAGCTGGACGCCCGCGCGAAGGAAAGCGCCGGGCGTGAAATGTTTGCCCGGGTCCTAGCGCGTACCGATCAGATAGGTGGAGCAAACCGATGCGCGCCGCCCGCAGGTTGACCCAACGCGGAGCTGTCTTTCGTTCGTTGCCGGCCGGTCCGGTTGCTATCCGAGCTACCGAATCATCAAGTGCGTATCCAGACTCTCGAAAGAATGGCTGGCAAATGATGCAACGGTTGCGGCGGACAAGGTCAGCACTTCTCGTAAGAACATACCAACGTCTCAAGCGGCGACGTAATGAAGCGCGCTCGGCACGGAACTCTTCGCGCAGCTCGACACGCCTCAGGTCACGGACCCGTGCAGCCCCTCTCAGGCGCTTGCGCACGTTGCGCCGCCACTCGCGGACATTGACAACCAGCTGCTTGATAAGGACGACACCGTGCATGCGATCCTCAGGACTTCCAAGAACCAGCATGGTAGGCACAGCAATTCTCGTACCACTTTCCGATTTGGCAAAATGGCCCCTTAAGAGAGAGGCACTCAGAGAAAGACGGTCTCATCTGAGTTGTTTCGAGCGGATGCGACATACGTCAAACATGCGACAACGTCGTCAGACGCGACATCGAATTGATATAGATCATGAGCATGATTGCGGTTGCCTCACCTGCATGACGCGGAACGGGATGGGCGCTGCCCGTGCGGTCCTAACGCGCAAGCCAAATACAGTACGGGCCTTTCCATCCTTGAAATCGAGCAGCGCAGCAGCAGTTTAGTCTTGCGGGGTCTTTGAGCAGCCGAGGACCGGCGCCTTCAGCGTTTCGCTGTGGCGCGCCTTTGCGAACCGCCCCTTCGGCGTCGTTGAGGACTTGCCCCCTCCTTGCACCGCCGAGGAGCGAGTAAATGAAAGAGGAAAGAATCACGGAAGGCTCGTCGTGGATTGATCCGGAGCGCGCTGTTGATAAAGACTCCGGCTAACGTGGCGGAGATGCTGCGCCTCATGATTGATGCAGAAGTGCCAATATTCGCGCGCATTGTCGCGGCCCTTGGGCGCGGGATGGGTCCCTTTGTTCTGGCAACCAGGCCATTCGCATAGCGCCGCGGTCTGGCGCTCCTGCGCTGCCTTCTTGTTGATGCGAATGGAGTCGAAGATTTTGGATGTGTCGATCAGCATGACCGGGCTCCGTTGGCGAAGCGGCAGTTAACAGCGCCACTTGCCTGCTAGAGAATTGATTTGGACGGCAAGTTGGATCTGTCTCGGCCTTTGCGTCTAGTTGGTGGCACGATGTAGCAAGCACTGCCTAGGAACCGACATGCCAGGACTCGCGAGCTTGGTTCAAACAATCATCTCTTTGCGATTCAGATCGACTCAAATTGCAATTGCTGTCGGGTTCTGCACATAGCGTCTTCAATGGGACCGGGGTGAATACAAGGAAAGCGGGAGCTACACGGGATGGGTGATGAGGCGCTCAGAGAGGCAACGTATCCGGACGGATGGCGAACCTGCGAGAACTTCTCCAGGGAGCTGATGCGGGCCGAAGGAAACGATCAACATCCTGCCCTTCGGTCAGCCGTCTGCGGTCGATCATGCACTGCTACAACTTCCTGCAACATAGCGCCTGATCTGTTCGTCCCGGCCGTCGAGACGGAACTGCCGCAGTCCGGAGACGCCGACGAACTGAAGCCGCCCCGGATGTCGCACCGGGCCGTGCGGCACGGCTATCGGCGCGCACGCGCAAACCATATAGGCGCGATCGCGGTTTCTAGGCACAATGTGAGGACCGGCGTGCGAGTTGGATCCGCTTCACCTTGGTGATTTTGCCGGTCCGAGTGCGCGTGGACCAGGGCCTCGATCCCCTGCTGCCCGCCCCTTAGCTGGCGCTATGTCGATAAGCGATTCAGGAGGCGCTCTCGGCCCTGCTGGAGCGATGCAACGAACCTCTCGCCTTCGGTGATCTGGCGTGAATGACCAATCACAGGGCGAATACGAGCGCTGGCAGCAAAAGGCCGTGAACGTGCTCAAAGATATCCCGAGCTGGTTCGGAGCGGCAAGAAGAAGGCCATTCAGGATCTCATGGCACCAAGCCGGGCGGTCGCGGAGCATGCATTGATACCTTCGCCGAGAATCGCGCCAAATATGCGCGTGACGTTGATTTCCTGACAAGAATTGCCGATCTAAGGCCTATTGGCTTTTTATGACTTTCCTTCTGAGCCAGAGCCAGCTGAGAACTACGATCCAATCGAGAGCATCCGCCCCGGTGCGGCACACGAGCCTCCAAGCCAAGGAAGCGTTGTAACGACTAGCCGTAAGATTGATGGTGCAAGCTGATGGAGGTGGCGTCGAAAACGCTGGGCTGACTGAAGAGCCCTAATCAGTTCCCGAGATCGTCGCGTCTTCAGAGTGCCGACGCCGTTGAGCTCGTCCGAACACGCAAAACCATGCCGCCTGCTCGGTTCCGTCACCCAGTCGCGGTCGAGAGCGGCGAAATGATTGGTCTGAGGTCGCAATCCGTAAGTCTCCAAGCGCGTCAGCTTGTCGACAGCTGATCCTAATAGATCGGGAGAGTGCGACACTATCGGCTCGGCATTGCGAACCGACTCAAACCCGGGGAGTTGACATGGACCCATTTAAGCGCATCAACCCATTCGACCGTGACCACGCCGCAGTGTCACAACCACAACAGCAGCAAGCGGAGTTTGAGCCGTACTTGGACGAAGTGCCGCAGCTTGATGCCCCTGCCGTTGCAGAGATCCCTGCTTCTTCAGATCCCTACTATTTTCCTCTGTCTGAGGAAGAGCGTAGCCTCATCGAGGCTTTGGATCTTGGGCACCAGGCGGCCCACGGTCCTCATCCCGAAGGCGCCGTCACCAGACACCTCGGGGACACCGCTGCCGAGCACAGCGCGCCGCGGGAAGCTTGGACTTGGCCGAAAGAGCTGCCTGCGCAAGGTCACGATCAGGACCCGCTGCGAGGGATGATGGGCGGACCGAACCTAATATCGTCTCTCCCAACCGCGCGCGATCACCAGGGACCGGACCGCGGAAAAGCCGTTCAGTTCAACTGGAGCGACGGCTACCAACCGGCTCGGAACGAGCTGACCGGGAGCGCTCCCTCTTCAAGTCACGAGGTCCTCATGGGTGAGGATTACACCGGGGAGTTGAGGCATGCGAAGAGGCAGAGAACACTAAGCCATACAGAAGGGGATGCTATCGGACGCCAGGTGAGCGAGCCCGGCAGTTCAGTCGTTCGCGAGCCGATGGAAGACGCCGGCGCACCGTTTCAGGCCGGCGATCGGCTCGTCCTTCCCGCGGAAGGCTACGATCAGGATCTGCTGTGGGCGATGGTGGGAAACGCTGGCCCATCGTCTTCCGTCCAGCCAACCGAGGGTCATCACCAAGGGCTGGATTCAGAACCGGCCGTTATTCCCTTCAATTTCCGGCAGGGCCACCAGCACGCGTCCGCTGCGCTGGACCGTAGCAACGTCGCGCCGAGCCAGGACAGCCGACCCAACAGTTTTATCGTTCACAATGACCGCTACACGGCGCTGTTCGTGCCCGCGGCAACGATGAGGCGAAGCACCCCTCTTCCGCAAGGCGCTGCCATTCCTCTGCGATTTCGACTGGAAAACGCTCCGCAGCCCAGCGCGCAACCAGCGAACCGAGCCTCATCATCGCGGCTTGGACGGTCGATGGAGCAAGCCGCTCCGGCGTCCTCCTCCAGGGCTGACGGGACGTCCCCCGCGCCCCGCGAGATTTATGCTGCATCATTCGCCGTTCCCAAGAATTTTTCGCACGGCGACCAACCAGCCCCGGACACGATGCTCTCGATGCTTCGCCGCTGGGGCCAGTTGCCGAACGATGCGCAGCCGGAAATAAACTACGATATTCTAGACGAGCGTTACACCGCCCGCTTGGGGCCGGGAGGCCCAAATGACGTGCGGCTCATCCATCACCCAAGCAATGGAGATGCCGAGAGACAATCCCCACGCTAAGAATTAGGAACCCGACCACATAGCTCCGGTATTGGACTTATTAATGTAGCATAGCTTGCGCCAGCGAGCTTGGCGCGGTTCCGGGGGGTCCGGGTGAGCGCTACCCCGCCCGATTAACTTGCGCGCATCATCGCTGTGCGGCTCCTCGTTGAGCCGCACAGCGATCTTCTTTGATCTTCCGAACGCCAAAGCTGCGAAGAACACCTACGGTGTTATCGCCGTTGCGTTTTACAGCATTGTGATTGGGGCCTCGGCCCCGAGACAGGGAAGCATCCTCGGAGTAAAGAGGCTGGTTCCTGCCCGCATCGAACACGCGTCGGCTGAGCTTAGCTGGCTGCAGATGGGTGTGGTCGTCCATGAGTCCCAGATGCACATCCTGGCCGTGGCGTTCCGCAGAAAGCTCGTCTGGCCGACGAGGCGCTGCCCAGTACCTCGTCGATCCGCCTCGAGCCTTTCAGTACATATCTCAGGGGTCAGCAATGGTCCGGAATACCGTGCGCGATCTTCATCGCTTAGCCCAGCCGACGTGTTCCGCAGCTCACACAGTGCTACCCCGAAGCTACTGCCAACGCCCTTGTCGTGGTTATACTCCTGACATGTGCATTCAACGTCCCCGCGGAAAGCCGGTCAGCAATGCCCTTCCCATTTTTCGGCCTAGACAGTCGCTGAAACCTAGACCGTGAATTATCTGTCGCTACTCCGGTTTTGAGCGCTTTGATGAGAACCGCGTCCTCGGGGGATAAGGTTTCGGTTCAGCGCGAACTGCCGTCGCCACTGCTCTGCCCGTCGAAGACGACGACCTGAGATGACCTCTCCTCAAGGAGCTTCAGCGCAGGATGAAGCTGAGCAAGCCGCAGCGACCTCTGTCCGGCTGATCAAGTCGGCAAGATTAGTGTTTGAGGACCCTCCAGCTTTCGCTGCTGAATGTCAACGCCAGGAACTCCGACCCCGAGGCTGCTGCCCCATCTAAGCCATATCGCGACCATCATATGTGAACGACCGCACATCTCGCGCGTACTTTGATGCCGGCAAATCATAGGGCAAGGCTCGCCGGCGCGAACGTTGAGGCGTTTCGCACTTCCTGCCGGCTTCAACTGAGGATCGCCGCGACAATGTTCTACCTGAGCTGATGGTGCAAGCCTGCCTGGCCGAAAGTAGCACCACGCGGGCACACCGCGGCTCCCGGAAACATCTGGCCGGCGCGACTCGCGCGAGGCGATCAAGTTCACGAGGCGTCTGCATGCCCCTCGCGGCTGATCGACGAACGCCACATTGAAAGATGCCCGGACCAATCGTGCGCAGGCTGTGCCGTGCGTTTGTTGCCTGTTTCAGTGTCCGGGCTGAGGAATAGAGCGGGGGGAGTACTTTCTGGCACGAGTGTCGTCTCTCTTTGGACACCCGGCGCGATCACGGCTTGGCCGAGAAGCTGCTCTCAAAGGAACGGCCCGAGCGAGCAAGTCAGCCCTGGTTATGGCTCGATTACCTCGTGGCCATAACCGCTAGAGGTGGCCCTTCGATTTAGGGAGTCTACTCTGGCTTCAGGTCCGCTCTGGGGTCTCGACGCGGAGAACATCGCAATTCGTTCATGCGCCGCCTGCAGCCGGGCCTGGCGAGTTTGCCGATGAGCTTGAGACAATCGGGCTGCGACCGGCTGCGGCTTCGGACAAAGCGCATAAGCCTGTCGTTGCTCACTCGCAGGAGCAGCCGATTTGCGGAGCCCCTGTCTGTTACCGCTAAGCACCAAACCGGGATGCTGGACCCTACAGTCCAGCCTCGCCGCGCGTCGCGCCGATGGCGTCAAATCCCTTACCGCCAAACGCTTAGTGCAGATCTGGCGTCCTCACAGGACGGCCTCGCAGCGATAACGTACAGAGTCTTTCGCACTTTCAGGATTGACGGCTTCTTCTAGAATGAAGGAGCT
>NZ_LBJW01000073.1:0-14049 GCF_028128865.1 Bradyrhizobium sp. CCBAU 11357 | reverse complement strand
CGCTGCGGCGTTCCGCCAGGGCAGGCGCAGGCCGGCGCACTTCGTCGGCGAAGGAGGGGCGCGCGGGCCGCGGCGGCGGTTCGGGCATTTGCGGCTCGGGATGATCGAGCAGCTCGGGCCGCGGCGCGTCGTCGGCCCAGCCGCCGGCATCGGGCATGGGCGCAAGGCGCGGCGGTTCGGCGGCATTCGGCCGTTGCGGGATCTGGTCGCGGCTGGGCGCGGCGCGAACGATGTTGGGCTCGACGACGATGTCGGTCGGGCCGCCGATCATCAGCAGATGCTCGACATTGTCGCGCCGGACCAGCACCAGCCGGCGCCGGCCGTCAACCGCGGCGGCGTCGATCACGGCGAGGCGGGGCATCCGGCCGCGCTGGGTGTTGGCGCCGATGCGGCTACCGGCGAATCGGCGAACCAGCCACGCAGCGACGCCGATCAACGCCAGCACGACGATGAACGCGACGATGAAGGTGATAGGGCTGCCTTGCATACTTGTCCCCGACAAATGGCGCTTTTCTCGTGCCCATGGTCAGTTGAGCCGACCACCGGCGGACGATGCCCCAAAACTGCGATTTCTTAACGTTCCACGGCAAGTTTTGCCGTCCCCAACTCTTAATAACCCATGAATCGCCCGATCCAAAACGACTTCTTGCCCTGTGCACGCGCCGCCAAACGGTTGGGTTAATGCCACTTTTCGCGGGCCTCGAATCGCGCCGGCGCGAGAATCAGCTTCGGCTGGGGGCCATGCTTTGCGAGCGGTCCTTAACCAGCTGTTAACCATACAGGCGGCAAATTCTGCCTAGCGGCGGTCCCTGGGGTCCGTCCGGGGCGGAGGGAGCCGCGACGATGTCCATCAACGACCTTCCGGTGCTGTCGGCGCTTCGCACCAAGATGCAGTGGCACCAGGAGCGCCAGCGCGTCCTGTCCGAGAACGTCTCCAACTCCGACACGCCGAAATTCCGGCCGCGCGACCTGGTCGAGCCGAAGCTCGACAAGACCGGGGCCGTCACGGGGTCCATGGGGCCTTTGGCCATGACCCGGACCAGCGCCTCGCACATGACGCCGTCGGGGGCGCCTTCCGCCTTCGACCAGAACAAGAATGCCGGTTTCAAGACCCGCCCTGCCGGCAATGCCGTCAATCTGGAGGAGGAGATGATGAAAGCCGCCAGCAACCAGATGGATTACGCCGCGGCGACCTCGCTCTATTCGAAGAGCCTGCGCCTGCTCAAGACCGCGATCGGCAAAGGTTAGGCTTAAAGGAGGCGGATCATGGCAAATGACAGCAGCGACTTCGCCCGCTCCATGGCGATCGCGACCTCGGGCCTGCGCGCGCAGGCCGGGCGCATGCGGGTGATCTCGGAGAACATCGCGAATGCGGATTCGACGGCGCAGACCGCCGGCGGCGATCCCTACCGGCGCAAGGTGCCGACCTTCTCCTCCGCGCTCGACCGCACGCTCGAGGCGCAGGTCGTCACCCTCGGCAGGATCAAGCCGGACCAGTCGGCCTTCCGCGTCAGATACGAGCCGAACAATCCGGCTGCGGATGCCAGCGGCAACGTCAAATATCCCAACGTGAACTCGGTGGTCGAGATGACCGACATGCGCGACGCGCAGCGGTCCTACGAGGCCAACCTCAACATCATCAGTGCGACGCGCCGGATGATCCAGCGCACGCTCGACATCCTCAAGAGCTGAACAGGACATTTGAGCCATGGCATCACCGACAATCGCCGCCAACGCCTACGCCAATCTCGCCCGCGTGCTGGAGAACAGCGGCGCCGGCAAGGGCAGCGAACCGAACGGGCAATCCTTCGCCGCGCTGCTCAAGGACGCCGTCGGCAGCGTCATGGAATCCGGCCGCAAGTCCGACGCGCAGACGGTGGCAATGGCCGCCGGCAAGGCCAACGTGATGGACGTGGTCACGGCGGTCGCCGACACCGACGTCGCGGTGTCCACGCTGGTCTCGGTCCGCGACCGCGTCATCGCGGCGTATGAAGACATCATGAAGATGCCGATTTGATTTTTGTGCTGGCGCTCGCCCCAAGCGTCATTGCGAGCGAAGCGAAGCAATCCAGAATCTCTCCGCGGCGGCAGCCTGGATTGCTTCGCTTCGCTCGCAATGACGGGGGAGAGGGCGTTCGTTCCCCGCCGCGGTGGCGGGGATGACAGTTGAACAAGGAACTCTGTGAATGACCGGACCCGAGACCCTCGACGTCGCGCGTGATGCGATCTGGACCATCGTGATCGTGTCGTCGCCGCTGATGGTGGTCGGCCTCGTGGTCGGCGTCATCGTGTCGCTGTTCCAGGCCCTGACACAGATCCAGGAGCAGACGCTGATCTACGTGCCGAAGATCCTGGCCATCTTCGCCACGATGCTGTTGGCGCTGCCGTTCATGGCCGACTCGCTCCACGCCCACATGCTGCGGATCTCGTCGCGAATCATCGGCGGCTGAGGCACAATGCGTGAACTATGCGCATCGACGTCTCGCTGCTGCCGGCGCTCGCCGCTTCCTTCATGCTTGCCTTCGCCCGGGTCGGTGCGATGGTGATGCTGCTGCCGGGGCTCGGCGAGACCAACATTCCGACGCGGATCAAGCTGTCGATCGCGTTGCTGCTCACGCTGATCATCCTGCCGCTGCATCGCAATGCCTACCAGGTCGACATGGGCTCGCTGGCGCCGCTGCTGGTCTTGATGCTGCATGAGATCGCGATCGGCATCGTCTTGGGCGCGACCGCGCGCGTGACGCTGTCGGCGCTCCAGGTCGCGGGATCCGTGATCGCGCAGCAGATGGGGCTCGGCTTCGTCACCTCGGTCGATCCGACGCAGGGACAGCAGGGCGTGCTGGTCGGCAACTTCCTGACCATGCTGGGCGTGACGCTGCTGTTCGCCACCGACAGCCACCATCTGGTCATCGCGGCGCTGAACGACAGCTACACGATCTTCTCGCCGGGCGAGACCGTGTCGAGCGGCGACGTCGCTTCGCTCGCAACGCGCGCCTTCGCCGCTGCGTTTCGCCTCGGCTTGCAGCTCTCCGGGCCGTTCCTGGTGTTCGGCCTCGTCTTCAACATCGGGCTGGGTATCCTGGCGCGGCTGATGCCGCAGATGCAGGTCTATTTCGTCGGCGTGCCGCTGTCGATCTTCGCGGGCTTTCTGGTGCTCGCCGTGGTGCTCACCGCGATGATGGGCACCTATCTCGACTACTTCATCGGTGTCATGCACCAGATGATGCCGCTGAAGTGACGGGGATCGATCGATGGCCGAAGACAACGATCCCGAAAGTCAAACAGAAGACCCGACGCAAAAGCGTCTCGACGATGCGCTTCAACGCGGCGACGTCGCCAAGAGCCAGGAGATCAACACCTGGTTCATGATGGCGGGCGGCACGCTCGTGGTCTCGACCTTCGCGGGCTCGGTCGGCGGCGGGCTGCTGACGCCGATGCGCAACCTGCTCGCCAATTCCTGGATGATCAAGACCGACGGCAAGGCTCTGCTCGCGCTGATGCAGCAGATCGAATTCGCCGTGCTCGCAGCGATCGGCGTGCCCCTCTTGATGCTGATGCTGGCCGCGATTGCCGGCAACATGCTGCAGCACCGCCTGGTGTGGTCGACCGAATCCCTGACACCCAAGTTCAGCAAGATCTCGCCCGGGGCAGGCTTCAAGCGCATCTTCGGCAAGCAGGCGGCGGCCAATTTTCTCAAAGGCATCGGCAAGCTGGTGGTGCTTGGCGTGGTCATGACCATGATCCTTTGGCCGGAGCGGCATCGCATGGAGGCGATGGTCAGGCTCGATCCGGCCGCCATGCTCGACGCCAGCACCAGCATGACGATCCATCTGCTCGGCGCGGTGGTCGCCGCACTCGCGATCGTCGCCATCGCCGACTACTTCTTCCAGTACCGCAGCTGGTTCCAGCGGCAGAAGATGTCGCTCCAGGAGATCAAGGAAGAGTTCAAGCAGTCCGAAGGCGACCCGCACATCAAGGGCAAGATCAGGCAGTTGCGGCAGCAGCGCGCCAAGAAGCGCATGATGGCCGCGGTTCCCAAGGCCTCCGTCATCATCACCAACCCGACCCACTATTCGGTGGCGCTGTCCTACGAGCGCGGCATGACCGCGCCGATCTGCGTCGCCAAGGGCGTCGACAACCTCGCCTTCAAGATCCGGGAGATCGCCCGCGAGCACGACATCCCGATCGTGGAGAACGTGCCGCTGGCCCGCGCGCTCTATGCCACCGTCGACATCGACCAGGAAATCCCGACCGAGCACTACCATGCCGTCGCCGAAGTCATCGGCTACGTCATGCGGCTGAAGCAGGGATTCCGCGCCGGACGCGGCTAAAACCCCCGAAAAGGTCCGGAAATGGCTGTAATCTGGGAATCAGCGTACCTTTCGCCGCTGCTGCCCTTGCACCTCAGGGTCCGATTCAGGCAGGGAGGACCCCATGCGCCCCGTGGCGCGTTGATTCTCTGCCGACAGGCCGCGCCAGCTTGAGATGACCGCCGAGACCGACCACGACCTCACACGCGAGCCCGTTGCGGCGCACGAGCCGTCGCCGCGATCGGGCAGCATTGCGCTGGTGCTGCTGGTGGCCGCCGGCCTTGTCGCGGTGGCCGTCGGGCTGATGACGCTCGGGCGCGCGCAGGCGCAGCCCTATATCCTCGGCATCCTGGCCGTGCTGGCGATGGTCGGCCTGTTCAACCTGTTCGCCTTCGCCGCCGGCATCATCCGTTTCGCCGACCGCAATCTCGACGATCCCATCATCGGCCGCATCTCCGATCACGCCTTCGACGGCCTTGCGGTTACTGATTCGCGCGGACACGTGGTCTATTCCAATGCCGCCTATCTGACGCTGACCGGCGCCAGCGGTCCGCAGGACGTCCGCCCCGTCGAGCGCGTCTTCATCGGCAACCCCGACGTCTCGGAAGCCGTGTTCCGGCTGCTCAAGGCCGCCCGCGAGGGCAAGCGGCAGCAGGAGGAGGTGCGCATTTCCGGCCTCGACGGCAGCCAGGGCCGCTGGCTGCGCATGCGGGTGCGCCCGCTCGGCACCGGCAAGCGCGAGGCGAAATATGCGGTGTGGTCGATCGCCGACATCACGCGCGACCGCGAGCGCCAGGAGGACGTGTTCCAGGAGCTCCAGCACGCGATCGAATATCTCGATCACGCGCCGTGCGGCTTCTTCTCGGTCAATCCGGCCGGCGAGCTCGCCTACGTCAACGCGACGCTGGCCAACTGGCTCGACTACGACCTCGCCGAGATCGGCTCGGGCGGCCTGAAGCTCACCGACATCGTCTCCGGCGATGGCGCTTCGCTCCTGACCTCGATCGTGGCGGTGCCGGGCGAGGTGAAGACCGAGGTCTTCGACATCGACCTGCGCATGCGCACCGGCAAGACCATGCCGGTGCGGCTCTATCACAAGCTCGCCTTCGGCGCCGACGGCGCGCCGGGCCCCTCGCGCACGCTCGTCATCAGCCGCGCCCGCGACGAGCGCAGCGACCCCGACCGTGCCGCCGAAGTGCGCTTCATGCGCTTCTTCGACCACACGCCGATGGCGATCGCGACCGTCGACCGCGCCGGCAACGTGGTGCGTGCCAATGCGCGCTATGCCAAGCTCAGTCAGGCGCTGGGGCTGGACACCTCCTCCAAGTCGATCTTCCGCGCGGTCAGTTCGCGCGACCGGCACCTCCTGATCGCCGCTATCAACCAGGCCGCCGAAGGCAAGGCCGACATCGCCCCCGTGGAGGTGGCGCTGGAAGGGGCCAAGGAACGCTGGGGTCAATTCTTCGTGACGCCGGTCGATTCGGCCGAGACCGAGGCGGAAGCCGCCATCGTGCACATGCTCGAGACCACCGAGCGGCGCGCGCTGGAGAACCAGATCAACCAATCCCAGAAGATGGAGACGGTGGGCCAGCTTGCCGGCGGCATCGCCCACGACTTCAACAACGTGCTGTCCGCCATCATGATGGCGAACGACTTCCTGCTGAACGCGCACAAGCCGACCGACCCGTCGTTCCAGGACATCATGCAGATCAAGCAGAACGCAACGCGCGCCGCCACCCTGGTGCGGCAGCTGCTGGCGTTCTCGCGGCGGCAGACGCTGCGGCCGCAGGTGCTCGATCTCGGCGACGCTTTGAGCGATCTCACCATGCTGCTGCGCCGGCTGATCGGCGAGAAGGTCAAGCTCGACCTCGTCCACGGGCGCGACCTCTGGCCGGTGAAGGTCGACGTCTCCCAGTTCGAGCAAGTGATCGTCAATCTCGCGGTGAACGCGCGCGACGCCATGCCCGACGGCGGCAAGCTGATCATCCGCACCGCCAACGTCACCACCGAGGACGCTGGCAAGCTCGCCTACAAGGGCATGCCCGCTGCGGATTATGTTCGGATCGAGGTCGCCGACACCGGCACCGGCATCCCCGCCGACATCCGCGACAAGATTTTTGAGCCGTTCTTCTCGACGAAAGAGGTCGGCAAGGGCACCGGCCTCGGGCTCTCCACCGTCTACGGCATCGTCAAGCAGACCGGCGGCTTCATCTACGTCGATTCCGAGCCGGGGCAGGGCACCTCGTTCCACATCTTCCTGCCGCGCCACCACGCCGAGGCCGAGGTGCAGGTCGAGCAGCCAGCTGCGGCCAGCGCGACGGGCGGCGCCGCCAAGGAAGCCGCGCCCGCCGCGGCGGCAGAGGTGAAGCCGCGCACCGACCTCACTGGCCAGGGCACCATCCTGCTGGTCGAGGACGAGGAGGGCCTGCGCGCGCTCAATGCCCGCGGCCTGCGCTCGCGCGGCTACACCGTGGTCGAGGCCGAGAATGGCGTCGAGGCCATGGAGGTGCTGGACGAGCAGAGCGGCGCGATCGATCTCGTCGTCTCCGACGTCGTCATGCCCGAGATGGACGGCCCGACGCTGCTGAAGGCGATGCGCGAGCAGAACCCCGACATCAAGTTCATCTTCGTCTCCGGCTATGCCGAGGATGCGTTCGAGAAGAGCCTGCCCGAAGGCCAGCAGTTCGACTTCCTGCCGAAACCATTCACGCTCAGCCAGCTGGTCGCAGCGGTGAAGGAGACCATGACGAAGCAGGGGTGAGGGGCGAGCGGCGCTGCGCCGTTCCCGCATTCTCCGTCATTGCGAAGCAATCCAGACTGCGTGCGTGGAACCATCCTAGATTGCTTCGTCGCAAAGGGCTCCTCGCAATGACGGTGGATAGAGTCGCAATGACGGTGGATAGAGTTGCGCTTCGCAACGGACGCGGGAAAAAGCTGAAATCCCGGCCCCAAGCCCACCGGTAACCCGCGACCGCGGGTCCCCGCGGACCCCCGGCCAAACCCCCGCCAAATATGGGCTTTTGCCACATCCCCGCGACTGAGGGCCGCAGCCATGGGTTCCGAAACCGGCTTCACTTTTCGGGAAGTCTGACCATCTTAGGAGCACGTCCCCATGCCGGGGATTTGGGAAACGCACATGACTTTCTCGCAACGATCCCGCACTCTCTTCAAGACGATCGCCGTCGTGCTGGCGCTTGCGCTGCCGACCGCGCTGGCGATCTCGTCCGCCGACGCGCGCGTCGGCGGCGGCATGTCGTCGGGTTCGCGCGGCTCGCGCACCTATTCGGCTCCGCCGTCGACCACGACCGCGCCGGGCTCGACCTCGCAGTTCAACCGGACTTACACTCAGCCGGGTGCGGGCATGAACTCGGCTGCTTCCGCGCCTGCGCGCGGCGGCCTGTTCGGCCGCGCCGGCGGCTTCATGGGCGGCCTTGCGGCCGGCTTCCTCGGCGCCGGCCTGCTCGGCATGCTGTTCGGTGGCGGCCTGTTCGGCGGCCTCGGCGGCCTGTCCTCGATCCTCGGCCTGATCATCCAGATCGCGCTGGTGGTTCTCGTGGTGCGGCTGGCGATGTCCTGGTGGCAGCGCCGTCACGCCCCGCGGGCGGCTTACGCCAATGCTGATTCCGGCGCAGGTCCCGGACCGCAGACGAACTATCGCAGCGGCCTTGGTGGTGGTCTTGGCGGCGGCCTCGGCGGCTTCGGCTTCGGCGCCAACAATGCGCCGCTCGAGATCAAGCCGGATGACTACGAGGCGTTCGAGCGGCTGCTCGGCGAGGTCCAGGCCGCCTGGTCGAACGAGGACGTGGCCAAGCTGCACACCCTCGCGACGCCGGAAATGGTCTCCTACTTCGAGCAGGACCTTGCCCAGAACCGCACCCGCAACGTGATCAACAAGGTCACGAACGTGAAGCTGTTGCAGGGCGACCTCGCGGAAGCCTGGCGCGAAGGCGAGACCGACTACGCCACGGTGGCGCTGCGCTTCGCGCTCACCGACAAGACGGTGGATCGCAACACCGGCGCGATCGTCGCCGGCAGCGAGCAGCCGAGCGAGGCGACCGAGGTCTGGACCTTCGCCCGCAGGCCGGGCACCGGTTGGGAATTGTCGGCGATCCAGCAGACCAACTGATCGCTCGCGACATGACAAACCAGGGCGTCGTGCGTTCCGCACGGCGCCTTTTTCTTTGGGCGTCTCGCCGCGCCGCATCGGAATAACCAGCCACGTGCCGGGTTGACATGAGGCGGTCAACGACAAACGGGAGGACAGCATGATCCGCATCGAGAGAGTGACGATTTCGGGCCTTGCGCTCGCTATGGCCTTGCTGGCGGCGCCCGCGGCGCAGGCGCAGTCGGCCGACATGACCTTCTTCGTGACCTCCAGCGGGCCCGGCAAGGGCGCCGATCTCGGCGGTCTCGAAGGCGCCGACGCGCAATGCCAGAAGCTGGCTCAGACCGCCGGCGCCGGCACCAAGACCTGGCGTGCCTATCTCTCGACGCAGGCCGCCGACGGCAAGCCGGCCATCAACGCCAAGGATCGCATCGGCAAGGGACCGTGGCAGAACGTCAAGGGCACGGTGATCGCCAAGGACGTCGCCGAGCTGCACAGCGCGACCAACAATCTCACCAAGCAGACCGCGCTCAGCGAGAAGGGCGAGGTCATCAACGGTGCCGGCGACCAGCCGAACCGGCACGACATCCTCACGGGATCGCAACCGGACGGCACCGCCTTTGCCGCGGGCGACGACAAGACCTGCAAGAATTGGACATCGAGCACGCAGGGCGCCGCGATGGTCGGCCATTTCGATCGCCGGGGCCTGCGCGACGACGAGCCCTCGAAGTCGTGGAACAGCTCCCACACCTCGCGCGGTCCCGACGGCGGCTGCTCGCAGGCCGATCTGAAGAGCACCGGCGGCGACGGGCTGCTGTACTGCTTCGCTGCGAATTGAGTGAGGCGCGAAGCTCTTTCCACCCGTCATTGCGAGGAGCCCTTGCGACGAAGCAATCCAGACTCTCTCCGCAGAGGCATTTCTGGATTGCTTCGCTACGCTCGCAATGACGGCGTATGTGGCGCGGCCGTTCCGTCCAACCTGACGGAACCCTGAGCCGCCTGCTACATTGGTCCGATCGCTCCCACGCTCACGGACCGCTCCCATGACATACGAGCTCTACTACTGGCCCGAGATCCAGGGCCGCGGCGAATATGTGCGGCTGGCGCTGGAGGAAGCGGGCGCCGCTTACGTCGACGTTGCGCGGGGTCCGCGCGGAACTGCTGCGATGATGAAGATGATGGATGCACAGACGGGCACGCCGCCCTTTGCACCGCCGTTCCTGAAAACGGGCAAGCTCGTCATCGGCCAGACCGCCAACATCCTGCTTTATCTCGGCGCTCGTCATGGGCTCGCCCCGAAGACGGAAGCCGGCCGGCTCTGGGTGCACCAGCTCCAGCTCACGATCACGGACTTCGTCGTCGAGATCCACGACACCCATCATCCGCTCGGGCCCTCGCTCTATTATGAGGACCAGAAGGCGCCGGCGAAGAAGCGCACGGCCGATTTCTGGGACGAGCGGGTGCCGAAATACCTCGGCTATTTCGAGCAGATTCTCGTCGCAAACGGCGGCACCTATGTCGCCGGTCGCCGCCCGACCTATGTCGACCTCTCGCTGTTCCAGATCGTCGCGGGACTGCGTTATGCCTTCCCCAAACGCATGAAGTCGTTCGAAGCCGATGTCCCGGGCCTCGTCGGCCTGCACGACCGCATCGCTGCGCGGCCCAATATCAAGGCCTATCTCGCAAGCGAGCGCCGCATTCCCTTCAACGAGCAGGGCATCTTCCGCCGCTATCGCGAGCTGGATCGATAGCCGATTTCGTGCAGGACGTGAGGGGCGGTCACCAGACGCCCGGGATGAGGCGATAGCGCACCCGCGCCGCGTAATCGGTATAGCCCGGCAGGCCCTCGCGCAGCGTGCGCTCCTCGATCGGGATGCGGATCGCGAACAGGGCGATGAAGATCGGCATCATCGCAAGTCCCCACCACGACCCCAGCAGCAACGGCACGCCGGTGAAGAACAGGACCATGCCGCTGTACATGGGGTGGCGGACATGGGCGTAGGGACCGGTCGAGATCACGTGCTGCGCGCGCTCGGCTTGCAGCTTCACCACGGGCGCGGCGAACGAGTTCTCGCGGAAGACCCACATGGTGAACAATGTCGAAACGAGGAACAGCCCGAGGCCGAGCACCTGCAACACCGTCGGCATGTCGGAGGATCGAACGCGGCGGTCGAGCCCCATCACGGCAAGCCAGGCCAGTATGGCGAGGACGAACAGCGCCATGAACATCTTGTCGGCGGCGGGTTGATCCTTTTGCAGCACCGGCCGCAGACGTTCGGCGAGCAGCGCCGGATCGATCCGGTAGAGCCACCAGCCGCAGAGCGGGCCGAGCAGGGCGGAGGTGGTGAGGAAGGCCCAGGCCGACGGCCAACGCAGCGTCCCGGCGCACGCGAATAGCAGCGCGCCCATGCCGACGACGAACAGCGTGTTCTGCAACAGCAGCCGTGCGATCATGCGCAGGTCCCGGGTGAACGGCGCACGATGCTGGTCCGGCTATCCGGCAAAGATGCGGCCGGACACGCCTAAAGCCCGATCGACCGGATCGGGCGCTTTCGGCTGTGGCAAGCCCGATCAGGCGAGCTGGTCGATCCGCGTGCCCTGCCCCGGCGGCAGCGGCGCCGGCGGCTGCGGCTTGAAGGTCGGATCCTCGTCCTTGACCTTGGTCTGATCGTCCTGCGGCTTGGTCGTGTCGTAGTTCGGAACCACGATCGCGATCGGCGGGGGCGCAACGGTGGAAACCTTCATCCGCAAATCCTCACACATGGAAACAAGCGAGCCTGCCCTGGGAGGAGCGAAATTTCCTTCAAGCCAATCGTTAAAATGCGAGGGAATCGGTGCGGAGAAGGCCGTGTATGCGTTTCATCCGCGCGGTGCAAACCGGGACGACGAGACCTCTCCGTCATTGCGAGGAGCCCTTGCGACGAAGCAATCCAGACCGTCTGCGCGGAGAGATTTCTGGATTGCTTCCGCCTTCGCCGAAGGCTTCGGCGGACAAGTCGCTGCGCTCGCAATGACGGAGTACGTGGCCGACCGGGTCGCGGCACAGCTGCACCGCGCTGGCACCAAGAGCGAGGCGCGCCTATTCGTCCTTGCCGCGCGTGATCGCGATCGACGCCTCCGTCTTGGTGCGGGTGCATTCCATGTTGAGCCGGCGGTAGCGCATGCTGACCTTGTCGCCGCGGAGCAGGCCCATCCGCTTCAGACAGCGCGTCGCGCCCGTCGTGGTGTCGTCCTTGGTCACGGTGAAGACGATCGCCGCCATCGATCCGACCAGCGCATAGAACTCCGGCTTCGGATTGCGATCACCCTTGGCATAGAGCTCGATCGAATATTTGTCGCCGCGGCAGCCGACCGACAGCTCCTTGGCCGCGGGGTGCGTGAGATACACGACGTTGGCGGCGCGGAAATTCACCTTGAGACGGTCGACCTGGTTCGCCAACTCCTTGGCGCTGTCGTCGCAGCGATCGGCGCGGGCAGGCGAGGCGAGAGCCGCAAGGCCGGTGATGGCGGCGGCGACCAGGATCGCGCCGCGGACGTTCAGTTTCAATGTCATGGATAAAAAGCCCCTTAGGGCGCGCATTCAAGCGTCGGCGGACGCGAAGCGCAAGGGTGGGCAGAGGCATTTCCACGCGCTGTGCCAATGCCTTCCCGTGCCGGACCTACCCCTCCCATGCGCGCACCGCTCCCTTTCTTTTCTGGCTAAAATGCGCTTAGAACGCTTCTATGCTGAGAGGTCCGCCAGGGCCCCAAAACCCGAGATTTGCCCCATGAACGCTCCCACCGCCTTCCCCGACCAGTCAAAGCCCGTTCCGCCCTACAAGCACACCCCGCTGTTCCCGCTGGGCAAGGACGAGACGCCCTACAAGAAGATTTCGTCCGAGGGCGTCAGGGTCGAGAAGGTGCTCGGCAAGGACATGCTGGTGGTGTCGCGCGAGGCGCTGCGGGTGCTGTCGGAGGCGGCTTTTGGCGACATCAACCATTATCTGCGCCCCGGCCATCTGAAGCAGCTCCGCGCGATCCTGGAGGACAGCGAGGCGAGCCCGAACGACAAGTTCGTCGCGCTGGACTTCTTGAAGAACGCCAACATCGCCGCCGGCGGCGTGCTGCCGATGTGCCAGGACACCGGCACCGCGATCATCATGGGCAAGAAGGGCTGCAACGTCATCACCGACGGCGACGACGAGGCGGCGCTGTCGGAAGGCGCGCGCGATGCGTATCTGCGCCGCAATCTGCGCTACTCGCAGGTCGCGCCGCTCTCGATGTATGAAGAGAGGAACACCGCCAACAACATGCCGGCGCAGTGCGAGATCTACGCCGAGGGTGATGACGCCTACAAGTTCATGTTCATGGCCAAGGGCGGCGGCTCCGCCAACAAGAGCTTTCTGTTCCAGGCCACGCCCTCGGTGTTGACCAAGGACCGGCTGCTCGCGTTCCTGAAGGAAAAGATCCTGACGCTCGGCACCGCGGCGTGCCCACCCTATCACCTCGCCATCGTGATCGGCGGCACGTCGGCCGAGTTGTGCATGAAGACGGTGAAGCTTGCCTCCGCCCGCTATCTCGATGCGTTGCCGACGCAGGGCTCGCCCGACGGCAACGCCTTCCGCGACGTCGAGATGGAGCAGGAAATCCACAAGATGACGCAGTCGCTCGGCGTCGGCGCGCAGTTCGGCGGCAAGTATTTCTGCCACGACGTGCGCGTGATCCGCATGCCGCGTCATGGCGCTTCGCTCCCGATCGGGCTTGGCGTGTCCTGCTCGGCCGACCGCCAGGTGCTCGGCAAGATCACCAGGGACGGCATCTATCTCGAGGAGCTCGAGCACAACCCGGCGCAATATTTGCCGCAGGTCGAGCAGTCGCTCGGCGGCGAGGTCGTCAAGATCGACCTCAACCAGCCGATGAAGGACATCCTGGCGACGTTCTCGAAATATCCGATCAAGACACGGGTCTCGATGACCGGCACCATGATCGTCGCGCGCGACAGCGCGCATGCCAAGCTGCGCGAGCGGCTGGAGAAGGGCGAGCCGCTGCCGGACTACTTCAAGAACCATCCGGTCTATTATGCCGGCCCCGCCAAGACGCCCGAGGGCTACGCCTCCGGCGCGTTCGGTCCGACCACCGCGGGCCGCATGGATTCCTTCGTCGACCAGTTCCAGGCCGCCGGCGGCTCGATGGTGATGGTGGCCAAGGGCAACCGCGCGCCGGCGGTGCGCGAGGCGTGCAAGAAATACGGCGGCTTCTATCTCGGCTCGATCGGCGGCGCCGCGGCGAACCTCGCCGAGCACTGCATCAAGAAGGTCGAGGTGCTCGAATATCCCGAGCTCGGCATGGAAGCGATCTGGCGCATCGAGGTCGTCGACTTCCCGGCGTTCATCATCATCGACGACAAGGGCAACGACTTCTTCAAGGAGTTGAATCTGGGCTAGGGCGGCGTTCCCCGGATGCTGCGCAGCATGAAATGCTGCGCTGCTGATCCGGGGTCCATCGTGGAGCCTGGTCCCGCCTCTGCGTCGCATCACGTCGTGCTGCGCCGCGCCCGGGACACGAGCGTGGCGCTTGCTCGCTCTATCTCGCTAGAGCATGTTGTTTTTGACTGGAATCGGGGTTCCCAGAGGGGGCGATTTCTGATTCAAACTC
>NZ_LBJW01000072.1:0-13718 GCF_028128865.1 Bradyrhizobium sp. CCBAU 11357 | reverse complement strand
AAGCGCCTTTTCGCCCACGCCATGCTGGACAATGCGGCGTTGAAGGACCTTTTGGGAAAGAAGTGGTGACGCCCGCGGCCAAGCGGAAAGGTGTCACCGAGGCGCCCACGGGATGAGCGAACGGCGGGCGTGTAAAGCCATCGGCTGCTGCCGCATGACCATGAGATACCAAATGACTTGGGCGGACGAAGCCGGCCTTCGCCAGCGCATGCGGGCAACCGCCCAGGAGCGCCGCCGCTTCGGCTATCGACGCCTGCATGTGCTGCTCAAGCGGGAGGGTCAACCAAAAGAAGCTGTTCCGGCTCTACCTGGAAGAGAGGCTGGCGGTGCGGCGGCGTGGCGGCCGCAAACGGGCGATCGGGACCCGGGCGCCAATGACGGTGCCGATGGCGCCGAACGACCGCCGGTCGCTCGATTTCGTGTCGGGTCAGCTGACCTGCGGCCGCCGCTTCCGTATCCTCACCGTGTGGATGACTGCACCCGCGAATGCCTGGCGCTGGTCGCCGATACCTCGCTCTCCGGCATCCGCGTGGCGCGGGAACTGGACCGGCTGGTGATCGGAGCGCGGCAAGCCCAAGACGGTGGTCAGCGACACCGGCACCGAACTGACCAGCAACGCCATCCTGACCGGGGCGGGGCAGAGGCGCGTCGCATGGCACTACATTGGGCCGGGCAAGCCCATGCAGAATGCCTTTGTCGAGAGCTTCAGGCTGCGGGATGAACTGCTGAACGAGACGCTGTTCACGTCGCTGGCCCAGGCTCGCGTCGCACGCGGATGCTGGCGGGCCCGATTACAACGATGCGCGACCACACTCCCAGGATGGAAAACGCCCTCCGAGTTCGCCTTCAGCTGTCACCCGCGCCGGCATCTGGCGCTGCGCTATGCCGAAAGCTCTGCCGCCAGCTCCCGTCGCAGCCACCGCCCAACCGGGCAAATCCAACAGCCGGAGCGAACTCAGGATTGGATAAAACTTGGGGGCAAGATCACAAGCCTTCCCTCGCTCCGCTCTCCGTTCTCCGCACCCAGCGTCTCCGTCATCTCGGCTTCGAGTATCTTCCTGCGGATCAGCGGCTTCAGGAACTCCTTGTCCGACCTCAACAACTCTTTGACTGCAGAGACATCCGTCTTAATCGTCGTCACGGTCATGGCGGGTCCAAGCTCCTCCACGAGCGGTGATCTTCGCAACCACCGGACTTGCCATGACCGCTTCAGCCGCTCAGCTTCTGCAGAACTTCCCGCAGGCTACCTCATAAACCTCATAGAAGTGTGCTCGATACTCCGCTCTGAGTTAGGACCCCGTGGGCTCCGCCGCTGCTGCTCGGTGCCGATCTTTTGGAGCATGGCCATCACCTGGGCCGGCTCCCGCCGCGCGGGACGGGCATGGCCGGCGGTCTTACCGCGATCGCTGGCGGCGAGGCCACGTTCTGCTATCTGAATGACGTCCGGCGGACCGCACCGCATCGACGCAAAGTCTTAAAGGGTGGAAAGTGGTCTTCAGATTCGAGCCAGAAGCGGACGCGAAAAGGCGCTCTTGCCGGTTCGCTTTGACCTGGACCCTCGAGCTGACTACTGTCTCCGTACGTTTTTGGAGGTTGGTGCAACCGGATTACCGCCAGTCCGATGAGCTGCAAGCGAGAATGCCAATCGCGCGCAGCGCGGCAGCCGCCTTCGCGAGTGGAGTAATCGTCTCGACGGTTCCGATTTCGTTGCTGGGCATGGTGTCAATTCGTCGCAGCAGTCGCGCGAAGCTGCTGACTTGTCTGTCCAGAAGAGCGACGTCGACGTAGTCGCCCGGTTCAATACTTAGTAGGTACTGCGGCACGGTGACGAGCGCGATGTTTGGGATGCCTTTTAAGTAGAGCGGCTGGCCTTCGCCCAACTGAATGAGCGCGTTTGGGGCCGACACTCTCGGCGGGTGCCCGGTTGTTCGCCACTCTGATTCGATAAGCGCCGTCAGCTGCGGGGTGGAGGCGTAGAGCAGTTCGGGTTCGGGGTTGCCTGTTGGGCCGTAGGTGTTTTTGAGGGGATCGTCCCGGTATTCCCGAGCGCCGAGGTGCTCGATCACCAGGCCCGCCACTGCGTGGCGATTTCCCGGGCCACCAACCCACCATTGTGGGTGATCCCGCAACCAGCGCGAAGTGGCTTGGCCATCGTCAGTGACCGCCGGGATTCGAAGGTGTCCAGCTGTTAACACGAAGATTGCTGTGCGTGCCAACGGTCGAGCGGCAGTCTGGCGCGCGAGTTCGACCAAACCGATGTGACCGTTCTCCTCGACAATGTTTGTACCGTCGCTGTGGCTTACCACGAGGACAGTCTCGTGGGCTGCGCTGTTACCTTCCACGGCCCCCCATATTGTTCGCATAGTGCTGTCTCGCTCGATCACGGCGTCGACGACGAGCGTCGCCTGCCTGGCCCGTGAGGCGGCGTCCAACACAAAGTCGGCGTCGTCTCCGGCCACGAAGACCGCTGGAATGTTCTGGTAGGGCAACGTGAACGGTAAGTACTGTCCTTTGGCGTTGAAAATGCTTATGCTACGCCAGGCGAAGATCACCGCCTCAACGCCAGCTCGTCGAGCACGCGCCAGACCGAGGCCGGCGAACGTGGCAGGAAGCAGCGGCATAGTGGTCTTGCCCCATGCACGCGCCCGATCCCAAGTCTTGACCGCCGCATCAAACGGGAACTCTCGATTTCGGACCTCGACGACCGCAATTCCTCCGCGCGCTTTGGTCCATCGCGGTATTGGACCGCGCAATCTGTACAACTGCTTCTCGGTCCCTAGGGGGCCGGTGGTCCCGGAGTAGGGAAAGACCGAAGAGATCGCTATGTCGCGCCGGTCGATCGTAAGACGCAGACCGTCGGGATTTTCTGCAGCCATGCTCCAGCGATCGAAATGCAAGACGTCCTCGTGAACTCGCATACCGAAGTCGGCCCACTGCTGTTTAACATGCTCTACAAGTTGATCGTGGCTCTTTGAGCCCGAGATTCGGGAGCCAAGGGACTCCAAGTACATCAGCTCGGCGCGGATGGTATCGTGGTCCACGGCGAAGAACTCCATTCCGCGGATTTCGGCAGGGAGAAAGTGCCCCAACCACTAATATCTCTGCTCGGTCCGGAGGAAGTCGCCAGATTCGACGACTTCAGCGCGGCCGGTTCTTATCTGCAAAGGGAACGCATCGGCATCTGCTCGCTTCTTTCGTCAAGCCAATTCTTGAATTTCGAGCCCTCCGTTACCATCAGCGCTCAGGATCCGGAACACACAATAGGCGCGCGTCGAACATGTTTGGCCGCTCCAGCCGCAAGCGTCAGAGTACAACGTGCAGGACGAACTGGCTTCATCCTGTGCCAACTACGAGGCGCATCGAGATTGCCCTCAGTTGCCACGCCTGACGCTCAAGCCGATGGTCATCATCCTTTACGCCAAGCATCGATGCTTTACTCAGCCTTCATTTGCGCCAACGGATTTTCGGTAACATCGCCGGTGATTGGCGGCTGCTCAAGCACCTGAGCAAACCGCCCTAGGAGGTCGATCGTCTTCGGCGACATTTCCGCGATGGGGCCGGGTACATAGCGTGCGACCAGGTAGGCGCGGCGGCGCTCCTCAGAGTCATCCAGCAGCAATGGCAGGGTCTCGATAGCTTGCTCCCGTTCCAAAGTGGCGATGATGGTCTGTTGGCGAGTGATTGTAGTCAGACGGTCAGAAGGGACCGAGCGGAACGGCTCGTTCTGCGTCAGGACGCGTGACCAGCGATCGAGACGGTCGCGGCGGATACCGCCGCGATCGCTCACAAGCAGCGCCATCATGCGGATGACGGCCTCGATAAAGCCGCCGGTCGCGATCATCTTAAGCGCACACTGAACGTCCGGGCGCGACCTCAATTTTTCTGGCGTCATTTGCCTCGCCTGCACTTCGTAGCGATCACCAAAATAGTGCTGCAAAGGAGCGTTCCACATGCTGTGGAACGTCAGCTCATACATCATGTCGCGCAGGTCGCGCCAGTAGATCATCGCCTGTGCGATATGCTGCACATACAAGGCTTCCGCCAGCAGGAATGGATTATCTACTCTGGCCTTGGCTCGAGACTGGCGAACCTGCTCGCTTATGGACTTGAAGCCAGCCAGCATCAGATTTCGCGAAGAAACTAGCGCTCGCGACAGGCGCTCCGGGTGAACACTACGGCAAGCTTGGGCCGTGAAGGTTGTGACTGCAGCTCTGACGAAGGGGCGGGCGATTGTGTGATAGATCTGTGCCTGAAGTTCAGACGCCCGATCAACCGCACGGAAAGGGAATTCATCGCGATAGTTGTCGTTCAATGCCCGGATGTCCTTGAAGCTGCGTTCGACTAGTTCAACACTGAAGCTTTTTCGTCCATCATGTTCCTGAACATCTTTGACGCACATTTCGTAGAGGCCGGGCATCAACGCTTCGATTGCCTCAAGCGTGGTTGCAACTTGCCGGAACTCCCTATTGACAACGTTTGAAGAGACGAAGATGCCGAGGTGCCCGATGTCGTCATGCACCATATAGATAATGTGTTGGCCGCGAACGCGGATCTCCTCCTCGTCCTCGTAAATATCTGTGATCCAATTCAGAGCCTGCTGGGGCGGCGTCACTTTGTCGCCATGGCTGGCAAACACGATGATCGGCGCCCGGATCTGCTTGAGATCCACGTGCTGACGCTCCGATCCCAGGTAGGCCATGTTTTTGCCGAGCCGGTTGCCGATGAACAAGTTTTCGAGAATCCAGCAGATCTCGTTTTCGTGCAGCAAGCAGAAGCTGCTCCACCACTTCTCGGTGGCAAGAAAGCTTTCGCGCGTCGTATCCACGTCGCGGAAAAGCTCGGCGTACTTGAGGAACAGCCGGCGCTCGGGATTGAGCATCTCGAAATTATGTATGAGATTGGCTCCATCAAACATGCCCTGGCCAAGGTCGCACAGAAACATCGGGATCCAGACTCCGCCGAATATGCCGGCAATGTAGCGGAAAGTGTTGTCGCCGATGTTTCCCGACACAGCCGTCACCGGTGATCCATTGATGACGACGGGTCCTGTCAAGTCAGGGTTTGTTGCGGCCATAACGAGGGTCGCCCAGCCTGCTTGGCAGTTGCCGATAATGGCCGGCAGAGGCGCGCGCGGATGCCGGCGGATCACTTCTCGAACAAACGCCGCTTCCGCATAGGCCACATCAGAGAGTTGCTGATCCTGCTCCGGCTGGCGACGGAAGCTCACCAGATAAACTGGATGACCTTCGCGCAAGGCAACGCCGAGCTGACTATCGTGCTCGTGGGCTCCCACACCCGCAGCGTGTCCCGCACGTGGAGGGATGATAACAAAGGGCCGACGACGGGTGTAATCGACCGTAACATCTTGCGACGGGATGATGCGCAGCAATACGAAGTTGGACTTTACGGGAAGATCCCTTCCGTCCATGATCTTCTCGTACTCGTAGAAAAGAACCGGCTGACAGCCTGCCGCCTCATGTTCAAGGAAGAGGTCGCCGCTCTCCCGGAGAAGATCGATTAGCAATATAGCGCGCTCGCCCGCGTCGCGGGTGTATTCACGCCAGGAAATGCCAAGCTGTCCATCGTCACGCAGGTTCCGCAGATCTTTGGCCAGACGTTCGCCGCTTGCCAAAAGCTCGGGCAGGCGCATAAAGACCATTTCGCAGCCGCGCTTGACCCGCAGTATCCAGGCAACTTGTAGAATGTTGATGGTCTTCGCGCCCTGTTGGACCATGCGATCAGCGTGGAGTCTGAATGGGCTGCGGGTGAGCGCGTGCTTGAGTTCTGCATGTTGCGCTTCCATTGACTGGGCCAAGTTGGAGCGCTGGAACGAGTCAGACATGGCTGACCTCCTCTGTTCTAGAGTCGATGCCGCCCCGTAGTGCTGATTCACGCTGTGGTGCCGGATTGCCTGTCTACGGCGTCTTTCATCCGGCAAACTGCTCGCAAGCGAGGTCAGTGTGACCAAGAAAGCGTAACCTCAAGAGGACGTTTTGCGAGCAGGGGTGACTTTCCACGACGTTCCCGAATCGCTCCATGCAAAGTCGATGCCAGGCATCTTGTTGCTGCCGAGACGAAGTATGGCCAAGCAACTTCCGTCTTCCTGTTCTGCTGCACAGGTTTTGTCTGATCGAAAACCAACACTGGCAGAAATCAGACACTGCAGATCACCTTTGTTAGATAGCGGACGTCTGTACATTCCTTGCTGGCGTTTAAACGAGCGTCGCGAGCCCGTGTAGCTGACACCCAAGCGAGAATGCAATTGCTCGGCGTTGTGATTGGGAACAAACGTCAGAGACCTTAAGCTGCCAACCATCAATTTGGAACCGTCGCGGATGCGGTCGCCTACGGTTTTCAGCACTGGCGGTGCTGCGCCTCGCCTGGGCAGTCGCAGGAATCGCCGTGGGATTTGGGTTGCGCGCGAACAGAACGGCTATTTCTCGCGGTCTCTTCCTGAACCGCACCCGAGCGTTCAAGTACGCGCTGTCCAAGAATGGCCATCATCCAGAAACCATCGTCGAGGTGTCGCGCGAGATGGAATTCGATGTTCCCGCTCATTTGCAGATCGTCAGCACGAGCTCCGCCAACTAATACATCGACCCCAATTGAGAACAGGAGGCGAAATTCAATGCGCGCCAGCGGCCTCCTTCAATCTTGAAAATGAAATTGCAAGCTTCCCGGCCTTCAGACCCCAAAAGCTAGCAATTAAACCTTGCTCCGCTCCAAAATTGACTCCCGCTCAATGGCTTGGGCGGTTCTTCACGGCCGACTGTTTAGTTTTGTCGCGCCCAGTGCTGACCTGGATTGCAGGCTGGCAGCGGCGCTGCGCCTCGCCTGAGGCTAGCGTAAAGCCTATGTTTCCAGTGTGAAAGTCTCCTCGCGCGTCGCGCCGATCGACTGGAGGCGCCGCACGGCGCCTTCATTGCGTTGCCGCGCCGCGTATTGATACGAATTGATCGCTGCGTCCCGATCTCGTTCGGTGCCTCGGCCTGACATCAACGCGTCGCCCAGAGCAACCTGCGCTTCCGCCACCCTCGCTCGGCGGCTCTCTGAAACCATTCCGTTGCCTTCGTCACGTCAGCCTCGCGCCCCTGTCCCCTCCCGAGCATGACGGCGAGGTTGTACTGCGCAACAGTATGCCCCTGCTCTGCAGCGGCCTCATACCAGTTCACACCCTCTGCAAGATCCAGGCGCACTCCATACCCCGTGCAGTACATAACGGCGAGCTGGAAGTGTGCGGCTGCATGCCCTGCGCGCGCGGCCTTGGTCATCCACGATGATGCTGCCTGAGCATTCCCCACGCCGCTCTTCTGGTCCAGATGGAGAAGTCCAAGCATGTACTGCGCCTCGACATAACCGGCTTCCCCGCCCGTGTGAGCCATAGGATTGCGCCTAATATATCGGCGGCCCCTCCGAACTTACCCATCTTCAGCGCGCCCAGTTGAAACGCCGCCGGAGGATGACCAGCCTCCGCGGCCTCTCCCAACAAAGAGTGCGCGTGTGCAACGTTATCAGCAGACGCATCCTGATGAAGCAGGAAGACCGCATAGGCGGTCTTGGCGTCAGGATCTCCGCTACTGGCGGCCCTGCTCAACCATTCCGACGCATTTCCTGATCTTTGGGAACGCCAGCACCGGTCGAATAGGGCTTTCCGAGTTGCACCTGTGCGGCGCTGACGCCGCCATCGGAGGCACGTTCGAAACCATTGTTATCGCGGCCTCCAAGTTGCGCTGAACGCCGGAGCCGTTTAGATAGAAGATTGCAACATTGAACGCCGCAGTGGCATAGCCATTTTCGGCCGCGCGCTCGAACCACTTCGCGGCATAACGAATGTTGGGCGAGACACCGACACCAGTCGCATAGAACCGCCCTACGAAGAATTGCGCCTGCACATCGCCCCGCTCGGCCGCCTTCTCATACCAAATCGCCGCCTCCCGCAAATCGAGCTCGGCATCGGCTCCGCTCGCATAGAATTCCGCCAGTGCCTGAATTACCGGAAGATAATCCTTCCGCGCCGCGTTGCGCAGCGCGGTCTCGGCGCGATCGAGGTCTTTGGCGACGCCCTTGCCGCTGAGCCGTAACGGGCCGATGTTGTAGAGTGCGATCGGATCATCATGCGTGGCACTCTGGAATAGGCGAGCAGCCTCAGTCGGGCTCTCGGGCAAGCCCCTACCCTTCAGCGTCATGAATGCGAGCCCAGACTGCGCCCTCACGTGATCCTGCGCGGCGGCCTTGCTATACCAGATCGCAGCCTGGGCGAAATCGACGGGTACGCCGCGTCCCTGATAATAGACATCGCCGAGCGCGAACTCGGCAGGTGCAAACTTCTGATCGGCCGCCGCGTGATATCAACGAAGTGCAGCAGCGAAGTCCTTCGTGCACTCCTGCCCTTCGCTGTAGAGAGATGGAGTGCCCGACCGCATTGAAGCCGGAAGGCCCTCCTTGATGAATAGGCTCGGCGCGATGCAATTGACGTTTCCGCGATGGCTTCCAAGGATAACAGCTTCTCTCACTAACGTCGAAAAGTACAGGGCTCAAGCGTGGTCGCACCGAAGGGAAGTGAAGGAGTACCATCAATCAGAAGAGTACCATCAATCATCAGCTTTAAGTAGACGATAGTTGGACAGCTGCAAACAGATCGGCTTCATCAAATCGGCCTTGAAATTTCCGCGCCAGGTATGTCGCACCGTCTGAACCAACCCTAAAGAATATGATCGTACCGGCGTTTCCGAGAACGGCGTAACGCACCTCTGGTTCAAGCTGATGGAGGTATTGGTGGGCGACTGTAAAGCCGACCCGATACTTGCGAAGCTCTGAGAACATATTCGCGATGGCGAGCGTCGTAAAGTGTTGAGACTCGTCGACGTAGACAAAGAACGGACGCCGTTCATACTCGGGTAGGTCGGCGCGGCTAAACGCAGCAAGCTCGAGCGTAGTGACGAGCAATCCGCCCAGGTGTACGAGCTGTCCTCACCGATTTGCCCTTTGGCCAGGTTCACCAGTAGTACTTTGCCCTCATCCATGATTTGCCGCACATGGAGATCCTGCTGGGGAGCGGTTAGAAGTCTGTTGAGTATCGGATCTGAAAGGAAGGCGCCCACTTTGTTCTGGATAGGCGCCGTGCCGTCGGCACGGTAGCCAAACGAGAACCGCTTCAAACTCTTTTATGAAGAACGTCCGAACCGACTCGTTTTTCAAGTGTCGCGCAATCTCGGCCCGGAACTTCCGCTCCGATAGGATGCGCATCGTGGCGTGCCGTTGCTCCTGCAGCGGCATCAAAACGTTGCGAAAATGTGCTCCATGCGAACGCCCCATGCATCCGGCCACATTTTCTTGAATACTTCGATGAAGCCAGAAGCAGCGAGCGCGATCCGATCTTCACGGACATGCCGCTCCGGTACAGTCTTGCCAATGATGTAAAGGTGCGAGAAGCGGTCTTCGTCCTTGATCGCAAAAGGGCAATTGCCGTTGCGGTAATCGGTGCTAGCGAAACGTGTTACTCCGGGTGACATGAGCCACATTGTCTCGCTCCGCGCGCACTTACAGAGAGGCTTTAACGCCTTACCAGGTCACGTCGGGCTCGTGACCCACGAGCACGATTTCGCCCCTCCACTCAATTGGCGTCAGTCGCGAAATCGTTGCAGACTTGATCTTTCGACGTTCCACCCCGCGATCCGGGACCAGCCATGCATGTCCGGGTCTCGGTGGCGAGGCGGAGGCATCGCGACGAGCGCCCATACGGTCGATTGAGCATTTTGTCTAACTTCGCGTCAGTAGTGGGAGCTATGCGGGAAGCTGGGTGATGACGGCCTGAGATAGCGGCGTATCGAGGCGGGTGTCGAGCCTGCCAGAACCTCTCAAGGAGAGCGATACGCTATGAATGAGACCTTGTGCCGCTTCGTCAGCCCGACGAGATCAACGATCCACTGACGGATATCCTGCGAGCGGGCGCGCAGCAGCTTTTGGCGCAGGCAATCGAGGTCGAAGTCGCGACGTTTCTTGCCACGATGAAGGACTTAAAGCCGGCCGACGGGCGCGCCCGCGTGGTGCGGCACGGTCGCGGCCCGGCGCGAACGATCCAGACCGGCATCGGCCCCGTCGAAGTCGCACGGGCGAAGATTCGGGACCGCGGCGCGGCCGGGGATGGCGAGCGGATCCAGTTCAGCTCGGCGATTCTGCCGCTGTGGGCGCGACGGACCAGGAGTTTGGACGCGCTGTTGCAGGTGCTCTACTTGCGCGGCATCTCGACCGGCGACTTCCAGGAGGCGCTGACGGCCCTACTGGGTAAGGGCGCACCGAACCTGTCGCCAGGGGTGATTTCCCGGCTGACCGCCGAATGGCAAGGCGAGTACGAGCGTTGGCAGAAGCGCGATCTGTCGGCGCGGCGCTACGTATATGTGTGGGCCGATGAGGGTCTTCCTGCAGGCGCGCATGGAAGACCACGGCGAATGCATGCTGGTGCTGATCGGCGCAACGCCGGAAGGCAAGAAGGAACTGATCGGCTTTCAGGTCGGCGTGCGGGAGAGCACGCAGAGCTGGCGCGAGCTCCTGATCGACGTCATGCAGCGCGGATTGCAGATCGCCCCGGAAACCGTCGGCGACGGCGGGCTCGGCTTCTGGAAGGCGCTCGATGAGGCTTGTCCTGGCACCCGGCACCAGCGATGCTGGGTGCACAAGACAGTGAATGTGCTGGCCGCATCTGCGGCCACCGGAAGGCTTGGCCTTGACCGACCCGAGCACGGCGGCACACTGGCGGTGGAACGGGACTGCATTCCTGGCTAGAACTTGCCATCAGCCGCGATTATGGTTGTTGGGCGCGGGCGACCTCGTGGCGAAGCGTGACGCGTCGGCTGCAAGCGTCACCGGACTGTCTATTTTGTCCTGCCGAACTGAGGCGCTCGCGCGCCGGTTTTTGGGTGCCGCGACTTCCATTGCGACACGAATCGTTCGTAGCTTTGCTCGGCCTGGGCGGCAATCAACATCTCGCGGTCGCGCAGCGGCTTGATGTTGTAGGCATAGGCTGGTCCACGGCGGCTCCCTTTCTGTTGTGGATGTCCGGCTTGAAGTTGCATCGCGCGGGTCTTGTTGGCTACTAGCGCCGGGCGCGCCCACAGGTAATCCCCGCCCTTTGTCAGCAAGTGCCAGCAGAGCACAGTGAGCTTCCGAGCCACGGCCACCGCGGCGATCTGATGGCCGCGCCGCGCGCGGATCCGCACGAAAAAAGCATGCAGTGGACCTGGCGCCTTGGCCGCTGCCCAGGCCGCTTCGACCAGCATGGCGCGCGCATGACTGCGGCCGATCTTGCCGATACGGCCGTGGTGGGCTGCTCGCAACCCGGACTGCCGCACCCGCGGGTTCAGCCCGAAATAGCTCACCAGCTTCTGCGGGCTGTTGAACCGGCTGATGTCGCCGATCGCCGCCACGATGCCGGCGGCGACCGTCAGGTTCACGCCGGTGATCGTCATCAATCTGTTGACCGCGGAATCCTCGATTGCGTCCCGCGCGATCTCGCGGTCGAGCAGGACCAGGTCTTCCGCCAGCCGGTCAAGCTCACGGACATGCCGGTCGATGGCCGCTCGCTCATCGTCCGGCAACTGTTGAGCGGCCAACCATGCCCGGCCGCGGGCGTTGAAAAGATCGGCATGCGGGCACTTCGGGATCAGGTGCGCGTGCAGGATCGAATGCACCTCGTTCTTGAGCCGCGTGCGATGCCGCACGACCTGGTAGCGCCGCGCCACCAGCCTACGCTTGCGCTCTGTCTCCGCGTCAGGCGTCCAGATCTGCCGCAGGTATTCCGCCGCCTGCAGACTGGCGCGTGCCGGCATCGATCTTATCGGTCTTGACGTGAGCCTGGGCGATCGCCTTCACCTGCAACGGATTGGCGATGATCACCCGCGCCACGAATGGCGCCAGAACCCGCGACACCGCGCAGGCGGTTACCAGTCGCTTCGAGCACCACCTCATCATCGGCCAGCAGGGTTTTGCCAAATCCCTCCAGCGCAGTCCGCGTCATATCAATGCGACCCGCATGTCGAAGCCTGCCGTTCTCCCAAAATACCACCTCCCCGAAGGTTCGGTGGACATCAATGCCAATTATCCGTCGCATTCGCACCTCGTCTGCCGAACACATGACGGGAGCTGCGGGCGACACGACAACTACGGATTCGCGCTCGCGGCGCAACCGGGCGAGTCGCAGAGGCGGCCAGCTACTAACTCGAGCTCTCGGCTTATCGTGTGCATCGGCCTGCCCGCACTTGGTGCTCCACAGAGGAGAACGATCCTCATGGCGAGCACGGCTTCGGAAGCTTCGACTTGGTGGGTCAAAAGGTCTTCTGGAAGATCGACTACGACGACAGGAAGATGCAGCAAGGCTCCGAAGATCCAAGCGACCCGGAAAGGACATTGCGTGTCGTCAGGCTGATGTTGGCAAGCGAGTGCTGAACAGAACAAGAAATGGTCGCCTCCTATCCAGACGCTGCGGAAGAATGCTCCAGCAGGACGAAGCACCGTGGCGGGGAACATCGGAAGCCCTGCCGAACCCTCAGGGTTAAGCGCGCGATCAGTGCGGACATTTGCCTCGGACACTGCTTGTCCAGCCCTCGCCACGGCGAGGGCTTTGTATGGATCCTGAATGGTGGTAAGTAGGCTGCTCTAGCATTCGTTCAGATCACATGACTCCGAGGCGCATTTGTCTAGCGCGCGATATGGAGATGACACCGAACAGATCTCTTTTTCCGCGGAGGCGGAGTGGCGGAAATGGGATCTGCATGTGCATAGCCCAGCGTCAAACAACTTCAGCGGCGATTGGCCGGCATTTGTCATTCAGCTCGGAACCTCCGACCGGCGTTACTAGGGTCCCCGGTATCGTATGTCCGAACACAAACGCGGAGCCTTGCTTACCATCGAGGTGGCGTTCTCGGCTCTTACGCTATCGCTACCGCTCACCAAAAACTCGTTCAGTAAGTGCTGTTTGATTGTCGCGGCCTCCCGCTCTCCCTGTGAGGCAAGCCAAAGAATGCGCTCCGCGATCTCCAGCGCAGAGCGGTGCTCCTGCCCGATGAACGTGGAGCTAGCAAGTACTTCATCAAGGACGTTGCGGAGCATCTGCACCGTAGCAGCGTCGTAAACCATGCGCGAATACCCATCCCGACAAATCAATGAGCAAAAAACACTGCGCGTCACTCCGACCAGCAGCGGCAAGTTGTCGGACCAAACTACGTAGCACGCTTTGATTGCAGGTTTATGACCGAGCGTTTCCTCGTGACACAACGCGCCTCTCTCTGCACTGACAGGGTATACCCGTCCTACCGTCGGGATTGGGACATCGATGTCTTGGAGATGACGTAGTTTAAATTGTCTAGCGGCTCTTGCCCGAGTGAGAACTTCGAGTGTCCGTGTCAGATAATTTGAGACTGGCCAGGCTTTTCGAGAAGGGGGGCTCCTAGGCTTAATCGAGTTTGGCGCTCTTTCTGGCCCAGGCGAGGACCGGGGCAATCATGAATCCGCTGCCATTAGCAGCCACAGGTTGCGCTGTTTGCGCTGGCACAGACCTTGCACCTACTTCGAACGAGGTTGGCAGTATAGGAAGCCCATCGGGTGCGCATCTGCGGTGACCTGCCACTGCATTTTCATCCAGCGGCAGTTAGAGTCTCGGGGTTTTGTTGTAGCGAGACCGAACTTTGGACCACCCAGAACTAGAGTTTTGCGCTCTTATCACG
>NZ_LBJW01000071.1:0-13696 GCF_028128865.1 Bradyrhizobium sp. CCBAU 11357 | reverse complement strand
AATTCGTGACCTGGTTCGAGCACAGCGCGCGCCACCAGCCGCGGACACCATCGTGGCTCTCGACCAGACCCCAGAGCCCAGTGCAGGCGAAGATGCGCTTCGGGCCGCCGTCGGTGTCGAGCGCACCGCCGAGCTCGCGCTGGGCCGGCATCCATTTGGCATCGATGAAGGGCGCCTGAAACAGCCCGCCCATGCGCGTGGCGCCATTGGCATAGGCTGCGCCGAGCTTGTTCGAGGCGACCCAGCCGCGGCCGGCATAGGGCTTCGGCGCGCTGCGCGGATATCGCTTCTCGTCCTCGTAATCCTTGCCGGGCGGTCTCGCGCCTTCGATCAGGAACCAGCCGTCCCTGAAGCCGATGATGCGGAATTCGGTCAGCCAGCCGCCCTCGGGCGTGTTCTCGGCGCCGCCGAGCTTGAGCCGGTAGGGCGGCGGCAAGGTGCCGAGCACGCGCGCCTTGACCGACGGCTCGGCGCGCACGTTGAGGCCGCTGGAATCCTTGTCGATGGACCAGGCGCCGAGATCGCAGGGCTCGGTGCCAGCAGGGAGCGTCGCGCGCTTGGCGGCCAGCTCGACGTGCAGCCTGGCGAAATCGCTGTCGTCGTCGTCAGGATCCGGCTCAGTGCGCGGCTTCAGCTCGGCTGAAATTGCCCGCGTCGCATCCGCCGTCAGCGTGACGACAAGAGCTTGGCGCGCCGCAAAGGCGCTTGCCGGTGTCTTCGGATCGTTGGACGTCGTCGGATAGACGGCGAGATAGCCGGTAGAACCTTCGGTTCGATAAGCGGTGCCGGCAACATAGCCTGCCGGCACCAAAGCGAGCGCGCTTGCGCGCCACGCAGGTTCGCTGTCATTCGCGCGCGCTGCTTGTGTCGCGACAAACAGGATTGTCGCCGCGATGAGACGAAGCGTACGCATCGGCGCAGCGTGCGTTACGCCCGCGCGCCCGTGAACGGGAAGCTGCCCATCGGGCCGATGCCCATCTCGCCGCTGATGCTGTCGCCGGAGACCGTGCCGGTGAATTCGAGCGTGAGCGGCATCGGCTTGTCGATCGAGACCTTCCAGGAGACGTTGTCGCCGGAGACGGTGCCGTCGAAGATCTCGGTGGTATTGCCTTCCGCGCCCTGCGTGCCCGTGAGCGTGCCGCCCGCAGCCTTCAGGCTCAGCGTCGCCTGGCGCTCGCCCATCGGCGTCGTCATGGTCAGATTCCAGTTGCCGTCTACGGCCATTCCCGTCTCCCGAACAAATCTCGGCGGTCCGCGACGATCCGCGGCCGTCCTGAGCTGAGCCTATAGCGCAACTCGCAGGTCCTGCCTAACCCTGCGATATGGCAATCAGGCGCGGGCGGCGGCGCGCCGGCGGCTGGTGACGATGAGCCGCAGCACCACATACTGCACGGCGAAGGCGAGAATCTTGGCGCCGCCGGCGACCACCGTGATGTAGAACGCCCACAGCTTCAGATCGCCGGTGGAGGCGACCACGATCATCCCGGCGCCGATCACGAACATCAGCGCCGCCCAGGCATAGCCCGCAGCCGTCACATATTCCGGAACGGTCTCGGCGACGATCGGCGGCATGTAGCGCAGCATCCAGCCGCGCTTGAGCATGATGAGGCCGATCGCGAAATGCGCGATCGAGGGTTTGGCCAGCATGAAGCGCGGATCGTGGGTCAAGAGCGTGATCGCGCCCAGCACGACGACGAGCGCGAGGCTCGCATAGGTCATGTAGTTGAGCGCCTGCCCCTTGAGGCGGGCGTAGATCACCTGCGCGATTGCAGCGGCGATCGCCACCGATGTCGCCAGGATCACGTTGTCGGTGATGAGGTAGACGGCCAGGAAGATGATGGCGGAGAGGAAGTCGGAGGCGAGGCGGGCGAATACGTCCTTCATCGTCGATCCTGTTCAGCGGGCGTCGGGGAGGGCGCGGGCGGGCGTACCGTACTTGATCTGGCGATACTCGGGATACCACTTTGTGAAGTAGATCGCACTGTTGCGGGCGGCAAAGGCCACCGCAAGACTCGACCAGAGCGGCAGGCCGGGGACGTAGAGCAGCACGAGATTGGCCGCCGCCATCAACAGCGCGGCCGCGGTCCAGGCGCCGGTGATGATGTAATTGGCGCGGAGGAAGCCGGGCATCGCCGCGGTCTCGGCCGGCACCGCTTCAAGCGCATATTGCAGCGTGAAGGGATGGCGCAGCAGCATCGAGCCCAGCGCGATGACGAAGATTCCGACATCGACCGACAGCTTGACGCCGAGCGTGCCGAGCGCGGGGTCGATCAGCGCGAGGTAAAGGCCGATCGCGGCGAATACGAGCGCCGAGCCCGCGGCCAGGATCTTCACCGAGCGGCCGCGCACGACATCGATCGCGACGGTGGCGAGGCAGATCGCCGACGCCGCAAACACGCTGAGCATTGCCGACGTCACCAGCATCAGCAAGGCGAAGGCGCCGTAGGGTGCGAGGATCAGGAAAATCGCCATGAGCCGCCTCGGTCCGGTCGATCTTTACGATGTAAAGATCAGTAATGCCCCGGCGATGCCGGGTCAAGCGAAATCTTTACAGTGTCAAAATGACGTAAGCGACCTCCAAGGCGTGAAGGGCAGCAACGGCTTGGTCCAATGCCTCCTCGACCAATTCGGCCCAGGGCACGAGCGGCAGTGCGGCGGCGATCAGCAGACCGAGGCACAGCAGGATGCCACCGTTGAAGACGGTGTGGCTTCGCCGCACTCGCATCATCTGCACCATGAGCGCAGCGCCGGTCAGGGCGAGGACGACGAGCGAGCTTGCAATGATTGAGGGCATGGACATTGGGAAAACTCCTTTTCGTCATTCCGGGGCGCGCGTCAGCGCGAGCCCGGAATCCATCGGGCAGCAACACGTGTAGCGAAATGGATTCCGGGCTCGCGCCAAGTGGCGCGCCCCGGAATGACGAGGGGCTACGCCGCGCCGACCCAATTGCCGTGGAAGCCATCTGGCACGCGATGGCCGAGCTGGACCAAGGCCGCGGGGCCGGCCTCGATATCGGTGGCATTGAACACGGCGAGATCGCTGCGGTTCTCCCGTGCGCGCCAGACCACCGCGAGCAGCCAGCCGTCGCCCTCGGCCGCATCCGTCGACCGTTCGACGAACACCGGCTCGGAGATGGTGTCGCCGGCCGGCAGCAGGTATTGGCCGAGCCGCCTGCCGTTGCCGTCGACATGGACGAGGCCTGCGAGCGCGCCGAACATCGGCAGTTTCGGATTGGCGCAGGCGTACCAGCCGTGACGGCTCTTCAGCCCGGCGCGGCGGTCGTCGATGCGCGGGAATTCGCCGGTGAGATCGTCCAAATAGGTCTGCTGGAAGCGGTCGGTATTGCCGGCGAGATCGAGGGTCCAGCGGCAATGGCGGGCGCGCGACTTGTCGGGATCGGTGGGACGGCCGTCCGGATGCGGAAACAGCGGCGCCTCCTCGAACTGCATGACGTCGGCAACGATGCGTTCGCCGTCCTCCCACGCATTCATGACGTGGAAGACGTAGCAGGCCTCGGCGCGAAACCAGACGATGTCCTTGGCGGTGCCGCTGCGCTTCATCACGCCGACATAGGCGCCCTTGTTCGGCTCCCAGGCATAGGGCGGCCGTCCGCTCATCGCGCGCTCCATGCTGCCTGATATCGGCAGGATCGGAAACAGCACATGGTTCGCGGTGACGATGAAGTCGTGGACCATGCTGGCATAGGGCGCCTCGAACCGCTCGAAACGCGTCGCCTTGCCTGTTGCGTCGATCGATCCGTAGGAGAGGGCAGGGGTCAACGGACCTGCTGCATTGTAGCCGAAGAACACCAATTCGCCGGTGACCGGATCGATCTTGGGATGCGCGGTGAAGCTGCCGGCGACGCGGCCCTGGTAATTGTGATAGCCGCGCGTCGCCAGCGTGCCCGGCTCGATCTCCGTCGGCAGATGCGCTTCTTCCAGCGCCAGCAGCTTGCCGGCATGGAAGATGATGTTGGTGTTGGCGACGCCGCCGTCGGTCAGGTTCGCCGGTGCATCCGGCAGCTTGCGGCCGAAGCCGCCGAACAGTGCGCGGCCGGCGTCGTGCTCGGCGAGCCATTTCGGCGTGCGGACCCAGCGGTTGCGGTAACTGGCGCGGCCGTTCTCGAGATGAAAGGCGTGCAGCATGCCGTCGCCGACGAACCAGTGCGCGCCGGGCGAATCGAACTGCGGATTGGGGCCGTTGCGGTAGAGCGTGCCGTTCAGCTCGCGCGGCAATTCGCCGATGATCTTCAGGAAGGGCGCGTCGGCCTCGAACGGGATCGGCGCGAGATTGTTGCGGCGCTCGGCCAAGGCGTCGTGCTGCACGGCGAATCCTCCCCTATCTTTACAACGTAAAGATCGGATAGGCCCGATTGCAGCTTTCGTCAAGTGAAATCTTTACACTGTCAATATTGCGTCATATAGCTTGCAAATGGCTAAGACCGACACCAAGGGCGAAGCGGCGCGAAGCCCGCGTGCCCCGAGAAAAACGACCCCGACCGCGGCATCGCGCACCTCGCGCCGGGCGCGAAGCGCGAAGACCGAGACGCCGTACCATCACGGCGCGCTCCGCGAAGCGCTGCTGCAGGCGGCCGAACGGGTGCTGGAGCGCGACGGGCTTGCGGGCCTGACTTTGCGCGCGGTGGCCCGCGAGGCCGGCGTCTCGCATGCCGCACCGACTCATCATTTCGGCGACCTGACGGGCCTCCTCAGCGAGCTCGCGGCCGTCGGCTTCCGCCAGTTCAACGTGGCAATGGCCGCATCGTGCGATGCCGCCACCACGCCGCTCGAAGCCGCGCTGGCGCGGCCCAAAGCCTACGTCGCCTATGCGCAGGCCCATCCCGGCATGTACAGCATCATGTTCCGCACCGAGCGGCTGGATTATTCGAGGCCGTCGCTGCACGAGGCGGCCGAGGCGTCCTTCGCCGGACTTGCCAATGCGGTCGGCATGATGCGGCAGGAGCAGATCAGCGGCGATGCGCTGACGCTGAACCAGGGCGCCGCGATCGCACGCGCCTGGTCGCTGGTGCACGGCTTCACCATGCTGCTGCTCGACGGACGGCTGAAGGACATCCTCGGGCGGCTGCCGGAGGGGACGACCGCCGAGCGGCTGCTCGAGGCCATGCTGACGGCGCCGGTGATGCCGAAGCTTCCCGGGTGTTGAACCGCGAAGGCTAGCGCCTGGTCGCGAGCTCGACGGCGCGGCCGCGCGTGCCGATGATCTTGACCTCGTGCTTGCCGCAAGCAAAGCCGCGGGCGAGATCGTCGGCGGCCTTGCGCGCGAGCTCGTTGGCGTTCGGGTTGGCGACGGCATCGACATAGGCGACATGGCAGACCGGACCCGGCGGCAGCCGGGTCACGACCAGCATGGCCTTGGTGTTCGGCCGCCCCTGCTTGTCGGGATCGGAACTGTCGGCGATATGCCAGCGCTGGATGATCGCAAACGGCTTTGCGCCGGCAGCGCGCCATTCAATGGTGGTCTCCGACGAATTGAACGGCGCGAACCAGACTTTGGCTGCCGGTTCCTCAGCTGCTGCCTTGCGGCTGCGCCCGACCGAGACGATCTCGCGAAGATCGTCCTCGGCGACCAGCACCATCAGGCCGTCCTTGCCCGGACAAACCCGCGTGCTGCTGCCGTCGAGCGTGCTGGGCTTGCCGATCTGCCGGCAATCTCTTGGAGCCGTCGAGGTGTAGCTGCTGCCCAGGGATTGGGCGTCGGCGCTGTTCAGGCCGATGCAAGTCGTCAGGACGGCGAAGCCTATTGCAGCGATACGGTTCATGTGAGGCTTTGATGTCCTGGGAACTTCGTCCCATCAGACGTCTTGATTGTGGGCAAGGTTCAAACAGGGACGCGACAGACCTGACAGCAGCGCGGAATCGTTCTAGAAGAACTGCTTCGCCTCAAGCCGTGCGGCCTCGTTCGCGTTCTCATTCTCCAGATCATGCCAGCCACCTCGAACAAACCTTATCGCGTCGGCCGCTCCAAGACCGGGCTCGGCCTCTTCGCCACCAAGCCGATCAAGAAGGGTAGCCGGATCATCCGCTATTTCGGACCGATCCTGGACTCGCGGATTCCCGAGCAGGACGAGATCGAGAACAAATATCTGTTCGAGCTCAACGGGCGCTGGACCATCGACGGTTCGGTGCGCAAGAATCTCGCGCGCTACATCAACCATTCCTGTCGCCCCAACGCCGAGTCTGACGTCCGGCCGCGCGAGCGCAAGGTCTATATCCGCGCCATCAGGAACATCGAGCCGGGCGACGAGATCAACTACGATTACGGCACCGACTATTTCAAAGCCTATTTGAAGCCGATCGGCTGCAAGTGCGATTCCTGCGAGAAGAAGCGCAAGAAGCTGCGCGCCGAGGCGCGGGCGGAAGCAGCCGAAGTGAAGGCGCGGGCCGAGCGCAAGGCGCAGAAGGCAGGCGCGAAAACCACGTCCGTGAAAAAGAAGAAGCTGAACGGCAAGCACTTTGCCGGCAAGGTGGGCCACGCGAAGGCGTAGCCCCCACGCGGCGGCCGCCGGCTTTCACGATAGTCCCCTGATTGATCCCCAGGCTGCCTGCTGACATGCACCTCGAGAGCGCGAAGGTGCGTCCGCAGTTGAGGTCAGTTGGAACTGGGCGGAGTCACCACGTACGCCGTCATTGCGAGCGCAGCGAAGCAATCCAGAATCCCACCGCGGAAAGACTCTGGATTGCTTCGCTGCGCTCGCAATGACGCTGTTGATACAGCGCGTTCAGATGTCCGGCCGACACCCTGAGGCGGCCGCCTCTTCGGCGGCCCTCGAAGTGCGGCGGCCCGCTTGCATCGGGGTCGCTCATCCCTCGAGTCTCGCTGCGCGAGCGCCTCAGGATGACGGGACCAACACCTTACGCCGCAACGACACTCCCGAACTCCTGCGCAATCCCACATATTGCAGTAACCCCGCAGGATGGGTTGAGCCCTTGCCAAACCCATCGCTTTCCGCGCCGCTCGCCGTTCTCGCTGCCTAACGGCGAGGCGTCGGGCAAAACACCCAAAATCTGTCAATCTCGTCGCGCAAAATATATCGCTTTTCCGAATTTCGGATTTATGGCATACATCCGCCATCCTGGCCCTGCCGGAGGGGCGCTTCGCGATCGTCACGAGATGCGGGCCGGGGTGCGGTGGACGCGGTAGCGCCGGCGCGAGGTGCGTGAGGACAGGGCGGGCAACCGTGAGTCCCGGCACAACGCGCATACGACACGGCGCGGTCACAGCGGTTTGGTCGATGGTCTGGGGTGCGCACACTAAGCCCCGGGCGCTGAGGCCAAATCGTCCGCGGACGGAGAAGTCGTGTGGTCCCGACGCCCGGGGTCTGTGCGTCAAGGCTTGCGGTGATGCGGCGGCCCGACCGGGTACGCGCATTGATCAGCCGCGAGGCGACGGGGGCAATAGTGCAACGCTCCCCGAGGAGAGCACGAAGGACACCGTTAAAACCATCCGCGCAGGGAAGGCCGGGCGACCGGCATCACCTGTGGTCCACCCCGTGTGCATTTCCTTGTACACGGACTCGGGTGCCGCCGGCGCCTGGCCTTCCCTGCGCCCTCCGGCAACGAAGGGCGCAAGCAACGAAGCAAAGCTCGGGCGAAATCCGCCGCGAGAACGCGAGGTCATGCATGCATCCGGGTACGATCCGATATGACGAAGCCTCCGCGTTCCCCGGTCTGCGCCGCGGAGCTGGCACGAAGCGATTACGCCGTCACGACACTCCCGCTCTTGCGCAATCCCACATATTGCAGCTCGGCGAACACGCCGGTGGCGATGGCTTGCGCGACGACCATGAGTTCGCCGGCGAGGTTCGGCGACACCGCACCCGAAAGCAGCAGCGCGATGCTGCCGACGGTCCAGGCCGCATTGCCGATCACGACCAGCAGGACCAGCGGCTTTGCCAGCGTGGTCCGCGAGGCGAGCCAGCCGACCAGGGCGGTGTAGGCAATCAGGAACAGGCCGGTCTCGCGCAGCAACGCTTCGGGCAGGTTGAACAGCGCTGCGAACGCGCTCGCGCCGAAGGTGAAGCCGAGCGCGGCGACGCCGCTGAAGATGGCGTCGGCGAAGAGGGCGCGGCGCAGGAAGGTGGATGCATCGATCATCTTGGTCTCCTTGGTTGGGCTGGGGTGGAACTTTAGCGCCGACCGCGCCACCAGGCGCGGAGCAGGCGGGCGAGACGGAACGGGCAGAGGCTCCTGCCGACGCCGTGCTCGAAGGCGATGACCTGCGCGACGACATAGTCGCCGGTCGAATGCACCAGGGGCTCCGGCATGTTGAGGCTGCGCGCCAGCATCCGGGTTGCGAATGCCATGGCCCAGGGCAAGACGTGGTCTGCGACGGTCCGGTAGAGCAGCAGTGCGATCATGGTCATCTCCTGTTGCGACCGAAGATGCGCGCGTCCGTGCCCCGTTTCGATTACCTCGCGGGTAATAACGGGGCGCGTTCGGGACGGTTCTAATATGTTCAATGCCGTTCGCGACGTGCCTGAATCCCTTGAAAAACAAGAGCTTCTGCGTACATACGTGTCCGTCACTGTTTGTTCTCATTCGCCTCCAGCCGCTCGACTTGTTGGTATTTTTGTTGGTATCGGGAGAACAGATGTTCTTGGTGACTTCCGATATTCCGAGTAGGAGGAAGTCTAAAGCAGATGCGAAGCGACAAGGACAAACAATCCAACCCAGAGCAGATCAGGACCGACGTCGACTGCCGTGCCGCTAAGCCCAAGTTTGAGCACGGAGTGTGGAAAGCCAGAAAGATTTCCGACGCGACCGGCGGCGGTCTCTATCTCTTGATCAAGCCGGATCCAAACAAAGCGGGCAAGGCAGGATCCAAGCTCTGGCGGATGGCCTATCGCTTTCACGGTAGGCAGAAGACCTACTCCATCGGGTCTTATGGAAACGGTAGCGACGGCACCATCTCGCTCGCCGGGGCCCGCCAGAAGCGTGACGCCGCAAAAGCCCTGCTCGCACAAGACAGGCCGGTCGATCCCTCGATCGAGAAACAATTCGAACGGCACCGCCAGGCAGCTGAGCGTCCTTTCGGCATGTGGATCGACGAATGGCTTGCGGACAAGAGGACCGAAAAGATCAAGCGTGGTAGGCTCGTCACCGTGCGCAGTCCTGAAACAATCGCACTTCTCGAAAGATGGGCCGGCTATTTGAAGGATCGCTTCGGCAGGCTCTATCGGCCGGACATCAAGCGTCCCGATGTGCTCGCCTTCTTTCGGGGTATGCAGGTTGAAGGTAGATTGGAGACTCGTGATCGAGTCCACAGTATCGGCGAGCAAGTCTGCGACTACGCTGACCTGGAGGGTGATGGATACAATCCGTTCCGGACCTGCAGGAAGCAACTCAGTGTCAACGTCTCAACGCCACGGCCCGGCGTCACCGAGCTGCAGGACGTGGTTCGTCTGTTCCGGCTGATCATGTCGCCATGGGAGAAGGCCAGATTTGGCGATGTGGTCGGTGATGCCCTTCGAGTCGATGCGTTGACGATTCCTCGTCCGGGAATGATCAACTACATGGAGTGGACTGAAGTCGATTGGGATACTAAACGCTGGACCATCCCAGCAGCGAAGATGAAGACTGGATGGGATCACGTCGTGCCTTTGTCGCGGCAAACCCTCGCGATTCTTCAGCGAGTGCAGCGTATCACTGGGAATCGGCGTTATGTGTTTGCTTGTGCTAAGGACGCACCGCTTTCCAGCAGAACGCTCTGTCATCGGTTGCGGGCGCTCGGCATCGACACCAAGACCGAGCATTGCGCCCACGGTTTCCGCACTACATTCTCGACGCTTTGCCACCATGAGGAAATCGACGAAGCAAAGGCGTGGGACAGCGATGTAGTGGAGCTCCAGCTAGCGCATCTCGAAAGTGGCTCGGTAAAGGCGATCTACAAACGGCACGGGCCGCTTGCACTGATCGGCTCGCGCACCAAGTTGATGCAGCATTGGGCTGATCGAGTTGATAGCTTTGCCGATCCAAGAAAAATTGTGGTGACCTCGGCGGCTCCTGCCAGCACTGCGACAGGCTAAGCTGCAGCGCTTCTCTTTATGTGCTCGGCTCAATGCGAGGAAGGGATCTATGGTAGGCGTCGATGGAGTCGGCATCAACCATGGTCTGCCCTCCCATCTTGTAAGCGAGGATTCTTCCGTTCTTGATCAGTTCGTATGCCTTGGTTCGACCGAATCCACCCCGCTCCAAAGCCTTCTTCAATGGAACCAGGTTGCGTTTCTGACTGGGCGCGCCGCTCATTGTCGTCGATTCTTCCCGTGCTAGACTACTCATCGTTGCCCCGCCGCAAAAAGACAGCGCTACGCCAATTCAATTCATGGCTTTGGTCTGCGGTCTAGTGAAGGCAGAGAAGGCTTCGAGCATTATGGGACGGCAGAAGGATCCGTGATTCATTGTGGGCCAGCGAGATCGAATGAGAGCATAGGGCTCATTTTACGGTGATTGGCCTTTCGCAGCGTCGTTCGGAATGGCGATCTCTGTTGGGCGCACACTTGCTGCGTTAGGCCGCTCAAGCCGACCCATCATGGATTGGAGCGAGAGTTCAATTTTTTCAGTTAGTTAGAAGAGGTCGTGTGCACGACGTGTGCACCGGGAGATCAAGAAAAATCTCACTACAACCAACGTGAGCAGGCCGGTGGTGCATGTACAGGATCTGCATTTCGATGGTAGGAGGCGGACGAGTGCTAAACGAACAGTCTCAATTGCTCGAAATTGAATGATCGAAAATCGTGGGTTTGACTCCCACTCTCTGCGCCATTTCTACGCCGCAGCTCTCCCCATTATCCGATTATCCGAATCTACCGCAAAGCCACCGAAGAATTCCGCGATCTTGCGGTAATTCCTCGCGTAAGCTGTAGTTTTTCGCCGTGGGTTCGGAGGACGGTTCTTCCGCCAGTATATTGTTCTCCACTGTTCGCAGCCGTTCGAAGTCCACAGCAAAATCAGTAACTTGCGCCGAAGACCTGTACTTCGCAGTTCCTCGGTGTTCTCCCTAATCGGGATGCTGACCGTAGCTTTAGACCGTGGGTTCGGAGGACGGTTTTCTCGGAGGAACAATGGCTGGAAGGCTGAAACCACTTGACGTAGAGCGCCAAAACGAGCCCGGCAAATATGCGGACGGCGAAGGTCTCTACTTGATCATCAATGGACCGACATCGAAGAGCTGGTCCTACCGATATTGGAAAGACGGCAAGGAGCGCTGGCACGGGCTCGGCTCCTTCAAGGATGTGTCGCTAAAGGATGCGCGGCTCGCTCGGGACGCAGCCCGGCTGCGCGTGAAAGGCGACCGCAGCACGGCCGGCGTTGACATTGTTCAGGAGAGGCGAAAGGAACGCGAGGAGACGAAAGCCGCCGAAGCTAAAGTGGTATTGTCGACGTTCGAAGAATGCGCGGAAGCCTACATTCGGATGAACTGGTCGATGTGGAGCGAGAAGCATCGCGATCAGTGGCCAGCCTCTCTCAAGCGCTACGCCTATCCCATCATCGGCAAGCTGACGATCCCCGAGATCAAGCCAAGCCACATCCACGATCTGTTACAGCCGATCTGGGTGGAGAAGCCTGAGACTGCGAACCGCGTCCGCGGCCGGATCGAAACGATCATTGCGAAGAACGTCGACATCGACGATCCGGACTTCCGCAATCCGGCCGAGCTCACAAGGCAGTTGCGCGAGAAGCTGCCAAAACGAGCCAAGCGGTTGGTTCGACATCATCCGGCGTTGCCTTATTCCGAAGCGCCGGCCTTCATGAAGCTCCTTGCGGGCGCGCCCGGTACTGCCGCCGCGATGCTTCGCTTGCTAATCCTCACGGCTTGTCGCACTAACGAGGCGGTCGAAGGGCATTGGTCTGAGATCGACCGGCCGGGCTCGACCTAGAAAATCCCCGGCGAGCGAATGAAGATGGATCAGGACCACCACGTTCCGTTGTCGGATCCCGCGTTGGCGATCCTCGACGAGATGCGCGATGGTCGCCAAGGCGAATTGATCTTCACCAACCCCGATGGCGGGGCATTCTCCGAAAACGCGATGCTCGCGGTGCTTCATCGGCTCGGCTATGGACACGTAACGGTACACGGATTTCGATCAACCTTCGCGACTTGGGCTGAGGAATGCACCGACTACCCGGATGGTGTGCGCGAGGCCGCACTGGCTCACAAGTACAAAAGTGAGACCACCGCAGCCTATCAGCGTGGTCAGAAATTAGAGAAGCGTCGGGCGCTAATGAAAGATTGGGCCGCATTCCTGAGCGGCGCCAGCGTGGCCCAATTGGTTGACTGGAGAACAGCGTAATGCGTCCGGTCAACACCAAGCGAAGCGTTTCGCAAATGGTCAGCTAGGGGCCATAAGCAGTCATTCGATCACAGTATCAGCGGCTGTGAGCAATGTCGGCGGAAAGTCCAGCCCTATCGACGTTGCCACTTTTTGATTGAGTACGAGTTCGTATTTGGTCGGCCGATAGAATGGGATGTCGCTCGGCTTTGCGCCGCCTAGCAACTGAGCTGTCATGTTCGCGACCCGACGCATCATTTCCAGACCATCGAGAGCATACGACATTAGGCCGCCGGCCTCTGCAAATGAACGATATGGATAGATTGCAGGGACACGAAATCTGGTAGCGAGTTCAGCGATAAGCCGACGATGGGTTCGGAGTTCGCTCGTTTCGCTTACGATCAAACCATTCACTCCTTCCCTTGCCATGGCCTCAAAGGTGTTTTCGCAAGCCGCACTGTCGATCATTTCACCTCCGACGATCACGCTGCTGTAACTGCGTTCGTAGGCTGCACGATCAAGGTTTCCCGCGACGACGACATAGGCCGCTCCGATGCCACTTCGCTGTGCGGCTTCGCGAATGTACTCGCCGGCCCCCTGTGGCGCGGGCGTGAGACTGATGGGATTGGCAGTTAGATACCCGATCTTTGTTACTGCACGCGCTACTTCCAAGAGAAGTTGAACGCGCTTGGCCCAGATTTCCAATCCTGAGTCGAGCACCACGCCGGTGAAATTTCGGTCGGGCCGCGACAAGCTACTCGCAAATCCGAACGAGACTGGATCGGCTGTGGGAGCGACCATGGGAATGCTGGCGGTCAACGCCATGACTTCTTTGATGAACGTTCCCGAAAACGGCAAAATCACGTCGGGACGTCTTGCGACAATCTGGCGCGCGAGTTCACCAATGCGGGCTGACTGACCGAAGGCCGAATGCCGTTCCACGATCAGATTTTGTCCTTCGACGTAGCCGAGCCTGTTCAACTCCTGAAAATATTCCTTGAACCCCAGGCCGGTTGTCAGTTCCTCGGGAGAGTCCGTCGGATGAAAAAGGGCCAGCCGTTTTAAGCCGGTAGGTCGACCGCTTGTCTGAGCCGAAACTGGACGTACAAAACCAGCTGCTGTCGTTACCGCGGTTGCCGCAGTACTCGAAATGAAATCGCGCCGCCGCATTGCCGCCCCTCTTGCTAAGGACCAGCTCTGAGATGAGCAGGCTAGCACTTTGTGGTGAGGCCGTGGAGGTCAAAGGACCGCTTCGGGTCAATCGCGTCGGTTTAGTCCCGTTTAAGTTAGGTCGGGTCCTCCCCTGACAGCCGACATATCCTCGGCCGTGCGATGCGGCAGCGATGGGCCATGTGTGGACGGCTCCGGGTTGGCAAGGAGAATCCTCACGTCGCAGATTGGTCGGA
>NZ_LBJW01000070.1:0-13504 GCF_028128865.1 Bradyrhizobium sp. CCBAU 11357 | reverse complement strand
CTTGCCGCGGTGGTGCCGCCGGCAGCGCCGCTATACACGACGTTGCTGCTCGCCGTCGCGCTGGCATAGGAGGTCGTGCCACGCAGGTCGGCCGCCGTCGCACCGGAGATGGTGGCGGAGACGTTGGACTTGGTGGAATAACCGACGGTGGTCTGCAGCGCCTGGTTGGCGATCGACTTTGCGGAGTCGATCAGCTTCTGCAGCGAGGTGATGCCTGTGTTGGCAGCCTGCAGCACCTGCACGCCGTTGGCGATGCCGTCGAGCAGGTTGTTGATGTCGCTGGCGCGGTTGTCGAGCGACTGGGCGGTGAAGAAGTTGGTGGGATTGTCCAGGGCCGAGTTGACGCTCTTGCCGGTCGACAGACGATTCTGCGTGGTGGCGAGGAGGTCAGCGGTGGACTGGAGGGAGAGCAGGTTCTGACGAACCGACGCGGAGAGGACGATACCGGACATGACTCTGTTACCTTTCTGGTAAACGACGCTACTGTTACACGTCTGCTTGGATCGCGATGGACCCAGCGACGGCGGACCGTGCCGCCGAGACCTCTAACGAAACATGAAATGAAATCCGCGCTTTTGCCCGGTCACGCGTGATTCGGTCCCGGAAGCGGTGCGCATGGCGGCAACGCCGCACCAATCCCGCTATTGAAAGCATTCAGCTTTTTGGCGGGAATAGCTCGAATTTACAGCTCGTTAACTAGTTGCGAGCGAGAATCACGACCTGATAGGCCGCAACGAACGCTCGGTTACGAAAGCGTTGATGGAGAACAGGAATGGCCCTCAAGGTCGAGCTCAAACCGCACGAACGCATCATCGTCGGCAATTCCGTGATCACCAACACGGACCAGCGGGCCCGCCTCCTGATCGATGGCGAGAACGTGCCGATCCTGCGCGAACGCGACATCCTCACGCCGGAGACCGCCGACACGCCCGCCAAGCTCGTCTATCTGGCGGTCCAGCTCATGTACATCTCCCCGGATCCGCAGACCCAGCACGGCACCTATTTCAATCTGGTGCGGGACATCGTCACGGCGGTGCCGAGCTCCTGGCCGATCATCGAAGGCATCAACAACAACATCCTGAACGGCGACCTCTACCGGGCGCTGAAGGAAGCCCGCAAGCTGATCGCCTACGAGGAGAAGCTGCGGAACCAGTTCGAGGCCGCCCATCCCAAGGCGGCAGCGGACAAGGACGACGTCAGCACCGCCGCCGCCTGATACGGGCGTTCGCGCCAACGACAACGGCCCCGGATCGCCTTCGGGGCCGTTGTTGTTTTCAGGCGTTCGTCAAGCTATCGCGCTGCGAGCGGCGGCGCATCGACTTCGATCACTCCGCCGCTCCGCTGTCCACCGAACTGCAGCACGGCCGCAACCAGCGCATCGATGTCCGCCTCCTCGGTGCGGTGATTGACGATCGCCGCGCGGATCGCGAGCTTTCCGTCCAGCGTCGTGCTCGATGGCGCGGCGATGCCGGACTCCTGGATGTCGGCGACGATCTCGCGATTGACAGCATCGCCGCTGCGATGGCGGAAGCAGACGATGTTGAGATTGACCGGCGCCAGCAATTCCAGCCGCGGTTCGGCCAGCACACGCGTCTCCAGATACTTTGCGAGCGCACAGCTCCGCGCAACCGCCGCACCCAGCCGGTCGGTGCCGAACGTCTTCAGCGTGAACCACGTCTTCAGCGCCCGGAAGCCGCGCGACAGATCGGGACCGAGATCGCAGGGCCAGACCGCGCCCGCCGCAAGCCCCCTCGCCTCGCGGCTCAGATAGGCAGCCGGCTGCGCAAAGGCCTGCCGATGCTGTTCGCCGTCGCGCACCAGCAGGAAGCCTGCGTCGTACGGCACCTGCCCCCATTTGTGGAAGTCGAGTGCGATGGAATCCGCAAGCTCGATGCCGCCGAGCAGCGGCGCAAGCTCCGGCGCCAGGATCGCGAGCGCACCGAAAGCGCCGTCGACGTGAAACCAGATTCCTTCCTCTCGGCACAGCTCAGCGATCGCCCTGAGATCGTCGATCGCACCGATATCGACCGTGCCGGCGGATGCGACCACCAGGAACGGCTTGAAGCCGACCTCGCGATCGACGGCGATCTGCGCGCGCAATGCGGCAACGTCGATGCGATGATCGGCATCGACTGCGATCTTGCGCAGTGCATCCGTGCCGAGCCCGGCGATGTCCGTCGCCCTCGCTATGCAGCCATGCGCTGCCTGCGACGTATAGGCCGTGAGCAGCGCACCGTCATTGCCGATGCCGTGCTGCCGCGCCAGCGTGCCGAGCGCGGTGGTGCGCGCCACCAGCACGGCCATCAGATTGGCCATCGACGTGCCCGTGACGAAGATGCCGCTCGCGCTCTCGGGAAAGAGGAACAGGCGGCGCATCCACTCGACGATCTGGCGCTCGACCTCGATCGGCATGTGGTCGCGGCCGCCGAGATTGGCGTTGAGGCCGGCGGCGAGCATCTCCGCGAGCATGCCGACCGCGGTGCCGCCGCCATGCACCCAGCCCATGAAGCCGGGATGGACGTTGCCGGTCGCATAGGGCGCGACATGCTCGGAGAATTCGCGATAGACCTCGGCAAGATCGCTCGCCTCGCGCGGCACGTCCGCTCTGAATGCCGCGCGGACGTCATCGGGAATCGGCCGCCAGACGGGGCGCGCACGAACGTTGGCGATGCCGTCGATCGTCTCGTCCAGCATGCGGTGGGCCAGCGTGCGAAACTCGCTCCAGTCCTGCGGATCGAGCGAGGTATTCGCGACGGGGCTTTGCGCGTTGCGGATGATCTCGTTCATGCTGCGCTCTCCGTGTCCGTCTTTACATGCCGCGACAGCATCGCCGCGAACGCGACAAAGATCTTGCGCATCTGCGGCGGCTTGTAGGGAAACACGACCGGCGAATCCATGTTGTGCACGACGGCGGTGTTGTCGGCCTCGAACACCAAGAGCTCGCCGTTCGCGTTCTCGGCGCAATCGACGATGAAATAATCGAGGCCGACGCGCCGGCTCATCTCCTTGAGCGCGTTGCTGTGGCGCGCGCCGAAGGCATGGTCGAAGTCGCGCATGAAGACGGCTTCCTCGGCCCGCTTTTCTTCGCTGAAGGCCATGTAGGCGTTGAGATACCAGATGTCCCAACGATCTGCGATCGCCATGTGGCAGGCGTAGGGCTTGCCGTCGACCATGGCGAGGCGATACTTGCGGTAGAGCCCGTCGGGGCTCACATAATCGACGAAGCGTGCGACGAAGAAGTCCTGCTCCTTCCGTTCGGCGAGATAGGCCACGAGCGCCGCCGCATCGTCGAGCTTCGCGAGCCCGACGCCGGCGTGCGAGCCGCGCGGCCGCGCGATCATCGGAAAGTGCAACTCGCCTGCGATGTCGGCGCATGCGATCCGCCCCTGCGCGAGGTCCGACAATTGCGTCCGCGTTGCGTGAATGGTCGCGGGAATGTCGAGGCCGGGCACGTCCGTCAGCAGCCGATAAAGCTTGTCGCGATCGAGATTGCCGATGCGATCGGGGCGATTGAGCAGCGGCCGCGGCCAGTGCGGTGCGGCCTCTGCGATCAGCGCGAGCGCCTCGCGGCATTCCTCGGAATCGGACGCGACCACGATGGCCACGTCATGCTCCGGCAAGGTCTCGGGCAAACCGACGCCCTTGATCACATAGAGAGTCAACAGCTCGACATCGGAGCCTTCGAGCAGGAAATCGATCGGCGTGTTGCCGCCCATGTCGATATCGGCCGCAAGCGCGAGCAGGCGCAGGCCCGGCTTCGGGGCGGCGCTAGGCGTTCGGAACAATTGATGGAAGGCCAGCACCTCGGACTGGATCGCAAGCCCGCGATCCTTATCGCCCAGGAGCTGGGTGATCAAAGACAGGTCCAGCCCCTCGCCCGCTAGCGCAGTCCCTGCTGCGATGCGCGCGACGAGCTGGTCGCGCAACGGATGCAGATCGACACCTTCGAAGGCCCGGCGCGTCAGTTGCGCAAAGCCGATGCGGTCGGCATAGTTCGCCGCGGTCAGGCCGATCGGCGCTGAAACCGGATGCTGCATCTCACACCTCGAACGCGGACTTTACCGGCACGGAAGCGGCTGCGCCACCGGCGAGCAACAGCTCGATCTTCACCAGGACGTGGGCGATCTGGTCGAGAAGGTGCTGCACGTTGCGTTGCGTCTCCGCCCTGTCCGGCGACCAGGCCTCGGTCACGAGCCGCGCGCCGACGCAGAGGCGCAGCACCGCCTGCGGCGTCTCGTCCTGCCGCTCCAGCCGCACCGGCTGGCCGATCAGGCAGCGCTGTGCGGCGACCTGACGGTCCTCCGCGCTGCCGCTGATCTCTGCGCTGACGTCACGCGCCAGCGCGCGATGAACGGCCGTGGTCTCGGCAATAGAAACCGGCTTGCCGTCGCGCAGCAGCGTGAACGGAAAGATGGTGGGTTGCACGAATTCCTCATCGTCGATGCCGGCCACGTCGGTCGCGGCTGGAACAGAGCGCAACGACGGCGACAGTGAGATCATGCTGTCGATGCCGGCAGCGAGCTCGGCGAGCATCCCGGCGCGGAAAGCGCCGGGCACAGCGTAGTAGCTGCCGATCTCGGCCAGCGCCGCCTCCCAGCGCAGCCATTGACCGAAATTCGGGCGGCGCTCGAAGCGCGAACGCAGCGCCGTCCAGGCCATCGGCCAATCGCAGCGGCCGGCGTAATCGAAGATTCCAGGCGCGATCCCCTCGACGCGGTCGAGCGACCGCGACAGGCCCTTCGGCACCAGCAACGCACCGCTGAAGGCAGGTCCGCCGAAGAATTTGGAGCCGGTGATCAGCACCATATAGCCGCGGTCGAGATAAGAGCGCAGCCGCCGGCGGCCGAGCCTGGCCTGGCAGGCGTCGACGACGATCTGGACCTTGCGCGGCCAGCGCCGCGCGATCTCGTCGAGGCAGGCCGCGCTCGGTGCACGCCATCCGAGCTTCGAGGAATCCATGATCTGGAGCAGCACGGGCGCGCCTTGCGCGATGGTGGCCTCGACCGCATGCAGCACCGCCTCATCGGCGTCCGTGCGCATCGCGATCCCGGCCCCCGGCGCGCGCAACGGCAGCGGGATGCTGGCGCCGGCAAGCCCCGCCACCGCGCCGTCCTTGCGAACCGCAAAGCCGCTCGCCGTCAGGCCGCTGAAATGATGTCCACGCGCGGTATGGGTCGTGCCGCTCCCGGTCTGGTCGGCGCCGATCACGATCGTCACCGGCCGCGCGCCGAGCATCGAGCGCGCCAGGAACAGGGCGTGAAGCTGGGAGTCCGTGCCGGACGGCGAGAACACCACGTCGACGCGCGGCGAGAGCTGGAGATGGCCGCGCAGCTCGTCGCGCAGGTCCTCGCAGCGTGCATCGAAAGCGACCTCGACCTCGTCGAACAGGCACTTGTGCATCAGCTCCTCGCGCGCCAGCGCGGCGCGGTCATAGGCCGCCTGCGAGATCGTCGAGGCAGTCGAGGAGGCGAAATTCCAGACCTCCGGCTCCGGTGAAGCCGCGCAGCCATAGGCGTTGGCGCGATCGCTGGGATCGAGCGCCAGGCGCGGATCTCCGCCGGACACGAGCAGCGTGTCGAGGGGCGTGAAGAGATCGCGCAGGCGATAGCGCGAACCGCCGGCGGCGGCGCGTTGCATCTGCGACCGAGCGGATGCGCCGTCGCTCATCCCGAAGGGCTCACGCCGCGGCATCGGCCGCCGCCGCAGGCGCGGCTGTGAATTGCGAGGCGATGTCGCCGTGGAACACCGACGGCCCGACGTGGTCGAGCGGGCTCTGAATGTCGGCCCAGATCTCGCCGCCGATGTCGGTCCAGCGCTTGCAGAAGGCGAAGTCCTCGGACAGATACGTGCCGGTCGCCGGATCGATCATGCATTCGAACAGCGCGAACCGGTTCTGGCTCGCCGCCAGAGCATCATGCGAATGCTCGCGGAAGAACCGAAGGTTCGCGTAGTCCGGGTGGCGGCACATCGCTTCCAGGACATGACGCCGGATCATCAGGAAGCCGGTGCCGGCATAGCGCACGCGGGTGAATCCGTTGACAACCACGATGCGGTCGGGATCCTCGATCTCGAGCACGTAGTCGAGCGAGGCCGCCGGCACGTCGGCCCGGCCCGACTGGATCGCACGCGCGGCCTTGTCCCAGTTGACCCGCTTGATTGGATAGCAGCCGGCGACGACATCCGCGCCGCATTCGATCAGCCGGAACACCTGCTCCGGCTTGAAGCCGATATCGGCATCGATGAACAGGAAATGCGTCGCCTTGGGATCATCCAGGAACATCGCGACCAGGTTGGCCCGCGCCCGCGTGATCAGCGCGTCGCCGTCGCGCAGGAGAACCTTGAGCTCGAGATTGGACATGCCGTGCACGGCCCGCTGCAAAGCGAAGATCGAGCTCGCATAGATGCTCGACACCTGCCCGCCGAAGCAAGGCGTCGCCACCACCAGCTGCATCTTGTCCGACATCGACCGCTCAGCCCCCGCTGCAATCCTCACCAAGAGGTAAACAGGCCTGGTTAACGGCGTGTTAACGCCTCCTTACAGGAACTTGACGAGCGAGAGCTGCGCCAGGTTCGAGGTCACCTGGTAGGACGCCTGCAGGGCGTTCTGCAGCGCCAGGATCTCGCTCGCGACCTGGTCGGGCGAGGCCGATTCCGCCTGGTCGATGATGGTCTGGAGCTGCGCCTTGGCCTGGGTCTGGCGCGTGCTCGCATCCTTCATCGTGTTCTGGGCCATCGCGATGTCGGTCTGGATGTCCTCGATGCGCTGCTGTCCGGGCTGCTGGGTCAGCGCCTGCGTCACCCGCAGGCTCAGCGCCGAGACCTGCCCGCCCGAATATTGCCCCGTCGGCGAGGTCGAGAAGGTGCCGAACACCGCGATCGCCTGCAATTGGCGGCGGATCGCATCCTCGTTTGCCTGGGCGCCATACTGCACCGTCACGGCATCGTCGACCCGCGCCATCGCGGTCGAGCGCGGCGAGCCGGGCCCGTCATTGCCCAAATACCATTTCACCGTATTGGCCGAGCCGTTCACCAGCGTGGTCGCCGAGCTCGCCGGCGAGGAGCCGACACGCAGCGGCGGCTGCGTGGCGGTCACCGGCGTCGCGGCGAACCCGAGCGCGCTCAGCGCGCCGGTGTTCGACGTCGTGATGTTGAGGCTCGCCGCATCGTCGGTATTGATCGTGATCGAGCCGCCATGGACCGTCGAGGGCTTCGACGTTCCGGTGATCGCGTCGATCTTGGTCAGCAGGGCCTGGATGCTGTCGGTGACGTTGAGCTGGTTGCCGGTCGCGCCCGAGGCCACGAAGGTCAGCGTGGTGCCGTTGACGGTGATGGTATCGCCCGCGACGAAGCCCGGCGAGATCGAGTCCGAGGGGGTCGCGCCCGATAGCGCCGTCGCGCCGGTGACCGGGGCCGGCGGCACCGCCTGGTTGTTGACGGGCGTGCCGATCGCAGAGCTCGCGGTGTTGAAGAAGTTGTCGCCCGCGACGACCGCCGATGCCGCCACCAGCGAAGTGTTGGCGAGTTTCTGAATCGCGGTGTTCAGCGCCGTGTTGAGGTTCGCGGCGGTGTTGTTCGGGTTGACGGGCGTGCTCGCATCGATCGCGAAGCTGCCGAGCGGCGTCGGCGTCGCCGAGGACGCCGTCAGGTCGATCTGCTCGGTCGAGCCGTCCGGCAGGGTGAACTGAATGCTGAGCTTGTCGCCGTTGTTCGGATTGACGCCATTGAGATCGACCGAGAACGACACCGGCGAGCCGCTCGGGCCGGTGACGGTCGCGCCTGATAGCGTCGAGGACACCGCCTTGATCTTGAGGCCGAACGGCGATCCGGCGACGTCTTCCGACACCTGCACCGAGCTTGCCGTCGGCTGCGTCTGCACCAGGCGGCCCATGCCGCTGGCCCCTAAGTCCGCGGCCTGGCGCTCGGCCATGACGGTCTTGAAGCCGGCCTGCGTCGTGGTGCCGTTGATGATGTCGCCGGCATTGGCCACCGACTGGGTGTTGACGGCCGTTCCGGAGAACAGATAGCGATTGCCGGTCTGCGTGTTGAGGACGCCGACCATCGAGCCGAACTGGGCCGCCGCGGTGTTCTGCGCGATCGTCTGGCCGTTGACGTTGAGATCCTGCGCGGTATTGGCCGAACCCGTCTGCACCGTGCTGCGGATCTTGGTCAGCGATTGCAGCGCGGTGTTGGCGAGGTTGATGCTGACGTTGACGTTGGTGATCGTGTCGGTATAGGCGGCGATGTTGGAGAGCTGCGCGCGTCCCGCGATGGCAAAGCCCTCGTTGGTGCCCATGCCGGAATAGTTCTGCGACAGCTTGCCGGTCGAAAGCTGCGTCGACAGATCGGTGAGCTGCTGATTGATGTTGCGGATCTGCGCGCCGAGAACCGACGAGGAGTAGTTGATGCTGCTGATCGACATGTTTCAGAGCCCTGTTACTGCTTACAATTGAGCCTGGATCAACGTGTTCATCATGCTCTGCACCACCGACATGACGTGGGCGTTGGCGGCATAGGCATTCTGCAGCTGGATCAGGTTCGACATCTCCGAGTCCAGATTGACCTTGGATGTCGAGTCGAACTTGGCCTGGAGCGTCGAGACCACGACGCTCTGGCCCTGCTGGAGCTGCGTCGCCTGGGTCGCGGCGTTGGCCTGCACGCTCAGGAACTGCTGGAGGAAGTTCGAGACGCTGCCGGTGAAGGGCTGCGGCGCCGAGCCGAGGCCGCTCTGCGGCGAATAGGAGAACACCGTACTGGTGAGCTGCGAATAGAGATAGTCCGAACGCGTGGTGTCGCCCGCGGGCGTCACCGGCGAGGTGTTGTAGACCGACATCCTGGTCGGGTCGGCGACCAGCTGCGTGTTGACGGCGATGCGGCCGGCAAGGCCGGTCATCTGCGAGCCCGATGCCGTGATCGCGCCGGTGTAGAGCGCCTGCCCGCCGTCGGTGAACAGCGGCAGCTGCGGATTGCCCGAGGTCAGCGACGAGATCGTCTTGGTGGTCGAGGCCGAGTTGACCTTGGCAAGGCCGGTGTTGTCGTCGGTCACCCGCAACGTCGTCGCGGTCGCCGGCGAAGGGGCGGCGGAGAACGACAGATGCGCGCCCGGCAACGCGGTGTTCAGCGCGGACGCGATCGCACTCATGCCTCCGGCGAAATTGACGCCGATCCGGATCGGGTTCGCGTTCGTCGCGTTCTGGAGCGGCAGCGCCGCCGGGTCGGTCACGTTGACCAGCGTGATCTGGCGCTGCGTGTTGGTGGCCGTGTCGGTGTAGGTGATGTTGGCGGTGTTGCCGGGCAGCGCGCCGGCAAGCTCCAGGTCGAAACCGGCCGGCGGGCCGGAGACGGTGCTGCCGGCCGTGGTCTTGTCGGACAATGCGCTCGCCATCGTGGCGGCGAGCTGGTCGATCTGGTTCTGCGCCTGCACCAGCGTCTCGTCGCGCAGCTTCAGGTCGGCCGCGATCTGCCCCGACGAGACCACGTTGTTGGCAACGACGTCCACTTGCGAGCCGTTCGGCAGCTTGATGTTGAGCTTGCCGACGCCCGACTTGGTCGGGTCCATGTTGTAAAGCGAGGTCGCCGACAGCGCGCCGGCGGAGGCAAAGGAGAATTCCGAGGCGAGCCCGGCGCCGACCAGCTGGATGCCGGTCGTGGTGTAGATGTTGGCCTGGTTCGAGCCGTCGGTGGTGATGCGGACGTCGACATATTTCGACAGCGTATTGATGGCCTGGTCGCGCTGGTCCATCAGCGTCGCGGCCGAGGGGTCGTTGGCCGACAGGCCCTGGAGCTTGGTGTTGATGTCGGCGATCTTCTGCATCGCCGCGTTGGCGGCTGCTGCCGAGGTGCCGAGATCCTGCTCGACGTTGGAGCGCAGCGACTGGATGCCCTTGGTGGTGACGTTGAGCTGCGTGGCGAGCGCCTGCGCCGCACCGAGCGCGACCGTTTGCGCCGACGACGCCCCCGAGCTGGTCGACAGCGCCTGCAGCGCCGTGGTGAATTTGTTCAGCGCGGTTTCGAGCGTGCCGCTGTTGCCGGGCGTGCCATAGACATTCTGAAGCTGCTTCAGGATGTTGGCCATCTGGTCGGCGTAACCGCTGCCGCCCGTCTCGGTGCGCAGCTGGTTCAGCACATAGGCGTCGAGCTCGCGGCTGACGCCGGTCGTCATCGCGGTCGAGCCAAAGTCGCCGGTGGTGACCTCGATCTGGTTCGGCGTCTGGACGACGTAACCCGGCGTCTGCGCATTGGCGACGTTCGAGGAGACGATCGAGAGCGCGGCCTGGTTGGCACGCAGGCCGCTCATCGCACTGGCGAGGGCTGAACTCAAACCCATGTCACTGACCGCCTTTGGTTACGTTTACGCGCCGATCAGCGCAACACGTTGAGGAGATCCTGCACCATCGAATTCGCCGTCGTGATCACCTTGGTGTTGGCCGAATAGGCCTGCTGGGTCACGATCAGCTTGGTGAATTCGTCGGCGATGTCGGTGTTCGAGCCTTCCAGCGACGAGCCGCTGATGCTTCCCGACGCGCCGTCGATCGCCGCGCCCGATTGTTCGGTCGCCGCATAAGCGCCGCCGTCCATCGCCTTGAGGTAGTTGGTGCCATTGAAGTGGGAGAGCGAGACCTGCGCCAAATTGAGGTTCTGGCCGTTGGAGAACGTCCCGACCACGAGGCCGCTGTTGTTGACGGCAACGGAGCGCAACTGGCCGGCGGCGTAACCGTTCTGCGTGATGGTGTTGATGGTGACCGCGCCGCTGGTGCTGGCATATTGCGTCAGCCCGCCCGAGGAGATGTTGAAGGCGACGGAACCGAGCGACTGGCCGCTGACGCTGACATTGTTGATGGTGATGCCGGAGCCGGCCGGCGTGGTCAGCGATCCGTCGGAAGCGAAGGTGAAGGCCTGGCCCGTATTGACCCAGCCGACCGTGGTGCCGGTCGCGTTCGGATCAGTCTGGTAGAACAAATTCCAGCTGTCGGAGTGACCTGCGCCCAGCGAGGCGCTGTCGGTCTTGGCCCAGCGCAATTGCAGGTTCACCGGCGTACCGGCCGCGTTGTAAGCGGTCACCGCGCCGCCGCTGATCGACTCCTTGGTGAAGGTCGCGATGTCGTTGCCGATCACGCCTCCCGTACCCGCTGTGCCGCCGCCGTTGCGGTTCTTGGTGATGGTGGAGGTAAAGCCGAGCGCCGCGAAGGCGGCGCTGTTGGAACTGGAAACCGTCAGGTTGGACACGGTGCCCGTATTCAACGTGATCACGCCGCTGGCGCTGACAGACGAGCCGGTGGCGCCTGAGAGCGCATCGATCTTGCTGAGCAGAGTCGTGATGTTGTCGGTGATGTTGATCTGGTTCGGACCGCTCGCACCCGAAGCCATGAAGGTCAGCGTCTGGCCGTTGACGGTGATCGTGTCGGCAGGCGGGCCCGCCGAAAAACCCGAGGAGAGAACCTGGGCGCCGCCTGCCGTAGCGCTGCCGCTCAGCACCGTCGATCCCGAGATCGCGGGCGATGACAGCACGTTGCCGCCGCGCGTCACGCTGGTGATACCGAGCGCCGTAGCCGCGGTGCCGCTGTTCACCGCCACATCCGTGGTGGTGCCGCTCGAAATCACGATGTTGCCGCTGGCGTTCAGCGTAGCCGTCACGCCGGCGCCGCCGGCGTTTTGGATTGCGGTCAGAATGTCCTGAACCGTCGCGGGCGTGCCCGCACCGAGGCCGATGGTGGAATTGGTACCGAGCGTGACCGTGTTGCCGGCGTTGAAAGTGATCGTGTTGCCGTTGATCGTCAGTGTCTGGCCGCTCAGTGCCGTGAGGATGCTCGATGCCAGATGCGTGCCGACGGAGGCATCCAGCGATGTCGTCGTCGATGCCACCGCCGACGAGTTGTTCTGGAGACCGACCGATCCGGTGTTCGTCGTCGACGAATAGGGCGAGCGAATGTTGCCGGTGGCCGCGGCGCCCGAGGCGGTGTTGTTGGTGTAGGGCGCGGGCGGCGTGCCGACCGGCAGCGGGTTGGCAGCGAAATCCGATGGGTTTAGGCCGCCAGCCGCCAGCAGCGTCCCGGGCTGGGCGGTCGAACTCGCCGCAGTGTTTGGCTGGGTCGGCAGGTTGGCCGCGTACTGGATCGAAGTCGTCGCCTGGGCGGGGATGAAGTTATTCTGGAATTTCAGGACGTTCGCAACGTTGCCGGTCGGGTTGCCGGTCTTGGGGTCGACCGTCACGCCCATCAGGTAGTAGCCAGCGCCGTTGACCAGATTGCCGTTGGCATTGAGCTGGAAGTCGCCGCGGCGGGTGTAATAGGTGACGCCGCTGAAGACAGGAACGTTGTCGACGACGCCGGTCGCCTTCTGGATCGAGAAGAAGCCGTCGCCCGTGATCGCCATGTTGGTGGCGACGGTGGAGCCCGAGATCGTGCCCTGCGTGGTGATGGTCGCCTTGGCGTTGGCCGTCACGCCGCCCGCGACCTGCTTGCTAGGAACCGAGGAGTCCGGAATGAGGTCGACGAAGCTGGTGCCGATGCCCTTGTAACCGGTGGTGGATGAGTTCGCGATGTTGCCGGAAATGTTCTGCAGCGCGTAGGACTGCGCCTGCAGGCCACCCACCGAGGTGTTCATTGCATCGAAGATACCCATAACTTTGTCTCCAAATCCGATCTCGGCGGCCGGTCGACCATGGCCGCAATCGGAGGAGACAGTCGCAAGGGCTATGCCAATGCGGGAAACTTCAGGAAATCAATGACTTAAACGAACAGCCCCCGGCCGGATGACCGGGGCACAATTGCCGGGCCGGCAACAATTGCCGGGGCTTTCCTTACGTGGCGGAGGCCGCGGCCGGGTGGAAGACCAGCCCGAAACCATCGATGCAATAGCGCAATCCGGTCGGCTTCGGCCCGTCGTCGAAGACATGGCCGAGATGGCCGCCGCAGCGCCGGCAATGCACCTCGGTGCGGACCATGCCGTAGGTACGGTCCTCGGTCTTGCCGACATTGCCCTCGATCGGCGCATAGAAGCTCGGCCAGCCCGTGCCGCTCTCGAACTTGGTCTCGGACGCAAACAGCGGCAGGTCGCAGCCGGCGCAGGCGAAGATGCCCTTGCGGTGCTCCTTCAAGAGCGGGCTGGAGCCGGGCCGCTCGGTGCCGTGGTTGCGCAGGATCTCATATTGCTGCGGCGTGAGCTGGGCCCGCCATTCGGCCTCCGTCTTCGTGATCTCGAACTTTTGCGCGGCCTTCTCGCCGGCCTCGGCAGGTGTTCCTCTCAGCCAGCGGAAGGCCGTAAGGCCGAACAGGCCGGCGACAGTCGTGAGCAGGATGCGGCGGTCAAGCATGTCATTCTCCGTGCGCGGGAAGTCCACGCCCTGAGATACGGGCTTCTGAGGCCGACGTTACACGTTGGGGCGGAATTTCGCTCAACTTATTGCGAGACGCGGTCGTCCTGCACGACCGGTTCCGCGGCCCCGACCGCAGCTTTCGGCGGTGGCGCCGGCCGCGGCCGCACGCCGGGCGGCGCACGGCGCGGGCCG
>NZ_LBJW01000069.1:0-12638 GCF_028128865.1 Bradyrhizobium sp. CCBAU 11357 | reverse complement strand
GCAGCGGAAGCGGCACGGGCGATGACTAGGAGTCTACGAGCGCACCACCAGCTCTAAGTCGCTCACAGGTGACCGATACGGTGCATACGCCCGCGAAATTATCCTGCCTGACCGCTATCGAACTTTCATCCAGCAGCAGTCACATGTCGCGATTTTCAGCGAGACCGCGCTTTAGACCACCCAACACTAGCGCTTTGTCGCGTGATTACGTGGCAGGCTGGTTACGTCGACGTGGTTGTGCGGCAAAATCAGCGTTCGACTGCCGATCGCCCACGTGTGGCCCTTCGCTAACGATGTGCCCATGTCTCCACTTCTGTCCTGGGCATCCGCAAGGGATAGGAACCAGTGGCCATTGGGCAGTCGGCGCGAAAGCGGCTCTTGAAGGACTCGATGAAGCCGTTGCCGGCGGCTTGCCGGACCGTAAGAAAGTAAGCGTATCGCCGCGCTGATAGGCTTACGGGTCACGATCGCGCGACATGAACTCGCCGCCTTGATCGACGCGGATCTTTGCTCGCAATCCCAACAGACTTGCAGCCCCCTTCCAGCACCGCCAAGATGGCGGTACCGCGAAAGGCGATCCGCCAGCCGCTGCCGCAACGAACGCGAAAAAATCCAATTTGGGACGGAGGCGCGATTAGACGACCCTACCGATTTGTGCAGGAGATTTCGGGGCTCAGGTCAGTTAGCTTGCTGGGTGCTAGGGAGACTTCTTCAATGTTGATTGTCGAAACTGCTTTAAAGGCAGACCAGTTTGGCGGTATTGGACTTTTCTCCGCTGCCCTTTTGCCCAAAGATTCGCTGATTTGGATTCACAACCCAATCGTTGACATCGCGGTGACGCCTGAGCAGTACGAAGCTCTAGCTCCAACATTTCGAGCTCTACTTGATAAGCATGCCTATCCAAGAGACTACAAGGCTAATGATGGTGTTATAGAGTACAATGCTGACAATGCCCGCTTCATGAACCACAGCAGTCAGCCAAACACATATCAGGACGATCATTGCCGAATTTTAACCGCGCGTGACGTACAACCTGGTGAAGAACTGACTTGCAATTACTTGTTTTTCGATCCGACGTGTAACTTATCGTGGGCTAAAGAACCATCGGTGAACGTTGATGCCCCAACGGGCTAGGCGGCAGTGGATTGAGTTCGTGGTCTGACGACTGATTCGTCGGCGAAATTTACGGGAAGAGATTCGCCAACTAATTGCGCCATCGACCGACCCAGCTTTGCGGCTGCCTCCTCGAGCCTGAACATTATTGCGAGCGCAGCCGTGTTCGACATCCCCGGCGCGCAGAGTGCGGTGGCCCGCGGCCCGGAACGTGCTTTCGATGACGTATAAGCGCGACGTGGAGTTCACAACATCTGTCCTACCCTAGGAAAGATCTCCGCAGATGTGCCTGATCTCGCACTTACTTCAGAATCTGACGACGCTCGATCAGTTCCCAGTCGTTGCTAAGAAGGCGCAGGAGCTGAGCCTGATAGTATCTTAGCATGCGCTGATTGTGCAACGTCAGAGTCGCAGATGTGCTGTTCACAAACGCACTTGATGAGACCGCTTGCGGCTCGATCTTTGCCCCTCGATTTACGTCCGCGCGCAGCGCAGAGGAAAAGCAAGCCGCTTCTCGAGGACATGCACCTCTGGTTGTTGCGCGAGCGCGAAGCCCTCTCGCGCTCCTCCGACGTCCTGAAGCCTAGGAACTACATGCTCAGGCGCGGGGCGACTTCGACTTCGCCCGTTTCCTCGACGATGGCAAGATCTGCTTGACCAATGCACTGAGCGCGCATTGACAGGCATTGTCTTGGGAAGGCGCAACTAGACCTTCGCTGGTGCCAGCGTGGCGCCGACCGTGCCGCCATCATGCTGACGATGATACCGACCTGTCGCCTCAAAGACGTTGATCCCAAGGCCTGGCTCGCCGAGGTCCTGGCCCGGATCGCCGATCTTCCCGCGTCGTGCCTGCACGAACTGCTGCCCTGGGAATGGAAGCTCCTGCGCCAGGCCGATAAGCCCGCCGGGTCAGCAGGCCGCTGACCTTTCCCCCGACCGATCATAGAGTTCGCTGTGCCCGCGGGCATGCGTCAATCAGGCGGTCTTCGTCGTATGCGTACTCAGCTCCTCACGTGAGACACTATAATGCTCTGCGAACACACCGATTGCGGATTTTCGATCGGCGAGAACAGCATTCACTCGGTCGTGCGCCCTATTCAGTTGAAGCCGACACCAGCGCCTAGTCGGTCCCGCAGTGCCTGCCGACTGATGACAAGATTGTTGAGGTTCAGGTCCGGCCGTCTTGCTGCCAATCGCCTAACCAGTTCCCGGGTGCCGTCCAGGACAAAGACGCCGCAGTCATAACTGTTCTGCTGCTGTCTTATCGGGGCCTGTTGCAGGTTAGCGTCGAGCTGTCCTGCGAGTTCCGCTGCGGGCCTGTCATTGTATCCCTGGGTAGAGTCATAGTGATAGGCGACCGGCCGGCCACGATCGCGGCGATCAACCAGCAGCAGCGACCAGTGACTGCCGCGCTGATGTTTATCCGTATTGCTGGCATCGCTTACCGGCAGGAAAAGGAAGTCGGCTGTATCACGGCGAACCCACCCTAATGCTCGTTCGACTACCTCGTTGGAGGGGGATCGCAACATTTGTGCTATCAGGGGATCCACGAACCGCGTCAGGGCGGCGAGATCCGGCTTGTTCTGCTGCAAGTCCTGCGCCAGGAGCTCATAGTCCCGCTGGATATGCTCGTCACCCAGCCACTGCGTGGGCCCCAGCACGGGTCCGCTGCGGTGGCCGGAAGACGCAACAGTTGCCGAGGGGCCGATCTGAGCACCCGGGACAGGGGACGGGCGAGGATGATCGATGAATTGAGCACCGCTGCGCTCTCGCGACCCCAATGTGATCGAGTAGGTCTCACCGTTAATGGAGACCTGGGTTGGGCCGCTGAACTGGTCCGGCTGGACCCCGATGTTATTCAGGACGTCGAGTAAGAAATCCGACACCGGCTGGGAGCCATCCTGCCGATCCTCGTGGATTCGGTATCCGATGTGCTCAAACTCGTGAAGTACGCCCGACCGCCCGACGAAGAATGCGGGTTCATCGGCAGGGCTGAGCACCGGCGCTGACTGAGCATCGTCTCGCATCTGCTGCGGAGTGTACGGCAGATCAACGAAAGAGTTGAGACCGCGATAGATGTCGGATGACTGAGCTGGCGCGTCTGATGGTACGGAGAAGAGCGGCGGTCTGACGGCAGCCCCACCCAACGGCGCCGACTGAGCATCATCTCGCATCTGCTGCGGTGTGTACGGCAGATCAGCAAAAGAGTTGAGACCGCGGTAGATGTCTGAAGACTGAGCTGGCGCGTCTGATGGTTCGGTGAAGAGCTGCGATCTGGCAGCAGCCCCACCCACCGGCGCTGACTGAGCATCGTCTCGCATCTGCTGCGGAGTGTACGGCAGATCAACGAAAGAGTTGAGACCGCGATAAATGTCGGATGACTGAGCTGGCGCGTCTGATGGTACGGTGAAGAGCGGCGGTCTGGCGGCAGCCCCACCCACCGGCGCTGACTGAGCATCATCTCGCATCTGCTGCGGTGTGTACGGCAGATCAACGAAAGAGTTGAGACCGCGATAAATGGCGGATGACTGAGCTGGCGCGTCTGATGGTACGGTGAAGAGCGGCGGTCTGGCGGCAGCCCCACCCACCGGCCCTGACTGAGCATCATCTCGCATCTGCTGCGGTGTGTACGGCAGATCAACGAAAGAGTTGAGACCGCGATAGATGTTTGACGACTGAGCTGACACATCTGATGGTGCGGCGAAGAGCGGCGGTCTGGCGGCAGCCGCACCCACCGGCGCTGACTGAGCATCATCTCGCATCTGCTGCGGTGTGTACGGCAGATCAACGAAAGAGTTGAGACCGCGGTAGATGTCTGACGACTGAGCTGACGCGTCCGATGGTCCGGTGAAGAGCGGCGGTTTGGCGGCAGCCCCACTCACCGGCCGCGACTGAGCATCGTCTCGCATCTGCTGCGGCGTGTACGGCAGATCAACGAAAGACTGAAGATCGCGGAAAATGTCCGACGATTGAGCTGGCGCGTCCGATGGTCCGTTGAAGAGAGGCGGTCTGGCGGCAGCCCCACCCACCGGCGCGGACTGAGCATCGTCTCTCACCTCCTGCGGTGTGTATGGCAGATCAACGAAGGAGTCGAGACCTTGGTAGATCGCCGACGACCCATCTGGCACCGCTTCCGGCGTCGGCCCCTCAAAATCGTGCGGCAGGTGCGGCGACCACGTTGAGTTCGACTCGCCACGCCGCGGCTCCCCGCCCGCCTGTTCAGGGGAGACGCCCAGCGCAGCGTTCGCCTCGACGATTAATAAATAGTTCCGAACCCGATCGAAGCCCATGTCCGCGCTTCGATCGGATTTTTTAAAGTCCTTGTAATCGTCGTTCAACGACTTTTGCTGCTCACTGGTGCCGGTGAGTCGGCTCACTATGCTCCCCCGCCCATTCCTTTGGAGCCAAGCACCGAATCTTCGTTGGTTGCGGGCCAGATTTTGAGCAAGTTTTTTCCGGCTAGTCTCCTCGGGTTTGAGCATGCTCAGCTCTGCCTTTTCCAGGCCATCAATGATGAGGGCGTCATCGGGATAAAGATGCGATGTGGGCGACGGGACAGCATGACCGCTGGGCCGCCGAGATGCACCCGCGCCGGAAACGTCCTCGGCATCGCGTACCTTGCCCAATGCGAACAATAGATGCTCGTCATTGGGGAACAACTTCTGAGCGAATTCGATGCGCGCAGCGTGGTCTAGCCCCGATATCGAGTAGCCCGCAAGATTAAGCGCGTTAGAAAATCTGCGGAGACTACGATCATGACGAGCAGCACTGCCCGACGTCATGCCGCTGGCATTAAGCCGCTCTGAGAGGGGCGCGTCTTCCGCTGAAGGGATCGTGCGCGGCCGCCCGCCAGAATGTACATAGCTCGGATCATGATACGCACGAAGGATGCCCAATCCTTTCTTCATGTCTTCGTCGTTCGGGAAGTAAGTCTTGACGTGACGGACCAGGGACTGGTGGTCCCCCAAATCAATCGTAATGCGCTGAGCGCCAAGATCATTTCCAAGTCGGCGAAGCGCCTGCGTATAGCGCTTAACCGTCTTCAGTTGTGGCTTTTTCTGAGCCGCATATTGAGCAATCGCCTTGTCGATAATTTCCCGATGTTCTGCAGAGAGATGGGGATGGTAGTTGCGGCCGCTGCGGCCGCCACCGGAGACAGGACCCGGATCTGGCGGGCGCGCCTCGGCCAAGTGCTGCTCAAAACCCTCTTGGCTGGCATGCCCCCCCTGGTCCTCTTCCAAGACGGCGTGCTGCACCTGGGACCAAGCTGTTGGATTGAATGGATCGGAATTGTACGGGTCCACGCTAGCCTCACGTCCAAGACATCAATTGAGCTGATCCTATTATGGATAGGCTTTCCACAAGCTGACGAGGCCGTCGCTAGTGAGGCAATGCATCGCGACATCTGCAGAACGAGGCGGCCCCGCGGCTCTCGATCGTCACTGGGCTTCATGGGTTTCAGGACCCGCCTTCCTCCCGGCCGATGAAGTCCCGCGGCGGCATGGGAAGCGACGACTCGTCATTGCTTGGGTTGCAAAACGGCATACCAGCGGCGCCGATCACATCAGCCGAGCGTCATCTCGGCGCGAGAGGGGACGAATCCTGGACGAGCTTTGCACCGTCAGGATGACATCGTAAGCACGCGATCCGACCACTGTCAGTGGACGGGCATCGGGATCGGCCGTACCGCGGCGGCCAAGCCGGACATTGGGAAGCTTTAGGTGTTCAAGATCGGCCACCGCTCCCTCTGGTGGGTTGTAGGCGCGCTTCATGCGGTTACATTCGGTGCGTGTCGGCCCCCCAGTGGATGCGCGCTGGAATGCCAAGTGAATCGCACGCCGCGACCGATCACTCTTGTTCGGCAAGGAGTAATGGGGCGCATAATCGTCGAAAATGAAAACATCACCAGCTTTCAATCGCACCGGCTCCCATGTGAAGGTTTCGGCGATCTCCGGGTAAATCACCCCGCCGGCATCCATCGGAAACATTCCTTCCTTATGGCGAGCTGGTGTGAAGAAGAGCCCACCGTTACCCGGGTCGGAGTCGTCCACGGCGATGCATGCAATTGCGGGGAACCATGCGGTCGGATATCTTGTGCGGCACATGGTAGATCTCCTGATGAGGGCGGTATCCGCCGCTGTCCGGATACTTGAAGATCAGAAGTTCCTTCAACATCCGTGTCTTCTCATTCAAGAGTGTCTCGACCGCTACACGAATGCGGCCATCGGCCAGGAGTGCCTCCCGTAGAGGGCCATGGTAGTCTAAGAAGTTCTCAGCCTTGGAGATGATCTTACGGCTGTCACTCGTCTTCTCGAACCACAACATCCACTTATCTGAGCTTACATCCCAACGCGCAACTTCCTCAACCTAACGAGAATTCTTGCCGCGCGTGGCTAGATCGAAGAACCCTTCCAATCGAAGATATCCATCCTTATGCCATTTCGATTGCTGTGCTTCAGTCAGCATGTGTGAGCTCCTTCCTAAGATGAGGCGGATCAGTTGTGCTTCGCCCGAGGCGCGTTGCTAGCACCGCATTAAGAGCTGTCGCGCACAATAGGCTCAGCAACATCACGTCAAGGCCGTATCCACGGACCAACTGGCCTCCGACCATAGGAAAGCCGACAGCCCGAGGAAGTATGCGAGGGTAAAGATCTGCGAGGTAGTGGGCACCGAGACGCCGTGCTGGCCGGCGAGATTTACGGCTATCGTGTTCAAGGTTGAATAACTTAGCCCATAGCCATGGCGGCTGACTAATCGCTTTTACATCTGGCTTGTGTTGCCGCCCGGTAGTTCGTGGTTCCTGCACGAGGTTGCGGTCCATGTCGGCTGGAACGGACTTGAAGTCGTCAGGCTCGGCCTCGAGCCTTTCGCACATGAGCCGCTGGCAACCCATCGTGGCGGGACGAGCGTCGCGAAGCATCTACGGACATCGTGGTATGCAAGGCGTGAGCAGGCCGTTGCCCCTCGCACGGTCGGTACGGTCGCCGCGATTGAGAGCGGGCCTCGCGCCTCAAACCCATGCATCCTCAATCAAAATGCTTGCAGCCGCCACGAATTATCTATTTGAAACCCGTTCGAAACATCCGCCCTGCTGTAAGTAGGATGACGCGCAGTCAATAGGGTCCAGATCGATGATTGCCGCCGCGGCTCAGCCCGCGACGCAATTTCTGGCCTGAAACCCATGCAGGAAGTCAGCCGTATGTTGGGCATCGGACGAGATCGTGAAGATCGTGCGTCCGTTCTTCAGCACCCTTGTTCAGAGCGACATCGGAGGCGTGATCCTCCCTCACCTCCAGTGTTAGGCTGAGATCGGCGGACAGAAAGGCCGCGCCAAGCTCCGCGACCAACTCTTCCATGGGATAGCCTTCATCGCCGAAGCGCTAGCGGCCGAACTCGCGATTCAGGACTCTCGTGGCGGTATGTAGTGTCCAACACCACTCATTGCCGCTGCGGCAGAGAAGGAACTGCGTGGCCCTCACCTCTTCAGGTGGTTTATCGACCTTCGCCAGAGTACCTGCGAAGCTTGTCCAGATAGCCACCACGATCGCTCGGCGCGAGATGTAAAACAGTGCGGGTGCGGCTCGGTACTAACCGACCCGGGCGTGAAACCAGGCCAACTAGTCCATACCACATCCGCACTGCCGTTGAGACTAGCGGAAAGGTGACTCGGCGCGGATCGCGTCTGGAGCAAAAGCGCTGTCCCTGCCACATCCCGTTAACCCCAAGGGCTCTGTATCTGTGATAGCTTACCACAAGCTGACAGGCCTTTGCGCAATTGGTCAATGGTACGTGTGGCTATCAATACCGGCTCAATCTGCCACGGTAGTTCCTGCAACCGCTCAGTGCTGTTCTGTCACGACTTCATGAGAAAGGCGCTATCCCTATCTGCATCCGCACTCCCAATGAAGTTGGCCACGGGATTGAGAGGCTAGCGCCGGCTTTGCCCTGAGGGCTGTTCACACGAAATGCCTCGTGGGTATTAACGGGAACTCGGCCTTGAGTGACCTACAGGGACTGATCAGGCGAGACGGCGGACGTAGCTGATCAGTCGCATTCATCGCCAGCGAGATACCATCGCCCGCCGAGAATGAGCAAAGACCGGCTTGCTGACGCCGCGGCCGATAACGTCGTCCGTCAAGCGTCATCATTGAAGTAGATCTTAGTCCTCGCCATCACTCATCGACAAGCCGCTGGGATAGGTACGTATGTTCCAAAGCGATCCGGCGTGCCTGTTCAATTAGATTGGCGGCGGCGCTATGCCCCCCGTCGGTATTCTCATAGTAGAGGTACGGTTGGCCCAACGCAGCGAGCCTTGCCGCTGCCTTGCGGCCATGCGCTGGATGCACGCGGTCGTCCTTGGTGGACGTGAGAATGAAGGGGGCCGGTTAGGTCTTGGCTGGCGCCAACCTCTGATAGGGCGAGTAAGCCTCGAGCCACTTGCGCTGATCGGGAATGCTGGGATCGCCATACTCGCTGATCCAGGAGGCCCCGGCGCCCAGCTTGGTGAACCGAACCATATCGAACAGCGGAACCTGTAAGATGGCCGCATTGAAGAGGTCGGGTCGTTGGGTGATTGCGGTCCCTACCAGGAGGCCTCCTTGGCTACCGCCGACCACGCCTAGCCGGCGGGGAGAAGTGATTTTGCGCCGAATCAAGTCCTCCGCGACGGCGATAAAATCATCCCATGTCCGCTGCTTCGTTGCTCCTTGGGCAGTCTGGTGCCATAGGGGCCCAAACTCACCGCCGCCGCGCAGGTTCGCGACAACACACGCGTTGCCCTGCTCGAGCCAGAGTCGTCCGGTGAGGCCGGCGTAAGCGGGGATGAGCGGAATCTGAAACCCACCATAGCCGTACCGAAGCGTTGGAGTTGATCCGTCGAACCTTGCGCTCTTGGGTCATAGCAAAAAGTAAGGAATGCGGGTGCCATCGCGCGAGATTGCCTCGAACTGTTCGACGACATGTCTCGAGGGGTCGAACCGAGGAGGTGTCGTCTTCAGGGTCTCAAGGCGACCGGTTACGGCGTCGAAGTACCAGAGCATCGTCGGGCTAAAAAAGCTGGAGACGGTGAACATCGCCTCGTCGGTTTGACCCGATGCCGCAGCTACACCGACACTCGCATTGTCTGGTAGCGAGATCGGCGTGGCCTGCCAGGCGCCTTGATGGTACTTGTAGACAAACGCCCTACTCTGAACATTGTCGAGAATCGTTAGGATTAACAAGTTTCTTGTGGCGGTGAATCCGCTGATCGCTTGACGAGGCCCAGGCTTAAACACGAGGGTTGGCATGGCGCGCAGCGGATCCTGCTTCCATTCGGTCAGGTCATACGAGATGATCGAGCCCGCTGAGAGGGCGTGTCTCCGGACGGCGGCATCCAGTCTTCGTTTAGCGTCACCAGCAGGCGACCACTCGCGATGCCTCCGATGGTCGACTTCTTTGGCAGATTGAGCTTAATCGGCTTGGACCCAAAGAGAACATACTCATGCTCGAACGAACTGATGCGGCGGTCGGCGCCGGTCGCATGGATCGTACCTTCACTGTCGCGCAGCACGAATGGTGTAGCCTCGACATCGGTCGGCTCGCCACGGAAGACCTCGTGCGCTTCCGCCAGCGACTGAGCGCGCTTGAGCTCCTTCACAACGAAAGGGTAACCGGCTTGTGTCATGGTCCCTTCGCCCCAATCTCGTGTAACCAGGACCGTGCCGCTATTGACCCAAGTGACCTGCTGTTTTCCCTCGGGAAGTGCGAAGCCCTTCGTGACGAAGGTTTTCGCAACTGCGTCGAACTCCCGGATAAACACAGCGTCCTTTCCACCGTCGGACAGGTTGAGCAAGCATAGGCGCTCTTCGGGCGGAAGGCAGCTCACCCCTTTAAGAACCCAATTCTTCTTGTCCGCGTCAGCGAGAGCATCCACGTCGAGGATGGTCTCCCATCGGGGGGGGGTTGGCTGCGCTAGCTTTCAAGCGTCGTACGCCGCAAGACGCCGCGCACGTGGTTCTCGTCCTGCCAGAAATTGTCGAGACCGCGTCGTCCCATCGAGACGTACGGAATCCGGTCCTTGGCCTGAAGAATGTGGAGCGCTTCCCCGTAGAAGCGCTGGTAACGTGGATCAGATTGGAGCGCACTGAGTGTCTTGTCGTTCTCGGTCCGAGCCCAAACCAATGCGCGCGGCCCTTCGATTTCTTCAAGCCAAAGAAAAGGATCTTCAGCCACGCTCGCAGACGCTGGCGCTGGGGAAAGTCGCGCGGCCATCAAACAGCTCATGGATAGCGACGCTGCGAGAAAGAGAGAATTTTTCATGGGAATTGTCCTGAAGTTAGCCGGCCTTGAGCATCCTGCTAGTGAGTGGAAGCATTCGGAAGATGCATACTCGGCTTCAAACCGCAGGCATGCAGGAAGTGCGTCCGCTGGCTTTCGATGGAGCAAGCAGCGTGCCGTTCGAAAGGCGAGGTTCTCCGGCGTTCCCAACCCATTTAAGTGTCGTCTTTTGGACGTCCGTCTCAAACCTGACAGTCGGTTCGTGGTAAAGACGATACGCAGCGACCACCTTGCTCATCGTCGCACTACGTAATCTTCGACGTTCGTTTGCACCTTCCGTTCGGCCATTCACAGACCGGCTCCGCATGAATTGCCTTGAGCATATGGCTCACCTCGCAAACCTTGCGCGAAGGACTATCGCTGAACACGTTGCGGCAAAGGTAAACCATGCAGCGTTTTGGGCGCGCATCGCGCAGGCATCGGCGACGCTCTCGACAAGGCCTCTGCAGTCATCCGAAATGACAGTTCGGGTTCCGGCAAAGATCGAGGTCGATTTTTTGAAAGGTAGCGCTCCATGCGCAGCCGTTCGTTCGGCTGGCGCAGCCGGGCGATCTCTGAAGCCTAATCCGCCGACATCGGCGTCTGCCTAAAGCTTCGCTGATTGGATTCACAACCCAATCTTTGACATAGCGGTGACGCCTGAGCAGTACGAAGCTCTAGCTCCAACATTTCAGGCTCTACTTGGTAAGCATGGCTATCCAAGAGACTACAAGGCTAATGATGGCGTTATAGAGTACAAATGCTGACAACGCCCGCCTCATGAACAACAGCAGTCAGCCAAACACATATCAACACCATCATCGCCGACTTCTAACGGCGCGTCACGTACAACCTGGTCAAGAACTGACTTACGACTGCTTTTCGGTCCGACGCGTGACCTATCGCGGAATAAAGAATCATCCGTGAATATTGTGCCCAACGAGCTAGGCGGCAGTGGATTCAGTTCGCGGTCTGACGACTTGAATCGTCTGCGAAATTTACGGGAAGAGCTTCGGCAACTAATTGCGGCCATGGACCGACCCAGCTTTTCTTTTGCGGCTGCCTCCTTGAGCCTAGAGATTATTGCGAGCGCAGCGCTGTTCGACATCCCTAGCGTGCAGAGTGCGGTGACCCAAGGCCCGGAATGTGCTTTCCATGACGTATAGCCGCGATGTGGATTCCACAACATCTGTAGAGCCTAACGTAGGCAAGATCTCCGCGGGAGTATGCCCGATATCGCATTTACTACACAATCTGATGATGCTCGATCAATTACCAACCGCAGCTGACGTGCTGCAGGGACTGAGTCTGATAGCATCTTAGCATACGCTGATTATGCCGCTTGACGTCAGAGTCGCAGATGTGCTGTTCACAAAGGGCACTTGATAACGATCGCTTGTGACTCGATCTTTGCCCCTCGATATACTTTCGCGCGCAGCGCAGAGAAGATCATTTCCCATCCAGGCGCGCCCCTGAGATACATGAGATCAGCCAATAAAGAGTGATCGAGCTCGGCCCGCGCTCCATCCGACCTTGCAGTCGGTCAGGTCAACTATCCTTACGCGATCGAGGACGCAACGAAGGCGACAAAAGCCGCAAGACAACGGGGCGCCGCAAAAGCGGTCCGGGCACGACTCCTAGCCTTACTCGCGGCACTCACGCTCCCAAAAACTAAGACGAGCTGTACTCGCAACGACCGGCTGCTTGCCGTCACCGCAGCTGGCGCGGAGACGAGAACACTGCACTTTAGAGTACGCTGTTTCATCAAGATCGGAACGGGTCCGCGCACACTTCAATGAACAAATAAAAACGTCCCACATGCGCGTGCCTTCTACGCTCGATGCGCAATGTAGAACTATCGACGCTCAATTGTCCGCGTTCAAACCACCATAAGGAAGTTGACGCGACACACTCTTAGAAAACGCGCGCAGAAGATACGAATTAGTCCGGCACGCGGCTTGCTTCGTTCGGGACTTCATCATCAATCGTAGTGCGGTGATCTTCGGAGCAGCCCCGGCGCGTCATTACGTGTCTGGTCGCTCCGATGATTTGCCGTGCGGCGATACTTAGCGAGCGGGACCGCGTCTCGGGAAAGTGCAGGGCAATCATTATGCGATCAAGAGTTCTCTTTTTGGGTGCTACGACGGCGGCGCTCGTCACAACGGGTTGACCTGCCACTGCATTTTCATCCAGCGGCAGTTAGAGTCTCGGGTTTTGTACGCCAAGTGGCG
>NZ_LBJW01000068.1:0-12051 GCF_028128865.1 Bradyrhizobium sp. CCBAU 11357 | reverse complement strand
GCCACCGCGATCGCTGCTCTGGCGCCGCCGGCCGAGACCTTCGCCAAGGGTCGTGACTTCGCAGCATGGCTCGGTCTAACGCCTCTTCAAAGATCTACAGGCGGCAAGCAGAAGCTCGGTGCAGCATCCAAAATGGGCGAACGCACGCTCAGGCGCCTTCTCATCGTTGGCAGCAGCGCGGTCGTGCAACAGGCGAGCAAACGCGGTGCGCCAAAGGGTTCGTGGCTCGAACAGATGCTGACTCGCAAACCACGCAAGCTGGTAACGGTCGCACTCGCCAACAAGATGGCGCGGATCGTCTGGGCGCTACTTATCAAGCAGGAGAATTACAGGGCTCCGGTCGCAGCCAAGGCGTGATCCTGGCGGACCTGAGGTCGTCGGAGGTGTAGTCGGTCGAAGGAGAGTATGGCGCAACAGTCGGCGAGACGAGGCCGGAAGAACCAGGCGTACTCATCTTGCCTAGAGCACGCTTTTATGATTTGGTTCCGGTCTGCGACTCCCATACGGGCCCGCAGCTTCATCGCTGCACCATCAGAGGCCGGACAGATGGCAGCATGCGACTACGTGCTGATCTTCTTCAAAAATCGCCTGCATCTCGCGGGGCTATGTTGAAACTCAAAGCGTCCAACTCCGAGGCAGGTCAATCAGACCGCGCTGCACGCGGACGTTGCTGCAGATGGGTCACGCGAGGCTGAATACGCCGGAGAAGACCGGCAGCTCATAGCGGGCGATTATATCGTTGAAGCGAACATGAGCATCTATTAGCTCTTCGAGATCGTAACAGAACGGAACGTCCATTTGCTTCACAACGAACGGTGTGAACACCGTCGGGGCAGGTACCGCACCAATCTTCGCCAATGCTTCCAATCCATTAATCGTATTATCTGCAGCCTCAATTCCAGCTAGAAGACAGCTTCCGACCCCGAATCGACCAAACACGTGAACCGCGTCAGCAAGAATCGTCATGTATTCTTCAAACCTGTATTCACCCTTGAAGCTGCGGATATATTTTTTTCGCAATCCGGGATCGACGATTTCGATCCCGGTATTAAATCGCGAAACGCCAGCATCTTTCAGAATTGAAAGATACTCTATTCGCCTATCCCGGTTATTCCGGACGCTTGGCGGGACCACCTGAGATACGTAAATGCCCTTTGTGTAGCCGGCCTCCCTTAGGTGACGAGAGATTGTAGCGTGCCGATCCAATTCGGTCTTCTCATCTTTGATGCTTCCAGTAACCAACCAAACGACATCATATTTATCATCAAACGTGTGACCATGTTTGTCGGCATAGTTTAGACACTCTTGGAAATTGGCCTTGTAATTCGTAGAGCCTCCTCCCCCCTGCACCGCCAGCACTTCCCATTCATTTTCCTTGAAACAGAAATCGCACGAGTAGCAACAGTAAACATGGTAATCAAACACGAAGCTTCGGGCACCATTCACGCGCATCATGCCGAAGTTATACATGCCCGTCGGCGAGCGTTCTGGGTCGACACATTGTCGACAGGGGACTTGTTCAATCTCGTCGTTTATTGATGCAGTGAGGACCTTTCCATCAAACATAAACGGTGAGTTCTGGTTGATACGCACCGTGATCCTTTTTACAAACTCAGGACCGAGTATTTCGATTTCGAGCCTCGGTATGACCTGCCCAAAAATTGGAAGTCGCACTCCGGTCGTGAGAAGCTGAATTCCATCTCTTAGTGCGCCAAGCCTGAAGACTTCCTCGATACGCACTTCATGCCGATTCTCGAGAGCAAAGTCGAATTTTGCGGCTCTTTTTTCCCGGGCGCCCATGGTCACACTCCACCTATTAGAAGGAATTGGATGATTGGCTCAGCGCTCTCGCTAGATGCATCATTTATAGTGCTAGACTAGTCTGATACCGTTCGGCGCCTCACGTCTTGGGTTCGTTCTTCATAAGCACGACCCTCACGAGATGCGCTGTACGGGTCCGGAAAACTCGAGGACCACCCAATAAAGCGGCTCAAATCGAAGCCCCGTTGCATCAATAACGTGGACCAACTTGTGCATCTCTGGTTTCTTATGAACGCAGGTCAATTTATTCTAGGTTCCATGAAGGGCGCCCCGTTTATGAGCTCTCCCTACACTTCGATTGTCTTCCGCGGTGGTGTCGGAGTCCCATGACCGAACCTTAATCATCTCCAAGCAATCGATGTGCCACGGAAAATGTTTCTGCGTGCGTTCTATGCTGAGGAGGCAAAGGCCATGTGTTTAGGCCGTATCGATAGGATATCCACGCCTCGTGTCTAGTTCCGGACATAACCGTCTTCGACCGGCACGACTGAATACGCACAATACGGAGGGTCGATCCGCGGTGATGTCCCGATCGCTGTTGAAGCAGGTCAGGCCGCGGTGCGGGAATGGCCTTGTGACGTGGGCAACGGGCGTGATCGTCATACGATCGAGAGCCGGCCCCGGAATTCTGCACAGGGCGATAGGTGGAATTTCCGCCTGACAGCGGGCACGCTGTGCCTGCGGATCAGGAGCGACAATGAGCAGAAGAACACGCCGGAACCACACACCGGCCTTCAAGGCGAAGGTGGCGCTCGCCGCCGTGAAGGGCGATCGAACGCTGGCTCAGCTTGCCGAGCAGTTCGACGTCCACCCCAATCACGGCGTGGAAGGCTCAGCTTGAAAGCAAGGCCGCCGATGCGTTCGGTCCCGGCGGCGGCTCCGGAGCGGAGCGAGCAGCCGTCGACGTGAAGTCTTGCACGCCAAGATCGGCGAACTGACGCTGGAGAACGATTCCTAAGAAACGGCATCGCCGACGTTCGGCTCAAAGGACTGGAGAACGAAGCCGAATGCCTTGGCACGCCGATGCAAATTGTTGACCACTCGCGTCCGGTAGCGCGTCTCGTAGGACGAGGCCCCGGGATCGACATAGTCCATTCCGTATCGCACAGCATTGTAGAACAGAACTGCGATCTTGCGGGCCGTGGCGGTCACTGCCTTGGCCTTACCGATGCGCGATGAAAGTCGCCTGTAAAAGGCGCCGAGCGCAGTATCGGTGCGTCCGACCGTGACGGCAGCAAGGCGCAGAAGTGCCGCCGCCCGGCCGCCGGATCGGCGCGTTCGGGACGAGAGCCTTTTGCCGCCGGAGACCTTGTTGCTCGGCGCCATCAACTGCAGGCTGCTTAAACTCTAACCCTGATGAGCCAGAGCCTCTCTTCTCAGAACGCCTGATCAGTCTCAAATCATCTGACGACGGACAAGGCAGTATATAATGTTACCAGCTGCGCTACTGGTCGTGTTGACGCTTCTAATCTAGAGCATCGCAGCGGCGATGCTTAGCATAGAGAGGTACGCTCTGGCAGTTTTCTCGTAACGGCTAGCGACGCGACCGTCGCTCCTCCCAGCCGAGGTTCGGCAGCGAAAACTCTAGCCAAAAATGGTCTAGTTTGCCGGCCGCAGATCAGATTGGCAAAAACGATCTGGCGATACTCTAAAACCGATGAAGGCCGGCATACGATGGAATGCATCACGGCGATTCTGAATCGGGACGAGGATGCGATTGCGAGACTGGCCCCCTTCGTTGGTACGGGAAGGCTGTCCAAACAGCTGATATAGCGTCAGAAGACGGTGGGTCATTTCAGTTGCCTCAAGCAGCGTGATCTCCTCGCGGTACACTTTCTCATAGGCTGCCCTGAATTCCTCGAGCCGTTCGGGCGCCACTTGCTGGCCGTATGTAGTAGCATGACCGGCACCTTGATTTTGAGAATGTCGAGATCGTGACGAAATTCGCGTTGGATTCCGGTCACTTGTTCGCGGAGGCCAGAGATCCCGTTTTCAACTGCGCTGAGTCTAGTTTCAACGCCCAAGAGATCATCTTTCGTGGCCATGTGTTCGATTTTGAAATCAAGACTCTCCTGCACACCGTTCAGTTTAGGCATATGCCTCCATCTTATACCACCTCGGTATCTGAGCAGTTTGCTCTGCAGCAAGTGCTTGTTCATGAGTCTTTGTAACCGGCTTGAATTGATCGAGGCTAGAGACGAGTGAAGGTAGCCGCCGATAGGTGCCGTCCGAGTAGCGGTGATAGCTTTGCCAGCCGTGGCAAAGAGCGAATGGATGCCAACCAGTTCTCGTAGGTGCCGCGCAGGTCTTTCTGGGCGATACTATCCAACGCAAGCGTAGGGCCCACCAATAGTAGGGCCCACCAATAATCGTGTTTGCCCACCGGTGACGACTTGAAAGTCTTGTCGCATGAGCCATTTTTGTTTTCCGTGGATGCCAGGGGAAACCATGTCTTGAACAGCACGGCTGGAGCCGCTGCCGACAGCTTCGACCCCGATAAGGAGGCAGCGATGAAGCGGATCGCATCAGTGTTTCTTGTTACATGTTCGCTCCTGGTCGCTGCGCGCGCCCAGGCTCCTGATCCCGATCCCGCACTGAACAATCCAGATAAGGTGTCGTGGGAATTGTTCGCGATGGTCAACAAGTCGGTGCCGGGCGTGAACAACAATGTGGTGTTCGAGACCTGGGCCTCGAACGAGGACACGTTCCAGCCAAATCCGAAATTCCCGGGCTCCTCCGCGCCACCCAACTGCGCGCCGGCGCAGGTCGCGACGCTGACCGCAGCACTGCCGCAGCAACCCCCTGTGACGCCGGTCGCAAGTCCGAAAATTCTGAACGTGCCGGCGCTGGTCGCGCTGGCTCGGCGACAGCCGGGACTGCAGCCGCACGTCGTCCCCGGCGCTACGGAGGACGAGCCAAGCGAGGAAACCCGTCGCAACCGGGCAACTTTTGATTTTATCGCTTGTAACAAACTGCAAACGAAAGCTGGATTGCGAGTGGCCTTTGCCAGCGGGCAGCCGATCTCGTTTCCAATCGAATCGATAGAGGTGAAGGCCAACTGGGTTCCCGTCGGCAATCGAATTCCGGCCGAGTATCACGTAAACACGGCCTCAGATAACAAGCGCTACGCGCTCGTCTCGATGCACATCATATCCAAGCAGATCCCGAATTGGACCTGGGCCACATTCGAGCACAAGGACAATCTTGGACGCTGCGACTTCATCGGCTGCCACGACAAATTTGGCGCCGTGGTTCAGGATGTCGCGCCGCACACTTCGCCCGGCGGGAAGTACGACCCTTGCGTCAAGACGCCCGCGCTCAAGAAACTCTTTGCGGACAACGGACTGCCTGCGCTGTGGGAGAACTACTGCCTGAAGGGCAGCCAGACCGATTTCGTGACTGCGACGGGGCTCAAGACGTTGCTCGGCAACTCGGTGACGGAGGCCGGCTTCGCGGACACGTCCTCATGTCTTACTTGCCATGCGCGAGCATCAGCCAACGTCGCCGGCAAGAATCTCTACGGTGCCGGCTTTGTTGAACCGCCGCTTTGCCCGGCTGGACAGAGCCTCTGCAGCCCGAACGGTGCTCCGCGGCCGGAGTGGTTCTGGAACAGTCAAGGCCAGCCGAACCAGTCGCTGCTCGCGCTGCAGACCGACTTCATCTGGTCGATCCCGCGCCACGCGATCGGTCCCTGATAGTCGTGGAGCGAGCAGCGAATCGGCGCAAACGCCCGCCGAAGCGGCCGGCGTCCGGTGATGTCGATTATCTATCGCCCGACTCGCCGCTGAGCCTGACGCTCTATTTGCGGCATCGTCTGCCGGTGCGTCGGCGGCCGGGAAGCGCGATCGACCTGTCCGAACTGAAGCGACGCGTCACCCAGAGCGAGTTGAGGGCTGAGCGGCGGCGCATCCTCAAGCGCTCGGTTGAGCGTATCCGCCGGTTTGCCGAGCGGCGGGGCATGACCGTTATCGCGGTCAATTTCCTCGGCCGCCGCGTCAGGCTCAGGGCAAGCGCCGCCGCTGCCGAACGCGCCTTCGGCACGCGGCTGGCATGGATCCGGGACGGCGGAGTGTGGCGCTACTACCCGTGTTACAAGCCGCGCATACCGACGCAGCTCAAGACGATCGTCCATGCCGTCCTTGGCCTTGATACCAGGAAACCGCGGCTCAGCAGGCTTCGGGAGAATGCCAGCGCCGGGAACGGCATCGGCCTGCTTCCCTCCGAGATGGCCCGCCTTTACGGTCTCGATCGCGGCGGTCGCGGGCAGGGCCAGTGTATTGCGATTATCGAGCCTGCCGGCGGTTATCGGCCCGACGACATCGTCAAGGCCTGTCAAGCCATGCAGATCGCGCCGCCGCAGATCGTCGACGTCAATGTAGGAAGCGGTCGCAACAGGCCAGGGCCGAATCCTCGTGCGGATGCGGAAGTGGCCCTTGGTATTCAGGTGGTCGCCGGCGTCGCACCCGAGGCGCGGATTGTCGTGTATTTCACCGAACTCAGCGAGCCCGGGCTGGTCGCCGGCGTCAGCCGGGCGGTGCAGGGCCCCGAGCGCCCGAACGTCGTCATCATCACCTGGGGCGAGCCCGAAACGCTCTGGCCGGCAGAATCCCGGCTCGGCCTCGACCCGGTGCTGCAGGATGCCATCCGGCTCGGGATTACCGTGCTTGCGACCGCGGGTGACGATCTGGCCTCAGAGCGCATGCAGGACGGCAGGGTCTACGTCAACTATCCGGCATCGACTCCCTACGTGCTGGGTTGCGGCGGAACGCGAATCGCGCTCGACGGCGCTCGCGGCAGCATTGTGAATGAGACGGTGTGGAACGATAATGGAGTGCACGGCACCGGCGGCGGCATCAGCGAGGAATATCAGGTGCCCGCTTTTCAAGCCGCGGCCCGGATTCCAGGCTCGCTCAATGACGGCAGACGCGGACGCAGGGTACCGGACGTCGCCGCTGCTGCCGCGCCGCCGAATGGCTACCGCATCTTCCTCAATGGCGTGGACTTCGTCGCAAGCGGAACAAGCGCGGTCGCTCCGCTCTGGGGCGCGTTCATTGCGCTGATCAATGCAAGACGCGGCCAATCGCTCGGCTTTGTGAACGGTCGTTTGTACCAGTTGGCCAACCTGCTGCGTCCGATCGTCACCGGGGACAACAAGGATACAACGGGCCTTGGTTACAATGCCTGTCCCGGCTGGAACGCCTGCACCGGTCTCGGTTCGCCCGACGGCGGTGCCATCGTAACGGCCCTGACCAGCATTGCATGAGCGCGAGATCGCCGGCGCGCATTACCTTCCCAGATGATCTGTCGCCCGTCTTTCTCGCCCGGCGGAGCATCGGTCATAGCGCCTGATCCGATTGCTGATGACGGTTGCGCTCTCAATGACCCGCGAAGCGATTTCCTCGAAAGACAGATGATCGTTATCAAGATAGGCCCGTCCCGTGGCCCAAACCCTTGATGTGTCCCATTCCATTTTGCTGGGCGGTCTAATCATCCGCGCTGCCTCATATTCCAGATCGGCGTTGCCGATACCCTCGTGGGTAGCGGGCGGTCGGCGGCATGGCGCCCCCTTAGATGGGCCGCCAGCCGTGCGCTATGCTCGATATGGTCCAAGGCGCGAGGGCTATCGTTGCGCAGCCGGCCGGCGAGTTCCGAAAGGGAGATTTCTGCTTTCCACCGGTTCTGCCTGGCTGAGATTATCAATGCCGGTCCCCACCACCGAGAGCGCGCACCGTACCTTCCAACTGCTCATCAAAAGTGGCGCCGACGATAATATTGGCAACCTGATCGGCCTCTTCGCGAATGCGGCTAGCGGCCTGGTCAACTTCGAACAGTGTCAGGTCCTTGCCGCCAGTGATAGAGATGATGAGGCCACTGGCTCGCTTGATCGAGGGGTCTTCGATCAGTGGATTGGAAATCGCGGCTACGGCGGCTTTGAGCACACGCGATGGGCCAGAAGCCTCGCCCCTGCCCATCATCGCCTTGCCCTTTTCGCGCATCATCGAGAGAACATCGGCGAAATCGAGATTGATCAAGCCCTCTTTGACTATAAGATCGCTGATGCAGGCCACACCCGAATGGAGCATTTGTCAGCCAGAGCGAAAGCTTCGGCGAAGGTGGTCTTCTCGTTGGTCACCCGAAACAAGTTTTGGTTTGGAATGATCAGCAGGGTGTCCACCGTCTTCAGCAAATCCGCGATGCCGGCTTCGGCAAGGCGCATTCGGCGTTGGCCCTCGAACTGGAATGGCTTTGTGACAACACCAATGGTTAGAATGCCAAGCTCACGCGCGGTCTTGGCAATGACAGGCGCTGCCCCGGTGCCGGTGCCGCCGCCCATGCCGGCGGTAACGAACACCATGTGTGCGCTGGTCAAATGTTTACGGATGGCATCGATTGCCTCTTCGGCCGCGGCGCGCCCGACGTCAGGCTGCGAGCCGGCCCCGAGTCCTTTAGTCACCTGGGTGCCCACCTGGATGAGGCTCTTGGCCTTCGACCTCGTGAGCGCCTGCGCGTCTGTATTGGCGACGACAAAATCGACACCCTGCAAGCCGGCCGCGATCATGTTGTTCACGGCATTGCCCCCGGAGCCGCCGACCCCGAACACGATAATGTGCGTTTTTAGCCCACGAACATCGGTGATGTTGGTCATTTTCGGCCTCACGATTGCGTCGGTAAGCTGGGAAATGAGATGACTCGAAATGCTACCTCAAGCATGGCGATCTGCTTTGACCAGGTCCGCGGCTAGATGGCCCAGTCTGGAACCGGCTCGTCCGCGGCCGTCGATTGAGCGACCGTATAGGCGCTCTTCGAGATCTGCCTGATGACCAGCTGCCGTCGCCTCGAGCCGCGCCATCTCTGCCTGCAACGCCAGGATACTTTCCGCTCGCAGGGCGTTGTTTGCTGTCGACCACCGGTTCGCCGTGGCTTAGCCGCATTTCGGCGAGATCAACGCACACCAACGCGTTGCCATCGTCTGAAAGTGAGGGCGGCAACTGACTGCTTGGCGATCGAACGGGCGGCCGCTGGCGAGATTTTCAGGCGGTCAGCAGGTGCGACATAGGTCAGCCTCTCAACTGCATCGGCTGTCCTCCTGGGAGCGTACCGAGCAATGTGCGCAGATCGCGAAAAGCTAGGCCGTCATGGTTAAACGATTCTTAACGCGCAAGCAGATTGATCTCCGTCGGCGCGGGTGGGAGCAGTCTCCATTCCCCCGTACGCCTCTCCTTTAGCTGACGAGGGACTGGCGTGTATCATGTGGAATCAATATGGGTTCTGATCATCCGCGGTCGCTCAAGAAGAAACCCTCGTATAAGCGGGGTGATGCGTTGCGGCGCATCCTTCACAGAAGCGGAAACTTGCCGGGCAAGCGAATCAAACACACTGTGCATGTTCTCCAGCGCCAGCTGAGGTGTTGCGTCAAAAGACGAGCTAACCAAATGGCCACGGACCTCCGTAGGCCCGTCCGCAGAAAAATGCTGGCACCTGCATCAGATCGCCAGCAGCCGGTGGCGAATGGAATTGGGTTGGATACCAACCAATCCTGGTAGCTGCGTCGCGACTATCCTCAAGATACAATTCTGCGCGGATATAAGGACAAAAGGACAGCGGCGCGGGGTAGGACAAAATGATCGATGGGCGTGTGCTTTGGTTTTGTCTCGGTCTTGGTCTCTGTGTCGGCCTTGTGCCCGGCCAAGCCGGGGGTCGTATTCGGCTCCCGAGGAGGCGAATTCCCGATGACGTTAAAAATCGGAGACAAGGTGACGGCCATCGGATCCTGTCGCGCCATTCGGGTCAAAATCGTCACTGACAAACAGCCGATTTCCTACTCCTTTCAATGAATCTGGAACGGCATCACCGACCCACAGGTGCGTTAGGCCTTCGCACAAGTGTTGTGGCTCAAAATTCCCCGAACATGACGTGGCCTTAGCGTATCTTGGTTAGGCCTCAGGATATCTCGTTAGACATACGCGATCAGCGCACTTCTGTTCTCCGTGCTGGCCGTCACCCCATCGAAGCGACAGCCGCATTTGGCGATATTCCCTGCCAATTTCAAAAACTCTCAAGAACAAATTTTGAAGGTGTTCATGAAATCGTCGGCAGCATCAATTGGAAACTCCGCCCGCAAGATTATCGCCGAATCCAAAAAGTACAGAAAGCAGCCGAGAGAGCGGCAAAAAACGAAACGAGATTTGCCGATTACCGCTATCTACGGTCTGTTCTTGCCGCCCACACATACTTTGAGGACAACAATTTGTTGTCTCACGTTGTCGCAATCGCCCCGAGCATGCTGACGACCCCAGTGCGTGCGGACAGCTGTCCATTGCGGGTGACCATTGACGCGACCTGCATCCAACCCGATCTGCGTATGCGGAGCCGCTGGACAAGAGCTCTTGAATTCGCTGTTCAGGAACAAATCGAACCACAGGCATTAGCGAGATTCATGTCTGCGCATAGCGGAATTTCTGGATGCGCAGACCTGGCAAGTAAGCCCAAGCCAAAAAAAATCACATAAACCTGCGTTTCACAACTCCCGACCTAACTTCCTCCTTACATCTTGATTGCCTCCTTCAAACCACGACGCAGCTTCTTAAGCTCGGCAACGTTGAGTGTTATTCCAGCTCGTGTCTGATAAAAAGCGCCTTTGGTGTTGAGCATCCACGCCCGGATATGGATTCGCCTGCCGTAACCTTTGCTCCTGCTGACGATAACCCTCTTTGCCTTCTGAGTATCCCAGCTGTAGAGTACTGTCCCGGGATCGCGGTCAAACTTCGCGTTCTTAACCATTGCCTTCTCCTGCCTTTTCGCTCCAGCAGCACTACGCCTCGGAGTCAGGAAACATTTACAAGAGTAGATTCTCGTCGGATAATTGGTGGTTTTCGTCGCGAAGAGCATCTCATGACGGCAAAAATCGACATCACAGACCTGATCGCTCTTTTGACCGGTCTCCGGAAAGAAGCTTTCCCTTTCGAAAAGCATATCGCCCTGTTGACGTTTGCAACCTGGCTTCAATATCCGACTGATCAAGCAGTCTTACGCCACGCGCAGATCGTCTCCGCTGCGGCCTGCTATATCGACTCTGGAGGAAAGCATAATCCTCTAGTCACGGTAGAGACTCTCAGTTTTGCGCTCTTGGACTCTCCCCTAACTCGGCCGTTTGTCGACACCCCAACCTCATTCGTCACGCTATCCGTCGCGGTAACTGACATCGCCTCGTTTCTCCTTTGCTGCCCATCCGAGCGGAAGCCGAGCCTAAACAAGGCGCTCTTTTTTCTGGAAAGCGGCGGCTTCGCCTACCCCGAATGGGGGATGAAGATGATTCTGTGTCCAGTGCAACGCTCAAGGTAGCTTGGCGAGAGCGTGCGTGCACCGGCCCCTTCTTGTGGTCACTCGCGATCTGCCGGTTGGGGCAACTGTATGAGATGCTCCCCGACGGGGGTAACGCGTACAAGCGAGCTGATAAGCTACTGAAAAGACCCAATAAGCTCATTGAATTCTTTGGAATCAGCAGATTTGTTCAAGAGCGATTGATTTCAACTGTCGATCAACAGAGTCGCAGACGATTTAGCGTAAAGTTCCCGAAGCGATTGGAACCTATCGAGTGCCCGCTTCAATCCACTCGATCAACGCCAGCTCGACATCCTGGTTCGTTATCGGGCCCCAATCCCGTCCTACTAGAATGAAACTGTCTTGACCTAGATGGCGATTTTAATAGTCCATTACGCGACGCGGCCGCCCGCAATAATTTTCGCGTGTTCCAACGGAGCACGCAAATGGTCAATCCACAGACGGAACCAAGCCACTGGCTTACTCGCAATCTATCCCACGAACGGTGGTACGATGACGGGAAGCCATCGTGGGATCATCTACCCGCTGCGTTAGCAGCACTGCACGAGCGTCTAAAGCGAAGCCGATTACTTCGGAAGCACAATCGCAATCGACTCAGCATGCTATTGGCGGAGTGTGCACCAAACAAACGTTGTGTTTCCGGATGTTGCCGAGAATGCGGCCGTGCTCTCCAGCGTGTCTTTGCCGCTAAGGCGACGGACTTGCTCGTATCTCATCACGAATACGACGTTGCTTCGATGATCGGACGGACCTCTCGGCGGCAAGGCCAGCTTCACACCTTGTCGCTTTTGCGGTTCAAACAGCACGCTCTCCGCGCCTTGCAGATAACGTACAGAGTCTTTCGCACTTTCAGGATTGACGGCTTCTTCTAGAATGAAGGAGCTTTGA
>NZ_LBJW01000067.1:0-11879 GCF_028128865.1 Bradyrhizobium sp. CCBAU 11357 | reverse complement strand
CAGCCTCAACGAGTACGAGCTGGATCTGTTGCGCCAGCGCTCGCTCTCGGCCCGCGACGAGAAGGCGCGCCGGGGCGAGTTGGTTGTGACAGCGCCCGTCGGCTTTGTGAAGGCCGGCGACCGTTATGAGAAAGACCCGGATCGGCGTGTCCAGGAGGCGATCAAGCTGGTGTTCGACAAGGTCGAGGAACTGGGCAGCGCGCGACAGGCGCTCTGCTGGCTCCACGAGTACAATCTCGATGTGCCGGTGAAGCAGACCAACGGCGACACGGCCTGGCGGCGACCAAACTACTCTGCCATCCGCGGATCATTGAGAACCCGGTCTACGGCGGCGCCTATGCCTATGGTAAGACAGCTGTGGCGGCGGGATACAGCACCGCGGGCGTGAGCGTGAAGATCCGCCGCAAGGCGCGGAACGCATGGCTGACGCTGAAGCCCAACACTCACGAAGGGTATGTGAGCTGGGAGAAGTTCGAGGCGATTCGCACCATGGTCAGCAGCAATGTTCCCACCAGTAGCCATCACGGCGCGCCCAAGCACGGTGACGCGCTGCTGGCCGGTCTAATCCGCTGCAAGCGCTGCGGTCGCAAGCTCACACTCCGGTACTCCGGCATGGAAAGCTATATCCCGCGCTACAGCTGCAGCCGCGCCTGGATGGACATGGCCGGCCCCCCTGCATCGCCTTGGGCGGACTGCGCGTCGATGATGCCATCGAGGAAGCACTGCTTGGCGTCGTCGGTCCGGGCGCGGTCGCCGCCGCGACCGCTGCCGCCAAGGGAGCTAGGGAGCGGCGCGATCAGGTACGCGATGCTCTCAGTCGCGACCTCGAAGCGGCGCCCTATGCCGCCGACAGGGCTTTCCGGCAATACGATGACCGCTGATCCGGCGAACCGGCTGGTCGCCAGTGAGCTGGAAGCCCGGTGGAACAGGGAGCTCGCTCATGCGGCCGAGATTAAGGGCAAGATCGCTATGCATGATGTGGCGACGCCCGCACCCATTGCTGATCCAGCTTCGTTCGGCGTTCTAGCCTCGAACCTCAAAACGGTCTGGGATGCGCCGACGACGGATGCTCGTCTTAGAAGCGCATTGTGCGCACCCCTCATTCATGAGGTCGTGGCCGATATCGACGACGTGGCCTCGGAGATCGTTCTCATCGTTCATTGGGTGGGTGGCGCCCACAGCGAATTGCGCTTGCCGAAGCGCCGGCAGGCTCAGCAGACACTTCGTGGCGGCGCGTAGTCAGGTTTCTGGCATTGAGTCTTAATGTCGAAAATCGGCCCAGCAAGTGCCCGACAAAGGCCTGCTCTCGTGCCTAGTGTGTAGGGCAGCCCTCGCCCAATATTTCAAGCATGCGGATTGGCTGCAGCAGGTGTGGTTCGCCGGCAACCACTCCGATGTCGGCGGAAGCTACTGGGAAAACGAAGCCCGCCTCTCCTCGCGGTAGCCGTTGTGCTGCGCCAGCCGCTCGGGGACTCTTCTCGCCATAGGCCGCTCCGGTCTGGCGTTTCACTTCCAGCTCCATCAGTCGCTGGGTGGAGCAAAGCCAATCATCTCGCCCCCCAGCTGTTTCCGGGATGGCATTGCTTGCGCGAAAGAGCGCCGCCGACGGCCGCCACGCAAGAGATGCTTCGCATCATTGTTACCATCGCGGCCGAGCATGATGTCGCGTTGTTCCGCTGTTTCGAAATTCATGGGCTACTGGCATGTCAAACGTGGTATCGGGATCGACCAGATGATCAGTAATTTCGACGAAATTGGCTGCATCAAAATGATTGGAGCTACAACTGCATAGCTCAAGCCCTCTCTGTGATGGCTTGGCCGAAGCGCCGGTCCGCGCTCTATCTGCAGGCAATACACGCCCCTCCTATCGGACGCTCGACGTCGACAAGCCGATGAACCTCGGCTCGGCTACAGCCAAAGCGAATTGGCACAAATCCGCGCCATCGCGGAAGAGATCAAGCGCCGGACCGGTCGTATCGAAGTCACCGCGCCCTCGGGAACGCCCCGGGCCGTCCTATAATTCGGATATCGCGAAACGTTCGCCGACCGTGATCAATCTGAGGCGCCGCCGGCCAGGTCAGTTCTCAGATCAGTGCGAAGCCCTCGTCATGGCCATACTGCGCCAGCGGACATTGGCGGCCTTCGAAATAGGACGAGGTCACGTCATACAGGACCAGCATGCCGCTTGGCCAAGCCGTTCTCAATCCGGGCCTGGCGCGCAAGGAGCCGATCCAGCGCCTCATAGGCCTCGCGGTCCTTGACATGGCCAAGACCTAACACATCGCCCGGGTTCGTCGTCGCCGTCTCCTGATCCAGCGCACGCACAATGCCCAGTTTCGAGTGCGGCGCGATCAGCCGGTCGACGATCATCGCCACGATAAGATCGCAACAGCGGCGCGCTTCGGCATCCTTCGACGTGCTCTGGATCAGCTGGTCGAGCGAATCTTGCGGATCATCCCCAAGATCGCAACGACATGACCATGCGGCAAAGACCGCCCGATTGATAGCTCCCTGGGCTCCCCACCCAGCAACGTCCCACCTTGGAGCAGCGTCTTCAGCGCCTCGATCACCTCCCCAGGCAACTTGCTCAGATTAGAAGCGTTCGCTTCTGCGGCCGCCACCGCTCGTCGCGATAGGCTTTCCGCACCAAGACCGCGGGCGGAGACTCTCGGTTTGGCACGACGTCAATGAACATTGACGCATCGAATCACACCGGCCGATTTGGGAATCCCCTCAGACGGATACGAACGGGATGGCCCAATAGCGCCTAACCCCTTGGCTCGATTGCGCTTCAAGTAACGGTAAATGAAAGCTTCGGTTTAACGCGCATGGGTTGCTTACCGCACGCCGAAAAACTTATGCGTCTGAATGCTGACACGCCAGTCGCGCGCAGTCACCTCCTGAATGCGAAGCTTCGTCGCCTTCAGGCTTTGGCTCAAGGGCTGCAGCCATATCATCGGCATGAACTCGCGCGGTATGTTGAGGGCCAGGAGCTTCTCGATATCAGCAGGCTTGCCCACGCAATGTTTGATCTCGTTGCCACGCCGCAACGCTTCATCCAAAATAGCGAGCCGCCGGGCATGCCAACTTTCGGGCTGATGGTCACCCACCTGCAGGGGGGCACCTGGATGGCATGGGTGCCCGATGTCTCCACCTGCGCCAGACTTGATAAGTAGCGTCGTCGATGGCTGAAGGTCGTACGCTGCGGGCTCGCCACCTGTGATCACGAAATGCCGAGCCCTAAATCCTGCACGGCGAGCAGTATTTCCTCCGGCGACATCATAGCCCAGGTGTGGGCGTCCTCGACCTTGGCCTTGATCTCGGCTATCGACACTTGGCGTGCTGGATCTGCGATCCATGTGTGCTTGCTGTCGCACCGGGGCAACCAACTGGGCAGGCCTGCAGCCGCAGGAACACGGACGGCGTGCCGCTCTTGCTGGCTTCGCCCTGGATACTTCAAAGATCTCGTTGACCGGCAGCATGGCTCGTTCCCCGATAGATCGCGCTGTTCGCACCGTGCTCTTTGACTTCGACAGATGCAAGCCGGCAACGCGGAGCAAGTCGCTCTGTCAGCAGCCACTTGCTCGCGATGCCGTAGACGTGCTCGGCAAATTTTTCGCAGCCGACAGCAGGTAGCACAACGATATCCGCCACGCCGCGTCGCGCCGCTTCGTAGAACCATTCAAGCTCCGGATCGTCCGCAGCTATGACGGTCTTATGGTCAAACGTGTCTTCGAGGATCGCTTTCAGCTCTTTGAGGCCGCCAAAATCGACGACCCAATTCTTGTCGTCTAGGGTGTCGGCCTCGAACTCGAAGCGAAATGACAAGGAGTAACCGTGCAGCAGACGACAATGTGATTGCGCGCGCCACTGGCGAAATGTAGCAGATAGTCCGATTTCATGACCGTATGTCTTCGTCGATAGGTACGTCACGGTCGGTCCTTGATCAGTGCCATAAATTCGCTGCGCAATGTCCTGTCGTCGCGGAAAGCGCCGCGCATGATGCTGGTTATCATCATGGTGTCAGTCTCGCGAACACCACGCCAGACCATGCACTGGTGCTGCGCCCTAATGATGACGGCCAATCCCTTCGGCAGGATGCGACGTTCCAGTTCGTCCGCCAGCATAACAGCGGCCTCCTCCTGGAGGTGCGGGCGCGCCATGATCCAGCTGGCAAGACGCACAAATTTGCTGATACCAATCACTTTTTCGCCGGGCACTACGCCAACCCACATGCGGCCAGTCATGGGTACGATGTGATGCGAGCACGTCGAGCGCACGGCAATTGGACCCAACGTATAGAGTTCGTCCAGGCCGCTCGAGTTCGGGAAGTCCGTAACCTCGGGCCCGCGCTCAAAGCGCCCGGCAAAAACCTCGCGCACGTACATCCTGGCAATGCGCTTCGCGGTCGCCTTAGTGTTGTGGTCGCGGCTGGTGTCGATAACCAGGGCTTCAAGCACAGCCTGCACGTGCTGCTCGACCTCGGCTTGGATCACCTCTATGTCACCAGGCAGCAGGTATTCTGCGATATTGTCGTTTGCCGCAAACGACGCGCCGGCGTCGCGCAGGCGTTCACGAATCGCTTGCGTTGAGCTCATCAGAAAATCCTGTGCCGGGACCTTCGCCTTTAGTTTGCGTGAACGACATGATCTGTGGCCGTCGTGAAGAACGAGGGGGGGACCCCCGATACACCAAGCTTCGATTGGGGCAGTGCCTTACTGGCCAGTATTTGGTATCAATTTGCATACGATCGAAAACTCCCATCTCTCATGCGTCATTGACCGAGAGACCACGATTGCCGAAAAGGCCCTTTCTCGTCGCCCTGCAATCAGCATGCCGCAAACGTATCGGTGCGAGACTTGCTTGAGGAAGAGAAAATCAATGCACGGTGCCGCGCCGGCCGATCATTTGCGCCTTCGTGTCGGGATTTAGACATACACGCCGACACGATTGAAGCGCCAGCAAAAGCGGCCAAATCTTACCCACCCCGAAGTCATCGGACAGTTAATCGACCCCGCGATTGGCGCGAAGAACCGAAGAACGGGACACTCGTACGCACAATGTCGAAGAGTCGCCCGGATAACAGGCGAGAACAAGAGAAATATATAGGCTGCCGCAGTTCGGGGCGAAATTCCTGGCCCGGCAAAGCTATTCAAGGCTTGGACATTTGACGAGGTCAATGGCGCAAGTGAAATCGCCACCAAGGAGCGCGAGGCGTTGAGGCGGCTCGCGAAACTCATGGCAGCATAAAGCCGCGGCAAGGAACGCGGCTCATGGCCTGACCAAGCCAAGCGAAGTGGCCTCCCGGGTTCGGGCACCAGTGAAGCTAGATGCGAACGGGCAATGGCGAGGCTCCGCAGCCGAAGAGGATGGGCGACACGAAGAGATTGCAACACGCCAGCAGCTTCTCTCGCCCAATCGAGAAGGTCGTGGCCGCCACGGTGGCGACATTGGTTGCCTTAGTCAAGCAATGGTTGGCACCGGTGAAATGCGCTAATAGGGATTTATCGTCTCGACCCGATCGCTCGAGACCGAGAGGATCCTGTCATTGGCTGCCGAATCCTAGCGGTCCTTCTGGCCGAGGGATTCATGGCTACCATTCCTGAGAGCTAGTCTCCAAACATCGTGACTTGTAAAGGATTCACCACCGAGTTCGCGATGATCATCGTACTATCTTGGGGAGGCGAGCTTTAGCTTCGTGATGAAGCCCTTCGAAGTGAAAGCCATCGGATGAATCTAGACGCTGATTGACAGCCGATATCGCGGGTCATCAGGCGTTTTTATACAGCCAGACCCTCAGCAGAGATCAGCTGATTGGGAATCAATCGGCTCTGGTTCGAGGTGTTCGTGAATCTCAGCTAGCCTTTGTCCCGGTCTAGCGGTCACAAATGTCACGCCGACGCTCGTGGTGCAGAGTGATTCAATTCCGATGCGGAGCAAACAGAAAAGAAAGATGCCGGTCATATCCACACGCCGCGCTGAAGTCACAGATGCCGGAACCGTCGCCCGCTTCGTTCATGCTCTCCAAGTCGAGCTCTTGGGCCGGATGGCCCCGGGCATCGAATCGTCACGCAAAGCGCGGCGGCAGTTCTTTTGGATGTCAGCGTCATCGCGGTGATCGCCTGCGGAGACAACGAGCCGGTTGGCGTCATGGTTCTAAACGAATGCACTGCGATCTACGCGGGCGGCAAGTTCGGAGAAATCTCGGAGCTCTATGTTCGCCCCGACATGAGATCGCAGGGCATTGCGCCTCATCTGATCGCGGTCGCTCTGTCCGAAGGACGCGCGCGAGGATGGAAGCGGCTGGAGGTGGGAGCACCGTGGCAGCCGAAATGGAAGCGTACCCTCGACTTCTATCTGCGCAACGGCTTCGAGGAAGTCGGCCCCAGGCTTTGCCGCATGATATGAGCCGATGGGATCAACTTAGAATAGTCGACGCGGGATGACCAAGAACCTGAGCGGATCAATCATCCAAACGACTCCCGCGTCCGGAAGCGAATCGGCGCGCTAGCTTGGAACCCGATGTTCTTCGTTAGGCCGCTTGATTGGCCGGAATAGGTAATTGTCTATGCGTTCTGGACTGATGTCTATATTTTTTGTAGTCGGCTAATGGCACTGCTCTATTAACGAGGACACCGTCCCTGGTGTGTTCCGCCGGGTGCGCTAATTAGCATTACAGTTGCAATTTTTGCCTGTATGGGCTTTGCGCGCGTTGGCCTGATGAGCCCTACGCCAGGACGACCATGCGATGACTTAGGCGTGCGAGATACGCCGCTGGACAAGCTTCATGGCGATGCGGCGGATTTCCTTGATCGACAGGCGGATTAAGAGCGATGCTTCGGTCGAGCCCGCGGTCGCATTTCTTTAAGCGATGGTCCAGTGTTGGCTCGATGACGGATGACGGCCATCATGAAAGGTCATGCATGACGAGTGAGACATGGTGATGCCAGCCATGCCAGGAGTGGCTTTCGTTGTGGTCAAGGCCGACCTCGTTCTTTGCTGGGGGATGAAAATTGTGAGGCCGTTGCGCCATAGGCGATCGAGGCTTCTTAGTCGGCCTTCGGCCAGATCCATCCATCGAAGAGGCCGCTCGTGCGCTCGATCCGAAACAGAGCTGACATCGACGAGAACGTGGCGATCCTCGCGTCCCGCAAAGACCGGCGAGCGACTTCAACGGAGACCGGATCTCGGCCGCGTGGCTACGACGGATCAAAACTTCCGCGACCGCACTCGAGCAATACGCCCGCCAACTCGAACCGGCCGTATTTGTGATCCGCCCCTATTCGGTCGATCGCTCACGACATTCGCCACGTATCTGCCTCACTGCGGTCGAGCCGCGGCGCTTGCACTGCCCTGAATGTCACATCAAAAGACGATGAAGGCGTGCGCTCCGGCTGCGTGGTCACGCCAACCTCACGCGACGTGACGCTGTCAACCCATCGCCAAGCCTTGCCCGTCTGTCCGGGCGCGGTCAGTCGCCGGTCTATGATTGGACGAATCCGTCGTAGCTTGGCTGCTCAGATAATGTATCTGCCTGGCGAGCGACCACCGTGCGAAACAGGCAGTTTCCTATGGTGGCGCCACGTACGCATCCTGTCAGAATACAAGCGCGCTTCATGTCTGAAACTCTTCTCCAACTTTCTTCGAAAGCCACATTGCGCCAAAGGACGCGAGCATGCGCCTTCTATAGTGCTGGCCCAAATCCTGCACCGCCTCTCCGCGTCAGGGCGGCGGCAGCAAGATGAGTCGTGTTTGGGCCTCGATCTGTCAAACGACAATGTGGTTACCGCACCGGGGCTCGCCTGTCTGCCCCCCGCTCGGGGAAGCGAAGACGCTCCTGCTTGCCACGCCTCGCGCGGCTGACGGTTGCTTGCTCACCCAGGAGAGAGGCGTCGATACATGGTCGATGAATTGGATCTGCGAACCTTCACGCCACATCCGCAACGCGACGCCGTGCTCGGCGAAGTGCACGCGCGCCCTTTCACGCGCCTTGTTTCGCCATTCAGCGTGATCCACTTGGCTTTTCTTGCGCAGGGTGAGGCGGCCACAAGCGATCGCTGCCGTTTTATCGATTGTTGCCTCGAGCGCAATCTTCCGCCGCCTGAGCAATCGGCGAAACTTCATCAGATTGTCATCGGGCCCGGTACGCTACGCTGGGAGCAGCATTCGGAATTCACAACGTTCACCTGGATCTGGAGTAACACCGTCCGATCGCTGATCCGCGCGTTGCGTCAGACCGGACATTTGCTGGTCGCCATCAGGCTAGAAGCGACCTGTCGCGCGAGCGAATGTCGCTGCGCTCGGCGGCGCACAGGAGCCCACCTTCGAGAACGAGCCGTCGCGTCTTGATGGGCATGATGCTCGGAAGGCCCATCGCTTGGCACGGGAGACCGATCCGACGGCTCACTTGCCCCGCGCCCGGTCGATCTGCTGTTGCACCCAGGATCGCGTCGTCCAAATAATCCATCTGCCGGTTGAGATCATCATGTGCTGCGGCGGCGCGCAGCCAATTCAGCTCTTTTCCGATGAGGTTCGCCTTCTGCTGCCATTTAGCAATAGGCACCGTCGAGTAACGTCGCTTCTAAATCCCCATAAAATGCCTCTTATGGCCCTGCATGAACGGCGCATTGCGCCAGGAACCGAACTTGCCAAAGATAGAAGGTCGTCGCGTCAACGTCGTTCGTTGTTCAGGTCGAACGGCGCGTCCCCTCCCAAGCGGATTGAGCAGGCGAACGATCTCGCGGGCTGCAACGAGGCCGATCAGCCAGGCAGCGCTGCGCAGCCCGATCCGCGTCACGATTGCGGGGGTGAAAGCGCCCTCGCCACCCAGGAACTGGCGTCGCTGCGAACAAAGTGAGCTCATAGGCCGCGTAACCACAAACCAGCGTGACCACCAGGACCAGAGCCGTGCGGCTCTGCGGGAGCTACCTGAGAACGACTGACGAGACAGCAGTTGCAGCGGCGCCGCAGTCCGATCACGAGCCCCATGCGATCGTGCTCGCATCGACTGCATAGTGTAGCACGCCAAATGCTATCGTCTGATTAACCAGCCATGCGCCCGTGACCACAAGGAGCGCCGGACGCAACCGCAAAGTCGCGGCTGCAACGACTGCGAACGCCGCAAGCGACGTCGCACAGGCAAATACGAAGCTTGCCAGCGCACAGGCCGTCACCAGGAGACCGAATGAGAACATCGGGTCATAGCGCGGCTCAACCGGGTGCAGACGAAAGCCGTCAGCGGCGGCCGGCAGAACGTTGAAGGCCATGGAAAATCTCCTCTCCCGCAATTGTAGCGAGATCTGCTGTTCGAGGACGGCCTTTGACGGTCAGTGAAGGGCGTCCATGGGATTTTCTGGCGCGGCGAGGTGGGTCCGGTCATGCGCTGCGAGCCATCGATGAGCGTCTGGGAAGGCGGTCCGGTCGCGGCCAACTGCCGAAGCGTCACCGGACGGACACGCGGCCTTCGGTCGTTCCGAACGATCAGTATAGCGCGACAATCTGGGTGGGAAGCCGTATTGCCGCATATAGTGATGTTCCCGGGCGAGATCGGTTGCCTCATCTATTTTGCTCTTGGGTTGAGGAGGAGGCCGGGTGCGGAGATGGCCGGCGTTTCGGAGCGCCCGGCCTCCTCCGCTGGCAGCCGGTACATCATTGCGTTGTCGTGACCTCTGACCTTGGTGGCATTTTCTCCGTAGGAGCGAACAGCAGCGCATTCGCTTGCTCGCTGCGCCAGGATTTAAGCCGCCGTTGAAGCGTTCGAAGAAGCTTGTTCGGGTAGGCTCCAGGATATTCCACCTGCAGGCGGGAGAGCAGTTCGCTGCCAGTCCGCCAGGGCTCGGCTGCAAACCATTTTCGCAAATCTGGCGTTGCGCGAATGAGCGGGTCGAGACGACGTCGGCCTCTTTTCGCCGTCACGATTGGCCGATCCGTCGGTCGCATAGCACCGTCCTTCCAGGCCGTTCGCAGGCTTGCCAGGAAGCGATCGGTCGATTGCGATGCCGCAGCAGGATGGGCGATTGGTTGGGTATCTGCAAGGGCCCCGAGGCGCTCCTGCGCGTCGCGGATGTCGCGCAACAACGCGACCGGATCGAGAGCGGCATAGATTTCCTGGAGGTGGTGGCGGACTGCGTCAGGCGTTCGGGCGTCGGCGGCCAGGCGCTGGTGGGGTGTTGCCGGCGCGCTGTATGTCTTGCGCACACGAGCACCGTCGCGCTGCTTGGCTATCAGCTTAAACGAGGGTTGGAAGAAGTTTACGAACAGCCGCGCTGCTCGATAGAGTTCTGCCAGCAGCTCGGCCGCTTCGAGGCCTTCGAACCGACGATAACCGACCATCCTGCGCACGACCGCGCCGTTCTTCTGCTCAACGAACGCCTGGTCATTCTTCCGGTAGGGACGGCAACGCGTGAAGACAATGTTGGCTGCCTCGCAATAGCCTTTCAGCGTCTCGTTCATGAACACCGTATCATTGTCAGTGTCGAGGCCGAGCAGCGTAAAAGGCAAATGTTTGCGCAATTCCGTCAGCACCGTGCTCAACAGCGTCTGTTCGCGCACGATCAGGGGAGCGCACTCTGTCCAGCCGGTAGCAACGTCCGTGAGCACGAGGGTCTGGATAAAGCTGCCGCGCGCAGATGGTCCGCTATGGGCTACAAGGTCAGCCTCGACGAATCCTGGCGCCGGATCGTTCCAATTCGCCGATGTCCGTATTGGAACACTGCGACGCAGAGAATGCGCTGTGTGCCGCCGGCGCTTGCGACCCAGTTTTTCTCGGATCGGCACCAATACGCGGTCAATCGTCGCAGCGCTCATCGCCAAAAGCTTGGCGCGGATCTCGGGGGCAAGGTCGAGGTGGCCATGCCGTTCCATCGCCTCAATCAGCGCAGGCATTAACGCCTTCAGCCGCTTCCCGCAGATCCGGTCTGACGCTTCCCAAAGGAGCACGAGCGCGTTGTGTTCTGCCTCATTATAGATCCGACGTCGCGGCCGTCGGCCTGCGCGTGCGTCTTCCTGGCCTCGAAGTAGTCGCATCGCATGCTTGCGATGAAACCCCGTGATGTCGACGAACTCGTCTAATATTCGCGCCTTCTTCGCGCGATCCGAATGCCGATAACGCACGCCTGCCGCCGCCGTCAGTTCCTTCCGCGTTGCCAAGCTCAGCCGCCCCATCTGCGCCCCCGCTTGTCCCCGATCCAAGGAGCAATTTACGTGAGGCAACGGCTCAGCATCCGGTAACAATTAAGGCGAGGCAATGCGGAGTCTCACCCTGATCGCCGCCGCGCAGACGCGCTTACGTCGTGGAACCACGCCGCCTGACGGCATCAACTTAGCGCTTACGAAAGAAGGGCCGCCTACGTTGCCGCAAGCGGCCCAAGTCTAGGGAGGAACGCCCAAGGAGGGCAGCGATAGCGGGGCGCTACCGCACACCCTGAAAATAAGACAATCGTGATCGGCGGCTCAATTGAACGTAGGGAAACGCCGGGCATCTAAAGGGGGCATGGAACGATACCAAGGTTTATGGTGCCCGCGCGTGAAGCCGACCACCTTCGCACTAGGCGCAGGCTGTCATTGCCTATGCATCGCGTCCAGCAGCGGCCAGAAGTTGGTCACCAAACCGTGGCTGTCTTGCCTTACATTATTCCAACTACGCCGGTGAGAGCTTCGCGATGACCTTGCCTGATGCCAGCGCTCGATCTTTCCCTGAGTCTGAGGATGGTACGGAGCGCCGCGCACGTGCTGCATGCCCTTCTGGTCGAGCCACTCGGCCAGATCATGCGACACGTAACTCGAACCATTGTCGCTGAGCACCCTTGGCCGGTGCGCGACGGCGATGTTGTCAAGTCCGGAGGCGGCGAGTGCCTGGTCGAGGGTGGCTGTGACATCGG
>NZ_LBJW01000066.1:0-10521 GCF_028128865.1 Bradyrhizobium sp. CCBAU 11357 | reverse complement strand
CCTAACTGCCGCTGGATGAAAATGCAGTGGCAGGTCAATCCTTCCTAAGCGGCCAGCATCTAAAATCGCTCAATCGCCATCAAGTCGGACTGGACCGCAGGGTGCAAGTGTCGCTCTATTCAAGCGCAAGGACCTGATAACAGCAAGGCGATGCAGGAGGATCTCTCCGGCACCGCGGAGAAGCTCCGCACCTCCATATGGCGCTTTGGCCAGGATCGTATGTAAACGGGACGACTAGCCCTCACTGCGGTCCAGCTCGCGCTTACAGTCGGAATGCTTACGATGGGTCAAAATTGAACGCTCAAGCGATTCAGCCCCGCTGTGAATCCTCTGTCCTCTGCTGCTTACGTCAGCTTGTCACCGCCAAATGGGAGTACGTCAGGAAAAATTCACGTGAGAAAATCCCAGGAGAGGGTTGAACCGCCCGTAACGTCAAGTTGTACGATGTCCGAAATCGACGGTCACAGATCCTCCAACCAGCGACGGAGTGCAAATGGTATCAAGTCCAAAACAACGCATTAGCCTCCCGCTGCCAACTACGATCATCGAGTGTGCCATGCATTGATGCATCCGGGCACGTCGAAACCTGGCTGCATCGCCTTGCTAGCGTAAAGCGTGCCTGACCGGACAGGCTCACACGTAAATCGTCAGCCGACTGGCGCTTAATGGCTGCAAGAGGGCGCTCGCGCTCAAGCTTGCACATACGTGACAGTGGATGAAAGGGTGCGCCGGCGCCGGTTGCGCCCGAGTACTCAGTGCCAAAGGCTTTTTGGGAGGTCTGAAGGGCATCAATGAGCAGCTTTGTGAAACATCGCTCTCCAGCCGCAACGAGATATGGAGGCTGTCATCCGGCATCCGTTTCGAGCGCCACCACGAAGCGCGTCCGCGATCCATGTCGCTTCATTCGAAGCTGTTGATGAGGAGCGGGAGGCGCGCGACGGAGCTCTCCGGTGTGCGTACTCCGGGTCGTGGACGAATACAATGGTTAGGAGGAATGGTTTGACAAGACAGCGGTCTTTGCTGACGCCTGGTCCATTATCGTTATCGCTGGCGGTCAGGAGCCAGATGCAGCTTGATCTCGCGTCTCGCGATGACGAGTTCAAGGAAGTGACCGCCTCCATGAGGCGGCTGATGCTCAGCTTGCTGGGGAACGCTGAGGCCTATTCGGTGGTGCCTATTCAAGGAGGTGGCTCCTTTGCAATGGAGGCGGCCCTCTCTTCATTTGTGTCCCGAGCCCACAGGCCGCTCGTCTGCGTAAACGGCATCTATGGCGAGCGCATTCTCAAAATTTTGCGGCTGTGGGGCGTCGAAGCACTGAAGCTTGTTAAGCGCGCGACGGATCCGTTGGATCCGGAAGAGATCGGCGAGTATCTGAGCCGAAATCCCGGCGTTACGCACCTGTGTTTCGTGCATTGTGAGACGACAACCGGAATCGTCAATCCACTGCACGAGATCGTGGAGGTGGCGAAGCGACGTGGCGTAAAGACCATCATCGATGGGATGAGTTCCTTCGGGGCCGTCAATATCGATCTGAGCCAGCGTGGACCTGACGTACTGGTCACATCGAGCAACAAGTGCATAGAAGGGCCGCCGGGAGTAGCGTTTGTCATCGCCTCGCGCGAGCTGCTGGAGAATGCGGCTCAAGAACCGAGATCGTTTGTGCTCGATGTGAGAGATCAATGGCGCTCGCTCGAGCGCACGGGTGAGTGGCGGTCGACCCCTCCAACCCACGTCGTTCAGGCAACGACAATGGCTTTGAAGATTCTGCACGAGGAAGGCATCGATGCCAGGCGCTTCAGGTACGAGAAGGTCAGAGACGAGCTCATCAAGGAGCTCGAAGGGATAGTGGCTCCGCTGTTGTCTCTCCAGTTGCAGTCCCCGGTCTGTGTTGCGTTCAGTGCGCCGCCCGGAATAGTGGACCAGCAAGGATTCGATGGGCTGTATCGCCACTTGGCGGCCCACAATCTTTACGTCTACTCGAAGCTGCATCTTGCCACGCGAAGCTTCCGGATCGGTTGCATTGGGGAAGTCCAATCCAGCTGGATTGAGCAGTTGGGATGCGCCTTTCGTACATATTTCCGGTCCGGTCAGGCTCGGTCATCAAGGCCAGCGTCGGGCCAAGAGGCATATGGGGCGCGCGTAAAGATGCCGGCTCAAGCAGCTGGGGCACGGCAGCAGCTGCTTTCCGCCGAGACTGCTGTTCTGCATGCGGGCTATCGACGCGACCCGGTGACGAAAGCCGTCGCAGTGCCGATTTACCAGAATACAGCTTATGAACTCGATGGCGATCTAAATCACATCGCTGACGTCTACAACGTCAAGGCGGATGGGTTCACCTACACGAGGATTATCAATCCGACGACCCGCGCGCTGGAGAAGCGCTACGCCGCCGTCGACATGGGCAGCGACTCGCTCGCCGTTGCGTCAGGTCAAGCGGCGACGTTCCTTGCTATCATCAATCTTTCAAGTGGCGAAGTAGGGGACAATATCGTTGCCTCTCCGTATCTATATGGCAATACCTGGAACCTGCTCCACAACACCTTAAAGCGTTTGGGAATCAGTGTGAGGACAGCAGATCCTCGAAGGCCAGAGACGTTCGAGCGTGCCATTGATGATCGCACGATTTGCCTGTTCGGAGAGGTAATTTCGAATCCCTGTCTGATTCCGCTCCCCGTCAAACAGCTGGCGGAAATCGGCCGAAGGTATGGCGTGCCTCTGGTCGTAGACAATACGACCACGCCATTGGTATGTCGGCCGTCAGACCTGGGCGCTGCAATTACGACGTACTCTGCGACAAAATATATATCCGGTCATGGCACGACCCTCGGTGGACTAATCGTTGACAGCGGTAAGTTTAGCTATCGGGGAGCCTCCCGCTTTCCCTTGTTCAACGGTCCCGACGAAGCGCATGGCGGAATTGTCTGGCACAACGCTGTGCGCGATGTCGATGATCTAGGGAAGAGCGAGTTTCTCCTGAAGGCTCGCATGACGTGGTTGCGCGATACCGGTGCAGCTATCGCCCCGTTTGCGAGCTTTCAACTGATCCAAGGGCTTGAAACGCTGCCGCTTCGCATGAAGCAGCACTGCGCGAACGCTAGGATCGTCGCCGGCGTTCTAAAGGAGCATCCCAAGGTGCGTCGCGTCTTCTACCCGGGGCTCTTTGAAGGCGTCGATCGGGAAATCGTCGATCAGACACTCAACACCGCATACGGACACGGGGCGATGGTCATGTTCGAAGTGGAAGACGAGCTGGCCGGGCGCAAGTTCATCCAGAACGTTGACTTGATGTATCACGTTTCCAATGTGGGAGACGCCCGCACGCTCGTCACTCATCCTGTCTCGACGACCCACACCACTGTCCCGCGGGAAAAGCGCGAAGCCGCCGGCATATTTGGTGGCTCAATCCGGCTTTGTGTCGGCATCGAGGATGTTAATGACATCTTGCGCGATTTGGACAAGGCGCTTTCCGCAATCTGACAACCTGCAAGGCGATCAGGAAGAGGTTCTCATGAATCAGGCAGACGCTTGGAAACTGAGGTCATCACGATATGAGGCCATTCAATTCAGTCGGGAGATCAATAAGCAGCTTTCGGAGCTAAGGCCGGACAACATCACGGGGGCCGCCTACATTGCGAAAGATTACGCCGTCATCACAGCGTGCACGCTTGCGACCGTGTCCGTCTCGTGGTGGCTCTACCCGTTGGCCGTTCTCCTGATCGGTGCCTATCAACGCGGATTGACAACCATCGCTCACGATGCGGCTCACCGCACGCTCGCGAAGAATACGACCTTGAATTATGTACTGGGCATTCTGTTCGCTTCCTATCCCTTGTTCCAACGCCACTGGGCCTACCGGATCTCACATGTCTACTTGCATCATCCCTATCTCGGCGACCCGGACAAGGATCCCGACCTGAAGTTTTTCCTGGCCAGCGGCGTCTACGATGTGCAGCCTCCAAAGAGATACGCTTTCAACATCATCTGGAAGCCGATCTTCGGCGGCGCGACAGTAGCGTATCTGAAGTATCTTTGGACTAATCGGTTTTCGATCGAAGAGACCGAAGATCAGAGCCGTTCAGGCATACTTGTCGACAGGTATGGCTTCTATCTGTTCTGGTTCAGCATCCTGGCCGGATCATATGCTCTTGGTCTGCTCCATATCGTCGTTCTGTTTTGGATCGTGCCCTATCTCACCACGTTTCAGGTCCTCGGCTGGTTTATCGAACTCGCTGAGCATTCACCCATGTGCGAAACAGAGACGCAGAACGTCTATCTCACCAGGAATCGGAAAGGAAGCTTCCTCGAACGAGCCATCCTGGGACAGAATCTGGATGAGTACCACCTTGAGCATCACCTTTCACCCGGTATCCCGTTTTGGCTGTTGCGCAAGGCTCAGAAAATCCGAATGCGGGATCCAAACTACGCGAAAGTCGCCGCCACATGGGGCGGGCTCTTTGTCAAGGGACCTCAAGGTCAGCCTAGCGTCATAACTCAGTTGAAAGAGCGAAATCGACGGCTGTATGAGCAGTCCGTTGCCGGGGTTCGCACGCGAGGTACGGTGGCGTGAGGTTGCAACAGCCCGAGCGCACCCAAGCCGTTGTCGCCGTCACTTCGAACCGTTTTCTGGTCGATGGTGTGCATCGCGACTGGTTACGGCGCAAGTACGTGCAGGCACTCCATCGCCATGCGGGCGTGGCTTGTGTCATATTGCCGACCGTCGACGCGGAAGATGCTTTGGAGGAGGTCGCCCCAGCCATCATGCGCCGGCTCGACGGTCTGGTCTTGACAGGCGATGAATCGAACGTGGACCCCGCAGTCCTGTCAGCGCCCGCGTCCTTGGATCCTGATCGGCAGGATGTTGAGCCTGGGATCCTTGACCGTCCCCGGGACAGGCTCTCTGCCGTGGCCATAGAGAGCGCCATCGCCCTCGGAATGCCTATTCTGGGCATCTGCCGTGGGCTTCAGGAACTCAACGTCTATCTCGGCGGAACACTCCGCCCATCGCTTGCGGAGTGGAGCCGAGAAAGCGGCGCCATGCATGCTGAGAAGCCAGACCGTCCCAGGGACCGTCAATACGATGCCGCGCACCGCGTCAGGATATCATCCGATGGCGCACTGTTTCCAATCGCGCGGATGATCGAAGCGCAAGTCAACTCGCTGCACAATCAAGGCATCGAGGCGCTTGCCCCAGCGCTGAGGCGCGAGGCGTGGGCGCCCGACGGTCTGGTCGAGGCAGCTTCAGTGATTGGCGCTCCGACGCTGCAAATCGGTGTGCAATGGCACCCCGAATGGCACGTCTCAACCGACGTCCTCAGCAAGCAACTGTTCAAGGCATTTGGAGAGGCGTGTGTTGGGTACTGCCGGACTAAGAAGGGTTAGAGGCAGATCGTGATATTGCAAACGAAACGTGGCTCGCGCGAGCCGAAAGGGCAGTCCTGCGAAATGACCTCGCGCGCGTGGGCTTCCGAGAGCTCCGCCCGGTCTCGCGGGCACAAAAGGGGTGGACGATTGACGAGTGGCTTCGCTCTAGGAGTGCTTTTTGTGGCGCTTTATGTCGTTCTGAGCGCGGCAGGGGAGGTTTATGCGGCATCGTATTTTCAGAAAGCGGACGTGTTCGTGGCGCTCCTGCTGTCTTTCGCGGTGGTTTGTATAACGTTCAACTTCTTGGCTCGCCAGGAGGGAGGCGAAGCAAGAGCCGGAAAATGGTCGCTCCTGGTCTTCATCGTACTCAACGTCGTGACGGCGATCAGCTGGATCGGCCTATTTATAGGACTGAAATACGCTGAACCTGCGATCGTGGTCGCTTTCATGGTGGCGTTGGGGCCCGCCGCAACAGTGTGGTTAAACGCCCTGATCAGGCGCAGCGGCGCCCCGCCAACATCCGATATTGTCGTGAGCGCCGCGATTGCGACGATCGGGACTTACATGATTTGGATCTCGGCCAGCGGCAATGCGGGCGTGGAGTGGGGAGCCCGATCGTCCTTTGGCATCGTCTTGGCCATCGTGGCCGGCCTATCGCTCGCCCTCACGAATATACTTGTCAAGGTGCTGTTCGACCGCGGGTTTTCCGGCCGACAGGTCCTGGCGCATCGTTTTTATGGAACCATTCTCTTGCTGCTGGGGCTGGTCGACCATTCATCTATCGTGCCCGAGATCTCGCAGCATTGGTTTGCGATCGCAGCAATTGGGCTGTCGACGATCGTTTTGCCTTTGCTGTTGATTCAGCAGGGCATTCGCCGCGTAGAGCCCTTCACCGTCAACATGGTCCTGTCCACCGCCCCCATCGTCACCTTCCTGTTCCAATACTTCGATTCTCGCATCGTGCCTTCGTCACATACGTTCGTTGGAAATGTCCTCATTACGGCTATCGCTGTCAGCAACATCTACTTGCACTATCGGAGATCCGCATGAAAGAACGGAAATGTGTAGTCGTGGATGCATACTCTACCGGCCGCTACCTACCCGAAGAATTCAAGCGCTATGGAATTGGGACGGTACATGTGATGTCGGCCGCACAGATTCCACCCATATTCCAAGCGCATTTCAATGCGGATCTGTACGATGAACTCATTCGCCCCGGCGAGCGCATGGGGTATGATGACCTCGTTGAATATCATCTTCAGGCCCTCCAGGGCAGAGAATTTGAGTTCGTTCTCGCGGGTTGCGAGTCTGGAGTCGAACTCGCCGATTCGTTGTCCGAGCGGCTGGGCTTACCTTCAAACGGGACCGCTCTATCGGCTGCTCGGCGTGACAAAGCACGATTGTCTTGCGCGCTGACCTATGCCGGTGTGCGATCGATCAGACAAGTCGTGTCTGACAATGCTGTAGAGATCGCAAGCTGGAGGCGCGAAGCGAAGTTCGATGACATCGTGATCAAACCTCTGAACAGTACGGGCACCGAGGATGTATTCTTTTGCTCGACAGATTCCGATATTCAGCGTGCTCTAAGCGCGATTGTTGGGAAGACGAACCGTGTCGGAGCATTGAATCGTTTTGCTCTCGGGCAGCAAAAAATAAACGGCCAACAATACACAGTAAACGCCGTCTCGATCCACGGAGATGCCTTCGTTACGGAGGCCTGGACCTATGACACCGTTCCTATCGAGGGGGCATCATCCGTCTGCTCACTCGAAAGATTGTTGGACGGCAACGAACCAATCGTTCAGGAGCTCTCCGACTACCTGGAACGTGCGTTGCAGGCACTTCAGATCCTCGAGGGACCGGCTCATGCCGAGATCATTGTCGATCATCGGGGGCCCGTTCTGGTGGACTTCGGGGCGAGGCTTCAAGGGACTATGTCGGCAAAAGCACGAACGATGGCGTTGGGGCATAACCATATCACGCTTACCGCTTGGCGCTACGCAGATCCCGAGGGCTTTGGTGAGTACATGAGAATGCGCGGGCCGTACAAGCGGAACGCGCACGCACTCTGTGTCTCCCTGATCTCTGACAGGGGCGGTGTCGTTGCCGGCTACCCGGGGCTCCAAGCAATCCGCAAACTCCCGAGCTTTGCGGATGCCATTGCATTCGTTCCAATTGGTGAAGAGCTGGTTCCGACTATCGATTTGGCGTCGACACCGGGCATCGTCTATCTCGTGAATAGCGACATGAATCAGCTTAATGATGACTATCACAAGTTGCGAGAAATGCGGATGGACCAGGTGTTCGAATTGGTGGCGCGGGATAGCCAGTGATGGCAACTGAAGCAGCCTTGACCGGAGCCACTCCAACCCGCGTAGCGATGATTGGCGTAAGCGACTTCGACGGTGTGCTGCGAGGCAAACATGTCTTAGGTGAAGATCTCTCGGGTCAAGATAAAGTCATCAAGTTCTCTGAAGCGGTGCTGGCGTGGGATTGTTCGGATCGGGTCATCCCAATCAGTTTCACGCAGCAGCCGTTATCAGCATTTGGCGATGCTGACCTGCGTATTCTGTCTGCCACCGGCCGTTCGGTGTCTGATCTCGGCAATCAATATCTCTACCTCGCCGAGTTCACGGGCGCACATGAGAACATCTGCCCGCGGGGTGTTCTGCGTAACGTCCTGAGAAGGGCTGCTGACCTCGGATACAGATGCGCTGTTGGGTTCGAGTTTGAATTTATGTTGTTCAAGGAGAGCGCCGATACAATTGAGGATAAGCCGTTCAGCGAATGGGCTCCTTTAACACGCGGCCCGTTCGGCTACTCGATTATGCGCTCCGTTGCTCACCATGAGCTGTTCGATGAGATATTAGCGCTTTGTGAGAAAGCTAGAATACCTCTCAGCGGACTGCACTTCGAAACGGGACCGGGCGTGGTCGAAGCGTCACTTCGTCATTGTGATGCGTTGGAAGCTGCCGATCGAGCAACCATATTCAAGTCGATGATAAAAGCATGGGCGCAAAGGCGAGGCATGATGGCTACATTCATGGCCAAGGTTTCCGAGGATTGGCCGGGCCAGTCCGGCCATATTCACATTTCGATGTCCTCGGATGGTCAGAATGCGTTTCACGACAGCAATGCGGCCGGCAACCTCTCAAAACTTATGAGGCAATTCATCGCCGGACAATTGAACTACATGAACGAGTTTTGTGTGCTCGCTGCGCCGAACTTCAATAGCTACAAGAGGTTCGTGCCTGGCTACTGGGCACCAATCTGTCCAAGCTGGGGAGTTGACAACCGCTCCTGCGCGGTTCGCGCTATCTTGGGGGAGCCATCCGTCCATCGTCTGGAATATCGGCTGGCTGGCGCAGACGTGAACCCATATCTTGCGCTCGCATGTGCCATTGGTTCCGGAATATTGGGAGTCGAGACAGGTGTGGCACTACCCGCGTCGATCGCCGGTGATGCAAGTGTGGGAATGACTGCGAGACTACCTCAAAGCTTATCAGAGGCAACTTCTCGTTTCGCACAGTCAGCGGCGGCGAACGAGATTTTCGGAGAAAGGTTTGTTGAAGCATTTTCTTGCTCGCGCCGTTGGGAATGGGACGCCGTTCAAAATCGAGTGACCGACTTTGAACGTCGGAGATACTTCGAGATCATCTAGCTTGTCTTGACAGTTCTGTGCCTCATTCCTCTCGCAGCCATGTGAAGGGCGCGTCTCTCGTTAAGGAGAGCCGTGGGGAGCTGATGAGGTCTGCTGCCAACTGCTCTGTGGCCGCAATTGCCGCTTCGGTGCAATGCAGATAAGCTGTGCTCGACTTTTTCAAGAAGGAAGGCAAAAGGGGAATATTTGTCCAGTGGGGCGAAGCCGAAGAACAGGACGCGCAACGCTGTAGCCGAACCGCGGAGCCCCGCGCCCGAGACGAGGTTGGCGTAGATCGGTGCTGGCCAGGAGGCGCCCCGCGCGGCGCTCTGAGTTCCCTGCCGGCGAAGAGGGCCAATCACTTTTGGTCCTGGATTCATGAGAGCGAGAAATGCTGCGCAGTCTATTTCGCGAAGATGCGTAAAGGATTGTCCCTCAAGCGCCGCACGAGGGTATCGCGCAGAACCGCCCCGGCAAATCTTGGGACGCGCGCGTACAAAGGCTGCAACAATGATCTTGCCTTTATCGGCTTCGAACGGGTGAGCGCATCACGCGAAAGGCCAAAGAACTTTAGGGAAGGCCGTAGCAAAGTACTGCTCCGGTGAGAGCCCCCGGTGAGGCCGCGTTCGCTGGATAGCCGATTTGCGATCAAGCAGCGTGAGTGACGCACGCGTGCTAGGACCGGACCGTCGTAGGACGCGATCTCTCGGTGTGAGGAAAATCGTGCCAAGCTAGTCAAGCCTTAAAGACATGGCAGAGCTTGCTCTTGGCGGTGCAGTTGAGCCCAAATGAGCGGGTCGCCACTAAAAGTAGCCGAGCAGTTGGGATCAACAGCGCGCTACATTGCTGCGCCCGAGAAAGATGTGACGGGCCCACCGTCAGGCAGTGCCACAAGGGTAGCGGTTCCACCACACCGTGAAGTCGATCAGTGCCGTCTTCGGTTTTGACGGGCTCTACAGGAGAGTACGCTTCGATAGAGAAATGAGAAAAAATCGGCCGCTGAAATACACCCGCGATGGGACGCAGATGAGTGCGGCCGAAACATCGTCTCATCCGGCCAAATCTCGCCGTCGACCCAGCAGGCTCCACTCGTCAGACGCTGCATCCGGGTAATGCAGCGTAGGAGTGTGGTCTTGCCGCACCCTGGAGGACGGACAAATTCCCGTGAGTCCCTTGGCGTGAACGCTGAATCGCAACCAGCGAACAGTTGCGGGAGATCAGCTGAACGGCGACTGCGATATAACCCAGCTCTGCTCCCTCACGTGCCCGCACCTGGGCCGTTTACTTCTACAAAAATAACGAGAAGAACAGTCAGAAAGGCGACAATCAGAACCCCGCGGAGGATAGCTGTATTGCTTGAGCGCGGTGTCTCTGCAGCTAGGAGATTAAAAGGCGGGGCGGCAGGATTGCACATCCCGTACGTCACAAGGGGGACGTTAAGCCTATCAGCGCCATCGGATAACGTACAGAGTCTTTCGCACTTTCAGGATTGACGGCTTCTTCTAGAATGAAGGAGCTTT
>NZ_LBJW01000065.1:0-9391 GCF_028128865.1 Bradyrhizobium sp. CCBAU 11357 | reverse complement strand
TGGCGTGTACCTGCAGGCCCGCATGGAAGATCACAGCGAATGCATGCTGGTGCTGATTGGTACCACGCCGGAAGGCAAGAAGGAGCTGATCGGCTTCCAGGTCGGCGTGCGCGAGAGCGCGCAGAGCTGGCGCGAACTCCTGATCGACCTGCGGCAACGCGGGTTACGGATTGCCCCGCAACTCGCCATCGGCGACGGCGCCCTCGGCTTCTGGAAGGCACTGGACGAGGCCTTTCCCGGCACGCGGCACCAACGATGCTGGTGCCATAAAGTGAGCAACGTACTCGACAGGATCGCCAAATCCGTGCAGGCCCCATGAAGAACGACCTGCGGAACATCTATCTGCCCCACACCGGGCCGAAGCTGAAACCGCGATCGACGTCTTCGTCGAGAAATACCACGTCAAATACGAACGTGCGGTGGAGTGCCTGATCAAGGATCGCCACGCGCTGCTCGCCTTCTTCGACTTCCCTGCTGAGCACTGGATCCACCTACGCAGCTCGAACCCGATCGAGAGCGTCTTCGCCACGGTGCGCCACCGAACGGTGCGGACCAAGGGATCGCTGTCGCAACAAACCGCGAAGCTGATGGTGTTCAAGCTCATCGACGCTGCGTCGAAGACCGAGCGGCGATTGAAGAGCTCGAACCAGTTGCCGAAAGTCATCGCCGGTGTAAAGTTCATCGACGGAATCGAAGTCATTCCGAACACTGAAAGCCACGCCGCCTGATCAGGCCGCGTCACCCAAAATCAGCCATAGCTCCAGATTGCGGGCTGCAAACACTTACGTCCTGAATAGAATAATGCAGAAAGCTGTCAGGGCAAAGGCAGCGACCTTACTCACGTCACTCGCCGACGGTCCTGAAGCCCGCGAAGGATAGTAGAGCTGGCTCCGGAAATCTGGACAGGGCGATAAGTGGAGTTTCTGCCTGATGGCGGGCAAGATTGACCCGCGAATCAGGAGAGACGATGAGCAGACGAACCCGTCGGCACCACGCACCGGCATTCAAGGCGAAGGTGGCGTTAGCCGCGATTAAGGGCGAGATGACGCTGGCCCAGCTGGCTGAGCATTTCGACGTGCACCCGAACCAGATCACGCAGTGGAAGGCCCAGCTTCAGGAAGCGGCGGCCGATGTGTTCGGTCCTGGCGGAGGCAACCGGATGAGCGAGCCCGCGGTGGACGTGAAAGCGCTGCACGCCAAGATCGGGGAGCTGACCCTGGAGAACGATTCCTAAGAAACGGCATCGCCGACGTTCGGCTCGAACGGCTGGAGAACGAAGCCGAATGCCTTGGCACGCCGATGCAAATTGTTGACCACTCGCGTCCGGTAGCGCGTCTCGTATGACGAGGCCCCGGGATCGACATAGTCCATTCCGTATCGCACAGCATTGTAGAACAGAACTGCGATCTTGCGGGCCGTGGCGGTCACTGCTTTGGCCTTGCCGACGCGCGATGAAAGTCGCCTGTAAAAGGCGCCGAGCGCAGTATCGGTGCGTCCGACGGTGACGGCAGCAAGGCGCAGAAGCGCCGCCGCCCGGCCGCCGGATCGGCGTGTTCGGGACGAGAGCCTTTTGCCGCCGGAGACCTTGTTGCTCGGCGCCAGTCCCAGCCAGGAGGTAAAATGCTTTGCACTTGGCCACGAGGAGAGGTCGTCACCGCATTCAGCGATCAGCTTCAGCGAGAGGTAAGGACCGAGGCCGTCGATGGTGGTGATGTCTTTTCCCAGCAACGCGAACAGCGCCTCGCGGACGTCGAAAGCTAGAGCGTTCGCCTGATCGGTTCGATTCCGACGCAGCGATGCCCGCGGTGCTGGTCCATGGCCACGACCGCGATGGTTACTCAGTTCCTTCAACACGGCTTCGATCCGGGCGTCGCAGGCAGATGCCTTCTCGTGGTAGGTGTCGTAAAGCGCAAGTGCCTGCTCGAGCGCAAACAGATGCTCGGCGCGGTAGCTCCCGGTGAGCGCCTTCGCAATCGTCTCGGCACTGGAGTGGCAACTGTAGTGGCGCAAGCACGCCAACGCCTCGGGATCGCGCTCGCCGGCAAGGATCGCGCGTATGATACGCAGGCCGGTCGCGCCGGTGATGTCGGCGACGACGTGGTGGAGCTGAAGATTCATCGCCGTCAAAGCCTTCTGCATATGCTGGATGTGTGAGGCCGCGTACTCCAGCAGACGCTCGCGCTGACGCACGTAGGCTCGCAGTTCGGCAATCTGCCCTTTGGGCTGAAAGCTGGCCCGCAGCAACCCGAATGAATGGAGCCGCTGCAGCCATTGCGCATCGCTGACATCGGTCTTACGCCCCGGCACGTGCTTGGCATCGCGCGCATTGACAAGAAAGACGGTAAATCCCCGGGCATCGAGAAGCTCGAAAATCGGAATCCAGTAGACGCTGGTCGATTCCATGACGACGGTCTCGACGCCGCATTCCGTAAACCAGTCGACCAGCCGATGCAGATCGGCCGTGAAGGTACCGAAACTGTGGACTGGCTCCGGTGCGCGATCTGCCCTGACGGCCGCCATATGCATGGTGGCGCCAACGTCGATGGCAGCCGCGTTCGGGTGCACCATCGGCATCTTACCGCCCTCCTTCGACTTCGATCTTTTGGGATTCATCTGTAGCTCCTTCTGACTCCGGCGGAAGGGCTGGGCTGCGCAATTCATTCAAATTCCTAAACGGGATCGCCGCAATGGCGTCACCACTCTCAAGTGCGCAACAGCCCATGGACCAGGTTTTTTGACGGGCTCACGTGCCACCAAAATCGTATCGGCCGCTCCCTTCCGGCCGCAGTCTAGCGGTTAGCCGTTTCTATCCCACAGGGGGCGCGCAGCGCCGCGCTCAGTTTTTTAGAAGGCGCGCTCAGCAAAGCGGGCCTGCTGAGCGCAAAGCGATGATCGATCGTGAGCACAATCTGCCGATCACCAGGCAGGCGGAAGTTTTGAAGATCAGCCGTGGCAGTGTCTATTATCTACCACGTGCCGTGCCGCCCGCCGACCTCGCAATCATGCAACGGCTCGACCGGCTGCATCTGGAGTTTCCTTTCGCCGGTTCGCGAATGTTGCGAGAGCTGCTGGCTGCCGAGGGCAGCAAGATCGGCCGCCGGCATGTCAAAACGCTGATGCGGCGGATGGGGATAGAGGCGCTCTACCGCCGGCCGCGCACCACCAAGCCCGAGCCTGGACATAAGATCTATCCATATCTGCTGCGCGGCATGGAGATCACGCGTCCGAACCAGGTCTGGGCGATGGACATCACCTACATCCCGATGGCGCGGGGCTTCGTGTACCTGGCTGTTGTCCTCGACTGGGCGACCCGTCGGGTGCTGTCGTGGCGCGTCTCGATCACGATGGAAGCCGCATTCTGCGTCGAGACGCTGGAGGATGCTCTCGCTCGCCACGGCAAGCCGGACATCTTCAACACCGACCAGGGCTCGCAGTTCACCGGCGCGGCGTTCACTGGCGTGCTCGCCAGTCACGGGCCATCAGCATGGACGGCCGGGGCGCCTGGCGCGACAACGTGTTCGTCGAGCGGCTGTGGCGCAGCGTCAAATATGAGGAGGTCTATCTGCGGGCCTACGACACCGTGTCCGATGCCCGCGCCTCGATCGGCCGATACCTCGGCTTTTACAATGGCCGGCGTCCTCACTCGAGCCTTGACGGCGGCACCCCGGATCAAGCTTACTTCAACCCGCTGCCGTTCCGCGCGGCAGCTTAATTTTGGCGGAAGCTCCACTAATCGACGCGGAATTGCTGTTCAGACAACCGGGACCACCTCACGTGCACCGCAGAGCAATGCAACTACACACTGCATATGCAGGATACACGATCAACTGTGCGGGCGGCACTGGTGCGAGTGGTATTGTCGTCATCACTGAATTTCTGTCTTGACCACCCAAATCAGGTAGGCACGCTACGAGCGCTTTTGGCGCTCGAATTTTGCCGGTCCCTCGAGCCTGACGACACCCCAGGGAAGCGAGCGAGGTGGTCAGTTTTGGGATGGTAAGGCTGGCCACCATTAGGGGGGCGTGGGACTGCGTTTGTTCGCGACAAGCCAAGCGCCGAGTCACGTCGCGCTAACTCACCGGCAGCGCGGGCGCGGTAGGGACAGGGTCGCAACGACGCCGAGTCGCGCTCGCGCTGCTTGCAGTTTGCGCGAGCGCCGGGGTTTTGGACTAGTCTAGGATGGACAAGCATCACGGACACTCAGCGAGTGAAAGAAGATTGTCTGGCTGAATGCCGTCTGCCGTCGTCTTCATGTACTTGTGCCCTTCGTGCTTGGCCACGATCAAACCAGCAGTGAGCCCGTCGTCCTGGACATAGAATTCCCACGCGCCGCTTTCGATGTCTCTGATCGTCTGAACGACAGATTGCTTCCAGTGACTTCCGTTCGAATATACCCCGCCGATGCTGCTAATTCTCTCGTGTGGATTCGTCCTGTTGGTCTTACTGACGCAACGAACGCGTGCGAGTCTGGCCACGGGGTCTCTTCTTCCGCATGCAAAAGGAGCAACAAGGTTTAGCGTTCAGTGGCGTACCATGCCGCCGACCAATTCAGGTAGGTGCCCCGGTTATTAGCTAGAGACACCATGAGTTTTATCGTATGAAAACGTCTTCTCTCGGACCGATTGCATTGGTGAATTCAAACCGTGTCGCTGTCTATAAAGCTATCGGATGTAGTCTGGCTTCGGCCGCCCTTTTTACCATTATGGTGGCGCTTATCAAAGGAATGGGTTCACAGTATCCAATTGGACAGATTTTGTTCGTTCGTAGCTTGTTCGCTATGGTCCCAACGTTGTGGTTGGCATATCGGCTGAGCGGATGGCAGGAGCTGCGCACTAGGCGGATTAGCGCTCATCTCTATCGCTCGGGTGCTGGCATATGCTCGATGTTCTTCACTTTCACCGCTCTCAGCATGATTCCGTTAGCAACAGTCATGGCGCTAAGCTATGTTGCACCGTTATTCGTTACGATGCTAGCTATTCTCATGCTTGGCGAAACCGTACCGCTCCATCGCTGGGCCGGCGTGATCATCGGCTTTGCTGGCGTTCTTTTGGTCGTTCATCCAGATGTTAGCGGCATCTCGCTCGGCGCTGTTCTGTCGCTGGCCGGCGCGTTGACTGCCGCCCTCGCGATGATTTTTATCCGCAGGATGGCTGATACCGAGTCAAGCACTGCGACCGCTTTCTATTTCACACTGGCGGGAGTCGTCGTTGGCGCAGCCACCTTGCCCTTTGCAAATGTTTGGCCAGAACTCGCTGATATACCGATTTTGATTGCTATCGGGCTCGTCGGCGGCATCGGGCAGATCCTGGTAACGATGGCTTACCAGTTGGGGGCTGCTTCGATGGTCGCGCCCTTCGGTTATGTCTCGTTAGTTTTCTCACTTGGTATCGGTTTTATTATCTGGGGTGAACTTCCTACCATGATCGAATTATTTGGTATCGTCGTTATAACTGTCTCCGGCTTTGTCACTGCTTTCTACGAGCGACAACGATGAACTTTGCACTTCACAACGCGCTTTGCGGAGATCAAGAATGCCGACGGAACTCACCACGTAAACCTGACATCATTGCTGAGAGGAATGCGCTGCAGGCCATAGATTGCGCGGCTTTCAACAGCGTTCGCCGATCCTTCGGCTATGCAGCCGCCCGCCCAGCAGACGAATCTCTGTCACTACGCTCGCGAGATCCGCTTTGGGGCACTATCCTCTAAAATCATAAATAGAAAGGTACGCCATGAAAGAGGATATCATATGGGCAATCATAGGTGGAGGACATGGTGGTCAATCCATGGCTGGTCATCTAGCCATCATGGGATGTCGCGTTAGATTGTACAATAGAACGGCGAGAACAATTGAAGAGATAAACAAACTTGGTGGGATTAATATTGACGGCGCTCTCCAAGGTTTTGGCGGACTTGAACTCGCGACTACGGACATCGGCGAAGCGCTCGCAGGGGCCCACGTTGTGGTGGTGGTCACCCCAGCAACCGCGCATGCTGAGATAGCAACCAAGTGCGCTTCGCACTTGGTTGACGGGCAGATCGTTTTCCTTCATCCGGGTGCGATGTGCGGCGCTATAGAATTCCGCGAGATTCTCCGAAATGCGGGTTGCACCGCAAATATCCCCGTTGCGGAAAGCAATCATCTTCTCTACGCGTGCAGAAGTTCAAAACCTGGTTACGCCGAAATCCTTGCCATCAAGAAGGATGGATTACTTGCCACGTTGCCGGCAAACAAGAATCACGAAATCCTGGAATTGCTCAACGAGGTCTTCCCGCAGATTCGGGGTGGAAGAAATGTCCTGGAAACAAGCCTGTCCAATGGCGCTGTCATAATGCATCCGGCCCCCACGATCTTTAACCTCTCCATGATCGAATCTCAGCACGACTGGCTCTACTATTCAGAAGGTATCACCCCGACCATTGGAGCCTTTGCGGAAGATATCGACCAGGAACGCGTAGCTCTTGGGAAGTCGTTCGGCTTTGACTTGCCCTCTGTGCGCGAGCTGTACCGATTAATTTACGGTGTGCAGGGCGAAAGCCTTTCCGAAATCTGTCGCAAGAACCCGGCCTACGAGAAGATTAGGGGGCAGAAAGACCTGCGGACGAGATATATTCTTGAAGATATCCCGTTCGGCCTCGTTCCCATGATCGAATTGGGCAGGATGCAGGGATTGTCGATGAGCCGAATGAAGTTGATCGCAGAACTTGGCCAACATCTGCTAAGAGACAATTCATTCTTGTCACATGGGCGTACCCTGGCGAACCTGGGCCTCGGCAACATGACATCTGAAGAGTTTGCCATGTTCGTTCAAACGGGTGAGCGACCCGCTCCAACTCGGCCGCTATGGCTCTCAACCCGTTCAAGAAATTGTCCGCGGAGCGGATTGAGTGCTGAAAATGGCGATTAATCGCTCAACAGCGCTACAGAACGGTCGAGCTGCGCAGTGCGCAGGAGTAGTCAATAACAAGCCAGAGAAGATTGTTTTTGTCAGTTCTTTGGGCAACCCGCGGACAACGGATCTTGGTCGCTTGGCCACGAAATTACTGGCAAAGAGCAGTGCAGGAGAGAATTGATGAAGCGATACACAAATGCCGCCCAAAAGGGCGGCATTTGTGTACGAAAAGGAGCATCACAAGAAGCAAGCCGTCATGTCGGATCCGCACTGACGATAGGAATGGAGAGGACGTAAACCAACACCAACATGTTGAGTTCAAAACTAGCGATAGGCATGGTCAGGACGCAACACGACATCGGTTTCCGTTTGAGTTTCAAATAGAGCGACCTCCCCTCGCACGCAGAGGGTCATCTTAGCCCGCACCGAGAAGGGGAGGATCATCTCCTCTGCGCCGCAGCCTACGGCAAACGGATTACACTCGTGAGGCGGCGCAAGAGAACGTCTCCATTTTTACTATTCATTTCACCACAGCGTTTGTTGCTTGAGTGGCTTACGCGCCTCCCCGGTTCACCCCTTTTCCGAACTATCGAGAGTGTCTACGTTCAGGCACAAAAGAGCATGGACCGAATCAGACGTCTCCATTTCTTGCATAGGCAAGCTGCCTGATTTCTCCGCGCGCTCTCTTTCCGCTTCTGGTTACCAGAGTGTCTGTTGTTTGAGTGGCCGGCGCTCCGCCCGCATCTCGCGCCCATCAGGCTGATCGGCTGGATGAGCTGCTAACGGCGCGCATCCTTTCGCTTCGACTTTCACATTGGTTTGGAACGAACGCTATGTAAAGTTCATGCTCGCGGCCGAGCGTACGGTGTTACCCATACCTATTTTGCACTTGTATACTCTGCAGCGGACTTGCATCTAACTCTCGAGGACGCGGACGACAATTCCGCCATGCAGGAGATGATTTTATTGTCGCGTGAGACCGCTTTGTCACTGAATTGGTTCATGATCGGCTTCGCGAAAGCAGATCTACTCCCGTGCTGAGGCCTCCGTTCAGCACCACCCGAAGATGCTTCGCGGCGGGACACGCCAAGTGACGGGCATCGGGGGAACTCGGAACTGTCTTTTGGCGACGCTGCCGCCAGCCGACTTCGATCTGCTGGCGCCATCATTGGAGACTGTTGCGCTCGCTCAGGACGAGGTGATTTCTCGAGAGGGTGACCGAGTCGACTATATCTTGTTCCCTCATAGTGGTGCCATCTCGCTGATGGTCGACTTTGCGGACGGCGAGACCGCTGCTACCGCTATAGTTGGGCGCGAAGGAGCAATAGGCACTCTTTCAGTGTTCGGACCAGCGCCTTGTGCGCTCACCGCAATCGTCCGTGCGGGAGGCATCGCCTCGCGAATCCCGGCACCGCGATTTCATGCCGCATTCGGCCGCAGCCCCGCAATCCGGCAAGCGATCCAGGTCCACGTCAGGGCGATGCTGGCCCAGCTTCAACGCGGCGGAGCCTGCAATGCCCGGCATCCGGTGCAGGCACGGATGGCGCGTTGGCTTCTCCACATTCGCGACCGCATCGATGACGATGTGCTCCCGCTCACTCAGGAGGCGCTGTCGCAAATACTCGGCGTGCGACGAACGACGGTAACGTTACTGATGCGCCGTCTACGCGCGTTCGGAGCGATTAGATCCGAGCGACGAGGGCATATAGAGATAGATCGACTGAAGCTCGTCGCAGCGGCCTGCGAATGCCACGGCACCATGCGTCGCGAAGTTGAGGCGATCTTCTCGATGAAGGCGGCCTGTCCGTCCGCCGCGGTTCCGTCGTTCGGCGCAGGTGTGAACGATTAGCAACTCGGAGAATTCTGACGCTTCGCGGACGGCTTATCTTAGATCGCGATCAGAAGGGTTGAATTGGCCGGTCTGCGGCACCGAACCAACTTCCGGCGCAACCAAGACGCGCTCCATACCAAATCGCGGGGCGGCACTTTTTGAGTATTCTTTCGGCGTAGGCCGCAGCGTCACCGCGCGCGCCCTCTCTTTCCGCTTGCCCTGACCTTGCCCCCGGGGCTTAATCCAGTTTGAAGTTCGTTCTGGCCCACGACGAGGACCAGAGCATGAAGCGTAGCCGCTTTACGGAAGAGCAGATTATCGGGATCTTGAAGGAGCACGAGGCCGGGGTGTCGGTCGGCGATCTATGCCGCAAGCACGGCGTGAGCGACGCCAGCATCTACAAATGGAAGGCCAAGTACGGCGGGATGCACGTCTCCGAGGCCAAGCGGCTGAGGACGCTGGAGGACGAGAACACGAAGCTGAAGCGGCTCCTGGCTGACGCCATGCTGGACAATGCGGCGTTGAAGGACCTTTTGGGAAAGAAGTGGTGAGGCCCGCGGCCAAGCGGAAGGCTGTCGCGCATCTCGTGATGCCCACGAGATGAGCGAACGGCGGGCGTGTAAAGCCATCGGCTGCTGCCGCATGACCATGAGATATCGGACGACCC
>NZ_LBJW01000064.1:0-9341 GCF_028128865.1 Bradyrhizobium sp. CCBAU 11357 | reverse complement strand
TCAGATGGTGAATTCGAATAATACCGAATCGACACCAACGTTTTCACCGGTCGTATTGCCGGCTGGGACTGATGGTTCCTCGGGCGGCGCCTCGTCTGGTTCTGGGTCGACCGGTGCTACTTCACCCGCCGCTCCCGTCATCGCGTCGTTCTCGACCGATAGCGGCACCGTGGGCGACAATATCACCAACGACAATACCATCGAACTCAAGGGCACCGCTGCTGCCGCCAGCACGGTCAAGTTTTACGACGGTGCGACCCAGATCGGTTCGACCACTGCGGACCCGAGCGGCGCCTGGGATTACATCACAAAGGTCCTGACCGACGCCAAGCATACGCTGACCGCAACGGCAACCAGTTCGTCGGGTCAGACCAGCGTGGCGTCGTCTGCGTTGGCAATCACCGTCGATACCAAGGCTCCGACTGCACCGACCACTGCCAGCCATACGGTGAACACCGCCAATCAGGTGGTGATGTCGGGCAGTGCCGAAGCGAGCAGCGTCGTGAAGGTGTTCGACGGCACGACCCAGATCGGGACCGCGACGGCAAGCAGCACTGGCGGGTGGAGCTATACAAGCAGCGCCCTTGCGGCCGGTTCGCATAGCCTTACCGCGACGGCAACGGACGCAGCAGGCAATACCGGCGCGGCGTCCACCGCCTTCACGGCCAGCATCACCGGCACCTCCGCGCCAGCCACACCGACCTCGCCGACGTCACCCTCGTCGCCGACTGCCGGCACGGTCGTCGAGTCAGCTGGCGCCACAACTCTCGTTGAGAGCGGCGGCAAATATTACCTCAAGGGCAGCACCGGATCTGGCCCCGCGCTGAAGGATAACGGTGTGGAGTTTGTGAACGGGTCGGATGGCACCTGGGCACCGATTGGTGCTGAGAAGACCGCGACGGGCTATGAGGTTGTCTGGAAGGAGGCGAGCACCGGTCAGTACACGGCGTGGAATACTGACAACAATGGCAACTACGTGTCCCATGTCGACAGCCTGACGGGCTCCACGTCGGGTGGTTCGGTGTCGGGTACGGACTCTGGCCTCAAGACCTTGGAGACCAGCTTCCATCAGGATCTGAACGGTGACGGCCAGATAGGTACTTCCACTGCAACCACACCGACGTCGCCAACGCCGACGACCGGCAAGGTCATCGAATCGGCTGGTGCGACAAGTCTCGTTGAGACTGGTGGCAAATACTACCTCAACGGCAGCACCGGCACCGGCCCCACGCTGAAGGATAACGGCGTGGAGTTTGTGAACGGGTCGGATGGCACCTGGACTCCCATCGGCGCGGAGAAGACGGCGACGGGCTATCAGGTTGCCTGGAAGGAGACGAGCACCGGTCAGTACACGGCGTGGAATACCGACAATAACGGCAACTACGTTTCCCATGTCAGCTCCCTGACCGGCTCCACAGACGGTGGCTCGGTGTCGGGTACGGACTCTGGCCTCAAGACGCTGGAGACCAGCTTCCATCAGGACCTAAACAGTGACGGGCAGATCGGTACGTCCAGCGTAGCTACGTCGTCCACTGCAACCGGTAGCAACGCTGCTATTGCGGGCAGTACGTTCATCGCTTCGCCGGGCAACACTACTCTGACGAGCACGTCCGGCAATGACACCTTCGTTGGCAGCAGCCAGGCCGACACTTTCGTGTTTGGCGCGAACTTCGGCAACGACGTCATCAAGGGCTTCGTTGCCCGCGGACCTGCTCACGACACGATCGAGTTCAGCAAGAGTGTGTTCGACAGTTTTGCCAGCGTTCTCTCCCACGCGACCCAGTCAGGTACCGATGTCGTGATCGCGACGGGGAGCGATACGCTCACGCTGAAGAACGCCAAGGTCGGCGCGTTGACCAGCAACGACTTCCACTTCGCGTAAGGGACGGCATCCACACAGATTAGTCTTCAACAACTGCGTTGGTGATCTCTTGGGGGATCTTCCAACAATGGCGTAGTTCAAGGGCGGCAGCCATGATTGACTTTGGACGGCGGGGGGTATTCCCCCCGCCCGCGAATCTCTATCGAATTCCACTTCTTCACATATCAGCACTCTGGACAGCCGGACGGCAGCGGGCGGAAAACGCTCAACTGCAGACGCCACAACTGATCGGCTGGGCAAAGGACCTGCTCGAAGCAGTGCGGCAACGAATATTCGCTGGTCGACCCCGGCCAGAGGATCACTATGACGAGTCGCAGTCAGAGTTGTCCGCTTTCCTGCGGTCTTGCCGCCGGATTTTCTGGGCACTCGCGGCCTTCAGCGGCATGAGCAATCTACTCATGCTCACCGGCTCGTTCTTCATGCTGCAAGTCTATGATCGGGTGCTGCCCGGACGCAGCATACCTACTCTGGTCGCCTTGATGGCTCTGGCGACGGTGCTTTACCTGTTTCAGGGCGGGCTCGATCTCGTGCGGAGCAGGATTAGCTCCCGGGTCGGTCGGTATTTCGATGAAAGTCTCGGCATTCGCATATTCGACGCGCTTGTTCGCCTGCCTTTGAAGACCAGAGCGGATGGCGACGGCCTGCAGCCGGTGCGGGACCTCGATCAGGTCCGCAGCTTCCTGTCGAGCGGAGGGCCGACGGCGCTCTTCGATCTGCCCTGGATGCCGATCTATCTCGGCGTCTGCTTCTTCTTTCACTTCTGGATTGGCGTCACTGCGCTGGTTGGCGCGCTGGTGCTGGTCGGCATTACGATGCTCACGGAAACGCGTACCCGAGGCCCAGCGAAGGCGAGCTCGCGTCTCGCCGTTTCGCGAACTGCCCTCGCGCTCGAGGGACGGCGCAATGCCGAAGTTCTGCAGGCCATGGGCATGCGGCAACAAGCGGCCTTGCGTTGGCGGGATGTCAACGCGAAGTACCTCGCGGCCCATGAACGGGCCAGCGATGTCGCAAACGGACTCGGTGGTGCCTCGAAGATTTTCCGGGCGATCTTGCAATCGCTGGTTCTTGCCGTTGGCGCCGTCCTCGTCATCAACCAGGAATCGACGGCCGGCATCATCATTGCCGGATCGATCCTCACCGCGCGGGCCCTTGCGCCTGTCGAAATGGCCATTGCGAACTGGAAGGGATTCGTCGCCGCGCGACAATCGGGGCAACGGCTCGATCACTTGCTGAAGCTTCTGCCTCACGAGGAGGAGCGGTTGGCATTGCCTGCGCCTGTTGCAACCCTTACCGCCGAGAACCTCTATATCGGTGCTCCGAACTCCGAGAGACCCACTCTCAGCGAAGTGTCATTCCAGCTGCGGAGTGGGCAGGCGGTCGGAATCATCGGTCCGAGCGGATCCGGCAAGTCGACGCTGGCGCGTGCGCTGGTTGGGGTGTGGCCGTGCATTCGCGGCAGGATTCGGCTCGACAACGCCGCCCTCGAGCACTGGTCTTCGGACGCCCTCGGCAAGCACATCGGTTATCTGCCCCAGGACGTAGAATTGTTCGACGGCAGCATTGCGATGAACATTGCGCGCTTCGACCCGAACGCAACCGCCGCTGCTGTTCTGGAAGCCTCTCATGCCGCGGGCGCACACGAGCTCGTCCTCTCACTGCCGGACGGGTACAGCACGAAGATCGGCGAGGGAGGGCTGGCGCTGTCGGCGGGGCAGCGGCAGCGGATCGGGCTTGCGCGCGCCTTTTACGGCAAACCCTTCCTGGTCGTGCTTGATGAGCCCTCTTCCAATCTCGATGCGGAGGGCGAGGAGGCCCTGACCGAGGCAATCCTGAACGTGCGGCGCCGCGGAGGGATTGTGGCCGTTGTCGCGCATCGGCCGAAGGCGCTGGAAGGTGTGGACCATGTCTTGTGCCTCGGCGAGGGCAGAGTTCAGTCCTTCGGCAAACGAGAGGAGGTTCTCAAGAGAGTGTTGCGGAATCCGGTACCGCTCAAGGTCGTCGCGGAAGCTCAAGGAGGCGGCCGATGAACGGTCAGATAGCGCCGGCGTTGCAGTCGATCCAACGATACATGATCGTCGGAATGATCATGTTCGCTCTGGTGACCTTTGGGGTCGGCGGCTGGGCGACGACGACCCAGTTGTCGGGCGCGGTGATCGCGCAGGGCGTGGTCGTGGTGGATTCGAGCGTCAAGAAGGTTCAGCACGCCACTGGCGGGATCGTGGGAGAGCTGCGTGTGCGCCAGGGCGATCGGGTGAATGCAGGCGAGGTTTTGATCCGCCTCGACCAGACGCAGACGCTCGCGAATGCGACGATCGTCACGAATAGCATCGACGAATTGCTGGCGCGGCAGGCTCGTCTCGAAACCGAGCGCGATGGTGCCGAGCAGGTCGTGTTTCCCAAGGTGCTGCTCGACCGGGCCAAGGAGAGCAACTCCGAAGCGAGCCGTGCGATCACTGCGGAGCGGAAGCTGTTCGATCTACGCCGACAGGCAAGGAGCGGCCAAAAAGCGCAGTTGCAGGAGAAGAGCGCGCAGTTGGAAAACGAGATTAAGGGCTATACGGGGCAGTCGGAGGCCAAGCAGAAGGAAGTGGAATTCATCCGCCAGGAGCTGGAGGGCGTACGCAGCCTCTGGCAAAAGAATCTGGTGCCGATCACGCGGCTCAATTCCCTCGAGCGCGACTCCGCCCGCATCGAGGGCGAGCGCAGCCAGCTTGCAGGGATGATCGCGCAGTCGAAGGGCAAGATCTCCGAAATTGGACTCCAGATCATTCAAATCGATCAGGACCTCCGGACGGAGGTCGGCAAGGACCTGATCGAAACCCGCTCGAAACTCTCCGAGCTGGGCGAGCGCAAGACTGCGGCGGTGGATCAGTTAAATCGCGTCGATATCAGAGCGCCACAATCCGGTCGCGTCCACGAGCTCAGCGTGCATACGGTTGGGGGGGTGATCTCTCCGGGCGAGCAAATCATGCTGATCGTCCCTGATGCGGACTCGCTTGCGGTCGAGGTCAAGATCGCACCGAAGGATATCGACCAGGTCTATGTGGGGCAGACCGCGACAATGCGCTTTGCAGCATTCAACCAGAAAACCACGCCCGAAATCGATGGCGAGGTCAGCATGGTCTCGGCAGACATCACGCAGGATCAGCGTGCCGGCACCAGCTACTACACAGGCCGCGTCCTGCTGAAGCCGGAAGAGCTGGCGAAGCTCGGCTCGGCCAAGTTGCTGCCCGGCATGCCTGTCGAGGTCTTCATCAAGACGGCAGGGCGGACCGCGCTTTCATACTTGCTCAAGCCGCTGCAGGACCAGGCGGGGCGGGCGTTCAAGGAGCGCTGAGTTCGTGCAAGATGGCGGCGGCGCTCGACTGCATGTTTTCGGGACCGGCGCCCTTTCCCTGGGCGTCGGTGTTGCGGCCAGTTCCTGAAAGCAAGGCCGGACGGTCGCAAGCACGAGGGGCGGGCGTGTTGGCCCGACGCGCACGCGTCCCAAACCGGACCCGCGTCTGCACTCCGATTTGAAGGATCCGCCGTAGCATTCGGGCGATCGGCGCGCCGTGACAAATCCGGTGGAACGAACGTGACGAGATCGCCCACCTCGCGGCCAACCCCACTAAATTGCGTACCTTTCGATGGGGCGAGCGCGGTGGATGCCCGTTCCTTCCACGCGGGACGATGGGGCGCTCGAACGATCGTCCGCTCAGAACGTCCATTCGCTTGGCATGCAGGGTCATGGCGGCGACGAAGCCGAGGATGGAAGCTTCAGCTCCCAGAATGACGAGTAGCTCGACCGGCATGCGAATGAGGTCCTGTTCGAGAAGGCCCGTTTGGCGCGCATAATAATTTAAAGCAATGATTAAAATTATTTGGTGGCAAATAATTGTCCACCGGTGCACGGAGCGCGACTTGGGGCGCGCCGCACGTCAACGACTCTCGCCGAGAACAAATGGGCGCCGATTGCGGCCGTCTCGCTCCATCCCCTTCATTCATTCTGCTCGTCTTCCCCCAGTGTCACTGCTGTGTTCTCGCGGTCGGCGGTTTATTTAATATTTATTGTCATTTAAACATATTTGAATTATAAACGATGCATTAAATCATTTTGTGTGACTCGGCGCGCGCCGGGTGGACCCGACACGGTTTGGCGTACGGAGGGGGATCCGCAGATGCAGCGAACCTCGGGCCCGGTCATCGCGGCAGCCATAGCAATTGTGATCGGTGGCGTTCAGTGGGCGCGTGCGGCATTGCTGGTCATGCCAAGGGCCCCCCAAGCGGACCTTGCGCATATCGAGCTGGGGCGCCCCGCTCTTCCGCCCCTCACTTACACGGTGTTTTGCCTGCGCTATCACGCCGAATGTCGCCCGCGCCGCTTCTTCCGTGGCGGGCCGGTCCGGTTGACGAGGGAACGATGGGCAGAGCTGAAAGCAGTCAATCGCGCCGTGAACCGCGCCATTGTTCCGCAGCCCAATCAACTCGGCCTTGCAGGTGAGGAGTGGATCGTCAACCCGGATCGCGGTGATTGCAACGACTATGCAGTAAGCAAGCGTCACGAACTGCTGCAACGCGGCTGGCCGGCGCGGGTCCTGTTATTGAGCGAGGTGGTCACCAGTTCTGGAGATCATCACCTTGTGCTGGTGGTGCGCGCCAGGAGCGGCGATCTGGTCCTCGATAATCTGACGCCCGAGATCAAGTCCTGGTCGCAAGTGCCATACGGCTGGGTCCGCATGCAGATGCCGAGCGATAGCCGGCTATGGGCGACGATTGGCCGCCCGGGAGCTTGAGCATGCCTCCTGCCATGCCGCCGGAATCACGCTGGGCTGCGTCGGCGGGACGCCTCAGCCAAGCGTGCAAGTGCGGTGTTGGCATCGGCTCTGTCGTGCCCCGTTGACATACACAAGTCTTTCAAGCTGCACCTTCTCCAGGCGCGCCCGCCGTCATGACGCCGCGAGGCCCAGCGCGTTGGGGGCGGCCGAGGGGTCCACCCAACGTCGGATCGTGCCGTCGTATATGTCGGCTCCGTAGAGCCAGCCGTCGGGCCCCTTCTGCAGATCCACAATGCCCGGCACGGTGTCGACCAACTGGACGGTTGCGATCTGGCGGCTCGCATTCAATGTCGCGGCGAAGATCGTTCCATTGTAGACGTCATCGAAGAACATCGTGTTCTGATTGTAGAAGTCTCCCGCGGTGATCACATGGGCATTGTCTGGTGCCCCGTGGCTGAGAGGCAGGATCGGGAACACGGCAGGCGGATCGGACAAATTGTTGCGGTTGCCATTGTTGTAGAAGGTGATCGCCTGAGCGAGATTCTGATAGCTGGCTGTTCTGTCCGGACCTTCAAAGTAGGGCCATCCGAAATTGGAACCGGCGGGACCGGTATCGATCTCTTCCCAATTGTTCCAGCCGACGTCTCCAAGCACCGGCAGATTCGTGACGGGATCGAAGCTGAAGCGGTAGGCGTTGCGGACACCGTAGTAGAACACTTTCGATTGATTGCTGTTTGGATCGCTGGCCTGATAATACGGATTGCCCGGCGCTCCTTCACCCGTGACGGGATCGATCCGCAAGAGTTTGCCCGAGAGATTGTGGATGTCCTGGACCCGCACTGCGCGGGGATCGACGAAGTTGTACGACGTGCCATCCCCGACCGTGAGGTAGAGGTAACCGTCGGGCCCGAAATGAACGGCACCGATCGAATGCGAGTCGCTGTCGGTCGCAAGATAATCACGGATGTTCTGGTTCTGGATGCCGGCCCTGTCGGGATCGTTGTCCTGCGCTCCTGTCTCGATCTGGCTCGCGGGAGCCGTGATTGTGGTGCCGTTGACGATCCCGGAAGGAGCGATGCTGGGATCACCTCCACTGTTAGTGTCGGGACGGCTGGTATAGGCCCAAACGCTGTTCTTGCCGACCAGCACCACTTCACTGGCTGGATCGGCAATCATTGTGGTGGGGTCGACGGTGACTCTCACCAGACGACTGGGTCGGTTGCCGCCCCCATCGGCCGCCGCGAGACCGCTCTGGGTCGCCGTCTCCGGCGGATCATAGGTGTAGAGCAGGTAGACGTAGTGGTTACTTGCGAAATTCGGATTCACCGCGATTCCCAGCAGCCCGCGATCGCCGAAATCGTTCACCTCACTCGCGAGGTTGATGAGCGGAGTCGATCGCAATGTGCCGTTGTCCACCACGCGCACCACCCCGTCCTTCTGCGCGATCAGCATGTAGCGGCCGTCGGGCGTCCAGTCCATCGCCGCAGGCTGGTTCAGACCCGTCACCGCTGTCTCGCCCACCAGGTTGCCGAGAGCGGGGTTGTCATTATCCAGGATCTTCACTGTCGTCGTCGCCTGGGATCCGAGAGTGGCGCCCGTCGGGTTGCTCAAGGTGACCGTGAAGGTCTCTTCGTTCTCCGGAGTCGTATCATTGACGATCGGCACAGAGATGGTCTGGCTCGCCTGTCCGGCGGCAAAGGTCACCGTGCCTGATGTGGTCGTGTAATCGGATCCCGCAAGTGCGCTGCCGCTGCTCGTCGTGAAGCCGACCGTTGCTGCTTGATTGACGGGCCCGCTGCGCAGCAACGTGATCGTCGCGGTCGGACTACTCTCTGCAATACTCAGCACAACGTCAGCCATTGCGATTGTAGCGGGTGAGTCGTCGTCGATGATGGTCACGAGCACAGTGCGTGGAGCTCCGAGGGATCCGGAGCTCGGATTTTGAAGTCCGACGGCGAACGTTTCGTTGCCCTCGGTCAGTTGATCGTTGACGATGGGGATGGTGAAGCTCTTGGTGCTCTCTCCCGGTTGGAACACGATCTGACCGGTGTTCGCCCGACCATTGAAGGTGGGCTGGATAAAGTCCGATCCAGCCGTCGCACTTCCGCCGGTGCCGATTTCGTTCGTCGTGTACTCAACGGTGTTTTGAGACTGGAGGTCGCCGGAGCGGGTGACGGTGACGGTGACCGTGCCGGTCGATTCACTGACATAGATCGTAGAAGTGTTGAGCAGAGCGATGACGTTGGAGGGCGCGAACACAACGTCGCGGAAATAGTTTGCATTCTGATAGACGTTGGTCGGGAAGACGCCCGCGCTGTAGTCGAACACGCCGGCGCCGACGGGCGCGTTCAGGCCGCCATTGCTGATGCCCGACGCGAAGCCCTGGGTGGTGGAGACGTAGTAGCTGTTGATGTTGACCGAGACCACGTAGGTCGTGCCGGCCGCGATGGTGAGGGGCGTGGCCAGCGCCTGCTGCTGCCAGCCCGAGGCGCCTTCGTTGGTGAACGTGACCGTCGCCAGCTCCTGGCCCGTGGCCGACCAGATGTGGCCGACATGGGTGCCGGTCTCGTTCGAGGCCTTGTAGTACCGGATCGCCTGGATCACGCCGGACGTGTCGGCGGTGAAGCGCATCCCCAACTCATAATCCGCCCCAATTCCGTCGGTGGCATTGGTGTTGGCCGGCGTCTGGGTGGTGAACAGGG
>NZ_LBJW01000063.1:0-9099 GCF_028128865.1 Bradyrhizobium sp. CCBAU 11357 | reverse complement strand
TTGTGGCTGCAAGAGGCGGCCATCGCGCAGGATTTCACAACTGGCGCGATACCCTTGGAGCATGAGCATGGCGACGGTGGGGCGTGGGGCGCAAGCTCCGGCACGATGGCAACTCATTGCGTGCGGCCTTGCTCTCCTCGCAAGCTGCCTGCTCGCGGCAAGCGCCGGCGCCTTCGTGTCGAACCTGCCGCCGCTGTTCCCGGCCGCGCTGACGCTGGATCCCGCGGCCAGGCTCCCCGCACCGACCCGCTATAGCTATCGGGGGATCCACACCACCGTGATGCCCGGCATCGAGGCGCCGCTCCGGACCAGGCTCGAAGCCCGCGTGCCCGCGGCGCTCAGTGACGTGCTCGCGTTCTATCGGACCGAGCTTGGAAAGCTCGGCTGGCAGGAGCAGCAGGATGACGCGGTGGTCGGCGCCGATCACGCGCGCCTCGCCTTCGTCTCCCCGATCGGGCCGGCAGCGCTGGAGCTCGACCGCAAGGAGGGCAGCACCGCGGTGCAGCTCGTGCAGAAGAATGCGCAGGCCGCGACCCGCGCCAACGTCCTGCCTGAACCCGGCCAGGCCAAGCTGGTGTTCAGCAATATCGGCGAGAACGAAGCCGTGCTCACGATCAACCAGCGGACCATCCCGCGCCCCGCCGGCGCCAACGCCGTCGCGGTGGACCTGGTGCCCGGCACATACAGCTACGGACTAAGCGTGCCGGGCCGTCCGGCCAGAACGAGCATGCTCGCGGTCGCAGCCGGCGATACCTGGGAGCTCACGATCGGGCGCGACGGCGAGGCGTGGCCGCCGCTGCAGCTGTACTGAGCCGCTGTTCGGCCATGGCTGTTGAACCTGGCCGGTTCCTGCCGCGACTTCTGGTCTGAGGCCGCGCCGATCGGGGCGTCGCCTGCAAATGCGCGGGCATGACGACCCCGCGCCATTCAGGAGCTTGACGATGTCGATGATCCCGCGCGGGACGCAAGTCCCGGCACGATGGCGGCTGTTGGCCTGCGGCCTCGTCCTGCTGGCGAGCTGCTCGATCGCGGCTGCCGCGGACAGCGGTATCGTCGATGTCCACGCGCTGCCGAAGCTCGAGGGCGCGGTGGAGGACACCTCGCGGTCCGAATCCTGGCGCCTCGAATATCGCATGCCGACGTCGGAAGCTGTGACGGCGCCGGCGTTGAAAAAGCTACTCGGCGCCGACGGCTGGGTGCCCTATCTGCGGCCGCTGGACGAAAAGAGCACGACGCTGAATTTCAAGAAGGGACGTCAGGGCCTGTCGGTTCATTTCACGCAAGGCCTCGGCCGCCCGGATCAATCCATGGTCACCTACGCCTCCGACCGGATCTACGGCAACGTGCCGTTCCCCGATGGCGCGACCGACCTCATGTTCGATGGCACGAGGCCTTATCTCGGCTGCATCGCGCCCACCGCGCTCGATGCGACGTCGGATTTCTTTGGCCGCGAGATGGCTGCGATCGGCTGGCAGAAGCTCACGGCGGAGACCGCCGCGCGCTGGACCAGCAATCTGGATGAGACCATCCCCAACGGTCTGCGCGCGTATTACGCGCACCCTGATAACCAGGAGACCGGCTTCTCCAAGCAGAAGCCGGTGATGCTGACGCTGACGCGCCGCGACGACGGCCGGACCAACGTGGATATCCGGGTGGCGCCGTTCGCGCTGCCGGAGGTGCTCGAGGCCGACAGCGAGATGGCCGGCCTGCCGCGGCCCAAACCGACCAAATCTGCGCGGGGCCTCGGCAGCGCCAGCTCCAACAAGCGCGAGATCTCGGCCGCAGCGATGGCCGAGCTGCCCGCCGTGCTCGCCTTCTACCAGCGCGAGCTCGCCGCACGCGGCTGGCAGGAGAATGGCAGCGCGCCGCTCGCACCCGGCGACGAGGTGGCGATCAAGATCTCCAACACCGATGAAACCGGCGTGCTGCGGCTCGGCCGCAAATATGATTTCACCATGGTCAGCCTCATCGCGCAGGTGAAGGACTCCGCGCTCGCCGCCCGCGCCAAGGCGAAGAAGGAAGCCGACGCGAAGTTCCTCGGCGATGCGCTTGGTGCGGCTCAGCAGCTCATCGCCGCTGACGAGGCGAGGCGCAAGGTGCAGGCGGCCGCGCTGTCCGATGCGCCGCTCAGCGCGCTTGCCGACAGCAAGACGCCGGTGCCGCTGCCCGAGAGCGCAGAGGGCGTGAGGTTCGAAGGCGGCGACGGCCACCTCGAATTCTCCTCCACCTCGAGCGTCAAGGCGCTTACCGCATTCTATCGCGCATCGCTCAAGCCCACCGGCTGGAAGGAGCAGCCTTCCGTCATCAACCAACCCAACATGGCGGTGATGGAATTTTCCAAGGGCGGCAAGTCGATCTCGATGACGGTGATGCAGATGGGCCCGAAGGTGAATGTCAGCGCCAGCGCATCGGGCCTGGTGATGGCCGCGGCCAGGCCGGCCGTCGTCCCGGAGGTGCAGGCCAAATCCGCCGAGCCGCTGAAGCCGGATCCCGAATCCCCGCTGCCGGTGCCGACGCAGCGCTCGACGAAATCGCTCGCCACCTCGAAGATGCCGGGCAGCGAGACGCCGGTCCGCCGCGAGCTGGAGGCCAGCATCCCCGCCTCGCTCGACGAGGTCCTCGCCTTCTACCGTGCGGAGCTTGCAAAGCTCGGCTGGCAGGAAAAGACCGGCGGCGCGGCCGCGTCCGCCGATCGCGCGCAGATCGACTTCGCCTCGCCGCAAGGCCCGGCCGTGCTCAAGCTCAGCCGCGCCAACGGCGAGACCACAGTCAATCTGGCGCAGAAGAACGCGGATGCCGCGGCCAAGGCCGACATCATGCCGAAGGCCGGACAGGCCCGGGTGATGATGGGCAACATGGGCGACAAGGAAGCGTCGCTCACGATCAACAAGCAAACCGTCAAGATCCCAGCCGGCGCCGGCGGTCCGCAATCACCGAAAGGGCCGATGCTCGACCTTCCGCCGGGCAAGTACCAATACGCGCTACGCCTGCCCGGGCGCCCGGCCCGCACCGAGACCCTCACCGTTGTCGCCGGCGAGGCCTGGGGCCTGCTGGTGGGCCCGAGCGGCGACGTGCTGCCGCTGCAGATGTACTGATCGCATGTCCGCGGGTGTATGGGCCTCGTTGAACCCGTCCGGGTTCGTGGGGCGACTAGTCGTCGAGAAGGCGGCGGCGACCGTGTCGCAGCCGCTGCATCGCGCGAGGATCGCGGTACTCCTGGAGAGTGGCATGATGACGGCAAGGCACGGGGCGAAGGTCCCGGCACGGTGGTGGCTGTTGGTGTGCGGCCTCGCGCTTCTTGCAGGCTGCTCGCAGGAGCCCCTTACCGCAGCAGATCCCCACGCCGACATGCCCGTGCCGACGCGAGCCAGTCACTCCAGCTTCAGCACCATGCGCGCGTCCGGCATCGATGTCCCGTTCCGGCGCGAGCTCAAAGCCCATGTACCTGCAGAGCTCAGCGACGTACTGGCGTTCTACCGCACAGAACTCGGAAAGCGCGGCTGGCAGGAGAGGCCTGATGGCGCGATGGTCGCCGCCGACCACGCGCGGCTCGTCTTCGCCTCCCCGAAGGGGCCGGGCACGCTGACGCTCGACCGCGTCAAGAGCGAGACCACAATCGACCTCGTGCAACGAAATACCGAGGTTGCGGCCAAGGCCAACTTCCTGCCGATCGCAGGACACGCGCGGCTGATCTTCGGTTATCTCGTACCTGATGTGGCCTCGCTCGCGATCAACGGCCAGACCATCGAGATCGCGGGCGGCGTCAACCATCCGCAAACGCTGGATCTGCCGCCCGGCACATACTCCTACGCGCTGCTGGTGTCGGGCCATCGGGTGCACACCGACACCATCACCGTGGCTGCCGGCGAGGCCTGGTCCCTCAGTTTGGGGGACGACGATAAGAAGCCGGACCAGATCTACTGAACCCGATGGCCCGTTCCGCGGCGGCACGGCGCCTTCGGAACAGGCATCCACGTCACCGCAAAAACCACGCCTTCCCCGGCCGAAAACCGCCCACGAATCGGGCTTTTTGCAGCGCCCGAAATCGCCCGGCAAAAGCCTTGAAAACTTGCCGAAAAACCCTATCTGCTCAAAGGGTTGCCGGGAGATACTTTGCGCTAGGCGCAAGCGGTCTTTCATGGCACAAATAGCCTCGCAAATCAGCGCCTTTTGCGCCGCTGATTCGGGCGACATCTCGAAGGCCTCTCATGACAGAACCTGCTCGGCAGCACGCTGCCGAAAACGAGCCCTCCAACGCGAGCGATTACGGCGCGGAATCGATCCGCGTGCTCAAGGGTCTCGACGCCGTCCGCAAGCGCCCGGGCATGTATATCGGCGACACCGACGACGGCTCGGGCCTGCACCACATGGTGTACGAGGTCGTCGACAACGCGATCGACGAAGCGCTCGCGGGCCATGCCACGCGCGTCGACGTGATTCTCAACGCCGACAATTCCGTCACCGTGCGCGACGACGGCCGCGGCATTCCCGTCGACATCCACAAGGGCGAAGGCATCTCGGCGGCCGAGGTCATCATGACCCAGCTCCACGCCGGCGGTAAGTTCGACCAGAACTCCTACAAGGTCTCAGGCGGCCTGCACGGCGTCGGCGTCTCCGTCGTCAACGCGCTGTCGAGCAAGCTCGGTTTGCGCATCTGGCGCGACGACAAGGAGCACTACATCGAGTTCGCCCATGGCGATGCCGTCGCACCGCTGAAAGTCGTTGGCGACGCGCCGGGCAAGCGCGGCACCGAGGTGACGTTCCTGGCCTCGACCGAGACCTTCAAGAACATCGAATATGATTTCGCCACGCTCGAGCACCGCCTGCGCGAGCTCGCCTTCCTCAATTCCGGCGTCAACATTGCGCTCTCCGACATGCGCCACGCGGTCGAGAAGCGCGAGGAGATGCACTATTCCGGCGGCGTCGAGGAGTTCGTCAAATATCTCGACCGCAATAAGAAGGCGCTGGTGCCGACGCCGATCATGGTGCGCTCGGAAGCCAACGGCATCGGCGTCGAGGCCGCGCTGTGGTGGAACGACAGCTACCACGAGAACGTGCTGTGCTTCACAAACAACATCCCGCAGCGTGACGGCGGCACCCATCTGGCCGGCTTCCGCGGCGCGCTGACGCGCCAGGTCAACGGCTATGCCGAGGCCAATGCCAAAAAGGAAAAGATTGCGCTGACCGGCGACGATTGCCGCGAAGGTCTCACCGCCGTTCTCTCGGTGAAGGTGCCGGACCCGAAATTCTCGTCGCAGACCAAGGACAAGCTGGTGTCCTCGGAAGTGCGCCCCGTGGTCGAGAACGTCCTCAACGAGGCGCTTCAGGCCTGGTTCGAGGAGCACCCGTCCGAGGCCAAGATGATCGTCGGCAAGGTGATCCAGGCCGCGGCGGCCCGTGAAGCTGCTCGAAAAGCGCGCGAGCTGACGCGCAAGAGCCCGCTCTCGGTCTCCTCGCTGCCCGGCAAGCTCGCCGACTGCCAGGAAAAGGATCCGGCCAAGTCCGAGCTCTTCATCGTCGAGGGCGACTCGGCAGGCGGCAGCGCCAAGCAGGGCCGCAACCGCGAGTTCCAGGCCGTCTTGCCGCTCCGCGGCAAGATCCTCAACGTCGAGCGCGTGCGTCCCGACAAGATGCTGTCGAGCGAGCAGATCGGCACGCTGATCACCGCGCTCGGCACCGGCATCAGCGACGAGTTCTCGGTCGAGAAGCTGCGCTATCACAAGATCATCGTGATGACGGACGCCGACGTCGACGGCGCCCACATCCGCACGCTGCTGCTCACGTTCTTCTACCGGCAGATGCGCGACATCATCGATGGCGGCTATCTCTACATCGCCCAGCCGCCGCTCTATAAGGTCTCGCGCGGCAAGTCCGAGCAATATCTGAAGGACGAGCGCGCGCTGGAAGATTATCTGATCGACGCTGGCCTCGACGACTGCGTGTACATCCCCGGCACCGGCGGCGACCGCTCCGGGCGCGATCTTCGCGCGCTGGTCGACGACGCCCGAATCGTCCGCAGCATCCTGCGCAACCTGCACAGCCGCTATAACCGCAAGGTGGTCGAGCAGGCCGCCATCACCGGCGTGCTGAACAAGGAAATCTACGGCGATCCCGAGAAGGCGGCGGCCGCTGCGCAATACATCGCGAGCCGGCTGGACAACCAGGCCGAAGAGGTCGAGCGCGGCTGGGTCGGACAATTCGTCGAGGGCCAGGGCTTCCTGTTCGAACGCACCGTGCGCGGTGTCAAGGAAGCCGCCGTCATCGACGACGCGCTGCTCGGCTCCGCCGAGGCCCGCAAGCTCGACGAGTACACGACCAGGCTTCAGGACGTCTATGCCCGCTCCGGCAAGCTGCGGCGCAAGGATACAGAGCACATGGTCCATGGTCCGGTCGATCTGTTCGAGGCCGTGACCGACGCGGGCCGCAAGGGCATCACCCTGCAGCGCTACAAAGGCCTCGGCGAGATGAATCCGGAGCAGCTCTGGGAAACGACGCTCGACACCGAGGTGCGCTCGCTGCTGCAGGTGAAGGTCAAGGAGGTCGACGAGGCCGACGACATCTTCACCAAGCTGATGGGCGACGTGGTCGAGCCGCGCCGCGATTTCATCCAGGAACATTCGCTGAGCGCGACGATCGATATTTGATCGCCTCTCAAGTTCGTAGCTCTCGGTGCCAGCCAAGCACTCGCTGCACCTCTCCCGCTTGCGGGAGAGGTCGACACGCTCGCAGAGCGTGGCGGGTGAGGGCTTTCTCCTCTAGGGGATTGTTCCATTGCGGAGACACCCTCTCCCCCGCCCTCCCGCGCGAGCGGGGGAGGGAGCGCACCGCCGTCCTGGCTACGAGCCCCACTGCACTCTAGGCCGCCCCTGAACCTCCCTACCCGCCATCGCGACGAAACGGCATGAACCCGCAAGGCCAATTCCGGCCGGGAAGTGTCGCGCCATGACCGCCTCTGCAACGACCAGCTCCGCCGCGCCCTCACGCCGCCTCGGCATCATCGGCAGCATTGTCGGTGTGCTGGCACTGATGGCGGCTGTGCTTCCGCATTGGGTCGTACCGATCGTGTTTCCGCCGCCGCCGGCGGACAAGGTGATCGTCGACACCGGACATCGCATCAAGGACCGCATCGTCGCGAAGGTGAAGGGCGTGGAGTATCAGGCTCCGAAGGTCGAGAAATCGGCCGGACGAAGCTGGAGTGAAACCGCATCGGTCACGGCAATCTCGCTCGGCCTGCTCGCCATCCTGCTTTCGGTGCTCTCCCTGATCTTCCGGGAGGAACGGCTCCTTGCCGCTGTCGCCGCCACACTCGGCACCGGCGCCATCGCCATCGAAATCTCCTTCTTCATGATGGGGGCCCTGATCCTGATCGCGATCCTCTACGTCATCGGGAATATCATCGGGCTGTTCTAAGGGCGGGCGTCCTGCCACAAGCGCCGGACGGACGTGTGCGGGTCCCAGCCAGCACAATTGCTCCCGCGGTCAAATCTCTGTAGTTTCCGCCCGAAACAGCCCCCAACAGGACAGCGAGAACCCCGTGGCGCCCATCCAATACATCGTCGAGGGCGGTCACCGGCTCTCGGGCTCGATCGAGCCGTCCGGCAACAAGAATTCGGCGCTGCCGATCATCGCCGCCGCACTGCTGACCGAGCATCCGGTCGTGCTGGAGAACGTGCCGCGGATCCGTGACACCGAGACGCTGGTCGAGCTGGTCCGCTCGGTCGGGGCGTCGGCGGAATGGTCCGCGCGCAACACGCTTCACATCCACGCCAAGAGCATCCGCGCCGCCGACCTCGACCCCGAGCTGTGCGTGCGCATCCGCGCCTCGATCCTGCTCGCCGGGCCCCTGCTCGCCCGCTGCGGCGAAGTGATGCTGCCGCCGCCGGGCGGCGACGTCATCGGACGCCGACGTCTGGACACGCATGTGCTCGCGCTGGAGCAGCTCGGCGCGAAGGTCACCGCGACCGACCGACTCGAATTCCGCGCGCCCAAGCTCGCGGGCGCGGACGTATTCCTGGACGAGCCGAGCGTCACCGCGACCGAGAACGCGCTGGTCGCGGCGGTCGCCGCCGACGGCGTCACCTATTTGCGCAACGCGGCCTCCGAGCCGCATGTGCAGGACCTCGCCAATTTCCTGGTCGCGCTCGGCGCCAGGATCGAAGGCATCGGCACCAACACCATGATCATCCATGGTCCAGCGACGCTCGGCGGAGCCACCTACCGGATCCAGCCCGACCATATCGAGGTCGGCTCGCTGATCGGGCTTGCCGCCGTGACGCGCTCGCCCCTGCGCATCACGCGCGCCGGCGTCGAGCATCTGCGCTCGATCCGCATGGGCTTCGAGCGGCTCGGCATCGTCTGCCGCATCGAGGGCGACGACCTCATCGTGCCCTCCAACCAAACATTGAAGATCCAGGACGACTTTGGCGGCCATGTGCCGAAGCTGGAGGACCAGCCCTGGCCGGCCTTTCCGGCCGACCTGATGTCGATCGCGATCGTCACCGCCACGCAATGCGAGGGCGTGATCCTGATGTTCGAGAAGATGTTCGAATCCAGGATGTTCTTCGTCGACAAGCTGATCGCGATGGGCGCGCGCATCGTGCTGTGCGATCCGCACCGCGCCATCATCGCCGGCCCCAGCCGCCTGCACGGCGCGACGATGACCTCGCCCGACATCCGCGCCGGCATGGCGATGCTGCTCGCGGCCGTCTGCGCCGAGGGCACCTCGACCATCAACAATGCCGACCAGATCGAGCGCGGCTATGAGCGCATCGAGGAACGGCTGAACGCGCTGGGTGCGAAGATCAAGCGCGTGCCGGAGCGGAAGAGCTGAGGCGTTCTCTCCGCGCCACGATATCGTAGGGTGGGCAAAGCGAAGCGTGCCCACCGCTTCTGTTGCGGTGTTGGATCGATGGTGGGCACGGCGCAAGCGCGCCTTTGCCCACCCTACGGTTTCGTGCCCCGGACGCAGCGCGGCGCTTCTTCAGCGATGCGCTGCCGAGCCGGGGCCCATGCGACTACGCGCCACGCCCGTGGCTTCTGATGGGGTGGACGGCCCCCTACGGCATCAGTTGTGCCAGAATGAGGTTGTCACACACCCAT
>NZ_LBJW01000062.1:0-7815 GCF_028128865.1 Bradyrhizobium sp. CCBAU 11357 | reverse complement strand
CGAGGAACTGAGAGTGCGGGAGCGCGGATCGCGCTCCCTCGTCATCCCAAGAATGCGCGGATGGCCTCCGCGATTTCCCGCGCATGCGTCTCCAGCGCGAAATGGCCAGTGTCGAAGAACTGCACGACCGCATTGAGATTGTCGCGCTTGAACGCTTCGGCGCCGGGCGGAATGAAGAACGGATCGTTCTTGCCCCAGACCGCGAGGAATGGCGGCCTGTGCGTGCGAAAGTAGTCATGGAATGACGGATAGAGTGCGACGTTGCTCTTGTAGTCGCCGAACAGGTCGAGCTGCACGTCGTCCGAGCCCGGGCGCGCCAGAAAGAAGTTATCGAGGTTCGGGCCGTCCGGCGACACCGTCGTCGGATCGGGAACGCCATGGGTGTACTGCCAGCGCGTCGCCTCCGGCGTGAGGAAGGCGCGCAGCGCCTCGCGGTTGGCAGGCGAGGGGTCCTGCCAATAGGCCTTGATCGGCGTCCAGCCGTCGCTGAGGCCGTCTTCATAGGCGTTGCCGTTCTGCGAGATGATCGCGGTGATCCGTTCGGGGTGACGCAACGCAAGTCGGAAGCCGATCGGCGCGCCGTAATCGAAGACGTAGATCGCGAAGCGATCGAAGCCGATCACTTCGGTGAAGCGCTCGATCACCTGCGCGACGTTGTCGAAGGTGTAGTGGAAGGTTTCGCGCGAAGGCATGTCGGACTGGCCGAAGCCGGGAAGATCCGGCGCGACGATATGGAATTTGTCGGCCAGCAGCGGAATCAGGTCGCGGAACATGTGGCCGGCGCTGGGGAAGCCGTGCAGCAGCAGCAGCTTCGGCGCGCCTCTGGGTCCGGCCTCGCGATAGAACACCTTGAAGCCATCGACATCGGCGGTGCGGTAGGTGGTCGGGGTCATGACCGTCTCCATTGCTGCGAGTAACCCGTTAAATGCTTATAATGAGGTTACGTTTTCGTCGCGTAACTTGTCAACGGCTATTTTACTGGTTACAAAGGAGGCGTTATTCCGACGGCCAGGACTGCTCATGGACAGACCGCCCGCGATGTTCATCGCCGACTCGCTCGGCCTCGACTTCCTCAACTCGGTCGCAACACCGGTCGATACGCCTGTCGACTGGATCGACGATGGCGCTGGCCTGATCGACTGGCTGTCCCAGGCGAAGCTCGTGGCTGCGGAGGAGCTCGATGCGCTGAAGGCGCGCGCGAGGCCGGATGAGCTCGACAAGGTCGCCGATCAGGCCCGCGACTTGCGTGAGTGGTTCAGGGGCTTTGTTCTGAACCATGCGGGCAAGCCGCTGACAGAAAAGGCGCTGCACGAGCTCGGTCCGTTGAACAGCTTGCTCGAGCGCGATGAAGCGTTCAGCCGGATCGAGGCCGGGCAGGACGATGGCGGCGTCTTCGCGCTACGAATGAAACGGCGCTGGCGATCACCGGTGGCACTGCTGCTGCCGATCGGCGAAGCCATGGCGAAGTTCGTCTGCGAGGAAGACTTCTCCGACGTGAAGGCGTGCGAGGGCCATAACTGCACGATGCTGTTCGCCGATCACACCCGCAGGCGCGCAAGGCGGTGGTGCATCATGGCGGTCTGCGGCAACCGCGCCAAGCAGGCCGCGCATCGCAGCCGCCTCAAGGGCAGGCAGTGACCCGCCAGCGGCTTGATCCGCGCGGTGCGGCGCGCCTCGGTTCCCGTGCCCCAAAATCCACCCAATCGGTGGTCACTAAGCCCGGTCAGGGAGGCCGCTCCTCCCATGGTGGGACCGCTGAACTGATGATTCATTTGAGGCGACTAGTCGCGCTGGCAGCAATCGTGCTGCTGGCCTGGAGCAGCGGCGTGGCCGCGGCTTCCCCGCCCAAGTCCAAGACCACCACCTCCGCACCCGCAACTCCCGCCGCGCCGCCGCCCCCGCCGTTCGAGCCATTGCCGCCGCCGAAGGTCTACCTGTTTCGCGGTGCCATGGGTCCGATCTTCTCGACCGGCATCGACCGGCTCAGCGAGAAGCTGACGCAGGCCGGCTTCTCGGCGGACGTCTACGAATTCACCCTGTGCCGGCTGATCGGCAACCGCGCCATCGCCAGCTACAAGGAGAAGGCGGCACCGATCGTGCTGATCGGCCATTCCATGGGCGGGCTGTGCTCGGTCGTCATCTCCGAGATGGCGGCCAAGGAGAACATCCCGATCAGCCTCGTCATCGCCATCGATCCCGCGCACGCGACCGGGGATGTCCCCCTCAACGTCGAGCGCTTCATCAACATCTTCCTGTCCGACAGCGTGCTCGGCGGCGGCGACGTCGTGACTGTCCCCGGCTTTCGCGGCCATTACGCCAGCTATGACCTCAAGGAAAACGCGCGCGTCAGCCACATCAACATCGAGAAGTCCGACGATATCCATCGTCAGATCGTCGGGATGGTGACGCAGCTGCCGCGCATTCCGCCGCAGACGCAGGCCGATGCCGTGCCGCTGCGCTATCTGGTGCCGGCGGATACGCTGGTCGAATTGTGGGACAGCGGCGTGCGGGTGCCGGTGCGCCGCGGCGACACCATGGAGAGCATCGCCGCAGCCAACCGCGTGCCGCTGTGGACGCTGGCGCAGAGCAACTCGCTGCCGGAGAACGCGCAGTTGACGCCAGGCCAGACTATCATCGTCCCCCGCCATCTGACACCGCCCGAGCCGGCCGCCGCGATGGCCACGCCGCCGGCGGCACCGGCGGGGCGGAGGTAGGGGCCGTTATCTTGCCGCAGAAGGCGGTGCGCTCCCTCTCCCGCTTGCGGGGGAGGGTTGGGGAGGGGGCGTCTCCACGATCGAGGACCCCCGAGAGGAGAGAGCCCCCACCCGCCGCGCTACGCGCGTCGACCTCCCCCGCAAGCGGGAGAGGTGCAGCGAGTCGTGGCGACACGCGATCCGATAAGACTACACGTTCGATCCGTGGATCGCATCGATCACGGCGTCCGTGACCTCCTTCGTCGTCGCCTTGCCGCCGACATCCGGCGTCAGCACGCCCGCGGCGCAGACGCGCTCGACGGCGGCCATCAGCCTCGAGGCGGCATCCTTCTCGCCGAGATGCTCGAGCATCTGCGCGCCGGTCCAGAACGTCGCGACCGGGTTGGCGATGCCCTTGCCGGTGATGTCGAAGGCCGAGCCGTGGATCGGCTCGAACATCGAGGGGAAGCGGCGCTGCGGATCGATGTTCCCGGTCGGCGCGACGCCGAGGCTTCCCGCCAGCGCGCCGGCGAGGTCGGAGAGGATGTCGGCGTGGAGGTTGGTCGCGACGATGGTATCGAGGCTCTTCGGATGCAGCGTCATCCGCACCGTCATCGCGTCGACCAGCATCTTGTCCCAGGCCACATCAGGGAATTCGCCGGCGACCTCGGCCGCGATCTCGTCCCACATCACCATGCCGTGGCGCTGCGCGTTCGACTTGGTCACGACGGTCAGGAATTTGCGCGGGCGCGACTGCGCGAGCTGGAACGCATAGCGCATGATGCGGGTGACGCCGACGCGGGTGAACACCGCCACTTCCGTGCCGACCTCTTCCGGCAGGCCCTTGTGGGCGCGCCCGCCCATGCCGGCATATTCGCCTTCCGAGTTCTCGCGCACGATCACCCAGTCGAGATCGCCGACGCCGACATTGCGCAGCGGCGAGGCGACGCCCGGCAGGATCTTGGTCGGCCGCACATTCGCGTATTGGTCAAAGCCCTGACAGATCGGCAGGCGCAGGCCCCATAGCGTGATGTGGTCGGGCACATCAGGGGCGCCGACCGCGCCGAAATAGATCGCGTCGAACTTCTTCAGCTCGCTGAGACCGTCCGCCGGCATCATCACGCCGTGCTTCTTGTAATAGTCCGAGCCCCAGTCGAACGTCTTGACGTTGAAGGAGAGGTCGCCGCTGCGCTTGGCCAGGGCCTCCAGCACGCGGACACCGGCCGAGATCACCTCGGGGCCGATGCCGTCGGCGGGAATGGCTGCGATCGAATGGGTGCGCATGGAAAGCTCCGTGGGAGAGATCGTGCCGACATATTCGGCGGTTCGGCGTCGCCGGCGAATCTAGACGGGAGTGCAGGGCAAACTCAATCGGCGCTGGTTTATACAAAAAAATGATATAATCCTCGCTGAGACGAGAGGACCGGCAAATGGAATTGCATCAGCTCCGATGTTTCGTGGCGACGGCCGAGCAGCTGCATTTCGGCCGCGCGGCGCAGCAGCTCCAGATGCTGCCTTCTGCGCTCGGCCGGCAGATCAGGCTGCTGGAGGAGGATCTGGGAACGCGGCTGTTTGCGCGGACGACGCGCGCTGTGTCGCTCACCGAGGACGGCACGACGCTGCTGCGCGATGCCCGCGCCATCCTCGCCAAGGTCGAGGCGGTCGAGAGCAACCTCCGCAATCGCTCGCGCGCGGGGACCGCGCGGCGGCTGCGGGTCGGTGCCATCGACAGCGCCGCGGCCGGATTGCTGCCGCCGCTTCTGCGCGATTTCCGCGCCAGGCATCCTGACATCGCGGTGCAGCTCCTCGAAGACAAGACTGTCCGGCTGCTGCCCAAGATCTTGACCGGCGCGCTCGATCTCGCCTTCGTGCGTCCGCCTGACCGGCCGGACAAGCGGCTCGAATTCCGCGACCTGCTCCAGGAGAGCGCGATCGTTGCGTTCCCGCGCCGGCACGCGCTGGCGGGGCGCAAAGCGATCACGCTGGCGGATATTGCCCAGGAGGCGATGCTGGTGCCGGACCGCCGCTCGCGGCCGCACAGCCACGACCTCACGGTCAAGCTGTTCGAGGAGGCCGGCCTGACGCCGCGCATCGTGCAGGTCGCCGACGAGAAGCAGACCATCATCAACCTCGTGGCAACGAAGCTCGGGGTGGCGATCGTGCCGCGCTGGACCGCACGGATGGCGGTGACCGGTGTGCGCTTCGTGCCGCTTCGGCCGAAGCAGACTGGGCCGGTCGGCCGGCTGCCGCTTGCCGCCGCCTGGCTGCGCGGCTCGCGCGATCCGGCCCGCGATGCCATGCTGGCGGTTCTGGAAGCCCGCCTGCGCAGCTATGCGCGGGAGGCGTGAGCGGCTATGACATCGGCCAGGACAGAGACGAAGACAGAGGGATGGTGATGACGGATCAGAAGGCTTCGAGCGACTTGCGGGTGGCCATTGCAGGGCTGGGCTCGATCGGCACCAAGATCGCGACCGCGCTCGATCAGGGCATCGAGGGCCTGTCGCTCGCAACCGTGGCGGTGCGGGATCCCGCCAAGCATCAAGCCTTCATCGGCAGCTTGCGTCGCCCTCCGACAATCCTGCCGCTCGATCAGCTCGGCGAAGCCGCCGACATCGTGGTCGAATGCGCGCCGAGCAGCCAGCTGCGTGCGATCGTCGAGCCTGCGCTGAAGCGCGGCAAGGCCGCTGTCGTGGTCAGCGTCGGCGGCTTGCTCGACAATTTCGATCTCGTCGATCTCGCCCGCGCCAATGGCGGCCGCATTCTGGTGCCGACCGGCGCGCTGATTGGCCTCGATGCCGTCAACGCCGCCGCAATCGGCACTATTCATTCGGTGAAGATGGTGACGCGCAAGCCGATCGACGGCTTGAAGGGCGCGCCGTTCATCGTTCAGAACAACATCGACATCGACAATCTGCGCGAACCGCTGAAATTGTTCGAGGGCAGCGCGCGCGAAGCCGCAAAGGGCTTTCCGGCGAACGTCAACGTCGCGGTTGCGTTGTCGCTCGCGGGCATCGGGCCCGATCGCACCCAGATCCAGGTTTGGGCCGATCCGACCGTGACACGCAATGTTCACCGCATCGAGGTCGAGGCGGATTCGGCGCGCTTCTCGATGGGAATCGAGAACATCCCGTCCGAGAATCCCAAGACCGGCCTGATCACGGCGCTGTCGCTGATCGCACTGCTCCGCAAGCAGCGCGCCACACTCTGCGTCGGCACGTGAGCTGCTACGCCCCCGTCACGCGCCAGATCACGTTGCCGACGTCGTCGGCCATCAGCAGCGATTTCTTGTCGGGACCGATCGCGACGCCGACCGGGCGGCCGTAGGATTCCTTCTCGTCCGGGGACAGGAAGCCCGACAGGATGTCGCGACCGGGGCCGGAGGGCTTGCCGTTCGCGAACGGGATGAACACCAGCTTGTAGCCGGACAGCTTGCTGCGATTCCACGAGCCGTGCTGGCCGATCACCATGCCGTCGCCGAAGCCGGGCAGGGTGCCTGCGGGCATCCAGCACAGGCCGAGCGAAGCCGTGTGGCCACCGAGCGCGTAGTCCGGTTGAATGGCCTTGGCGACCATCGCCGCATCCTGCGGCACGCGGTCGTCCACCGTCTTGCCCCAGTAGCAATAGGGCCAGCCGTAGAAGCCGCCGTCGCGCACTGAGGTGAGATAGTCGGGCGGCGTCTCGTCGCCGAGGCCGTCGCGCTCGTTGACGACGGTCCAGAGCACGCCCGTCGTCGGCTCCCAGGCAAGGCCGACGGGATTGCGCAGGCCGGCGCCGAAAATGCGATGCGTGCCGGCAGCGAGATCGAGCTCATAGACGGCGGCGCGGCCTTGCTCGACCTCCATGCCCATCTCGGCGATGTTGCTAAGCGAGCCGACGCCGGCATAGAGCTTCTTGCCATCGGGGCTGGCGAGCAGGCTGCGCGTCCAGTGGCCGGCGGGCTTGAACGTCGTGAGCCGCTTGCCTGCTGCGGTGATGCGGTCGGCGTTGGGGACGTAAGGAAAGGCCATCACGCCGTCGGTGTTGCCGACGTAGAAAGTGTCGCCGACCAGCGCCATGCCGAACGGCTGGTTGAGGTTCTCCATGAACGCGCCGCGATGTTCCGCAACGCCATCGCCGTCCTTGTCGCGCAACAGCGTGATGCGGTTGGCGGAGACGCCGAGCGCCGCGGCGCGGCGCATCGTCGCCTGCATCGCATAGTGGAAAACGCTGCGCGGGGCGCCCGCGATCTGCGTCGCCTCGGCGATCAGCACGTCGCCATTGGGCAGCACCTCGATCCAGCGCGGATGGTCGAGGCCGGTCGCGAACGCGTTGACCTCGAGCCCGGGCGCAGCGGTCGGCTTCTGGCCCTCGCGCCAGCCGCGCGCGGTCGGCATCTTCAAGGTGGGGATCGCGCCTTGCGGCTTGGCTTCGGGAATGGCGGGCTTCTCACCCCAGGCCGGCGCGGGCTCGGTGCCCGTCATCTTGCGCCATTGCAGCGCGATGCCGCCGATGAACGCGACGAATTGCGCGAAGATGCTGGAAAACGTCATGACAGGCCCCCGGTTGCGCGCGCATCCAACTGGCTGACGGGGCAGACGTCAACCTGTGCGGCGCTCCGCCGGGGCCTATTCCCGTGGAATGGCAGCCGATCGAATTTGCATGGGACAGTCGCGGCGTCGGCCCGGAGATCAACGACCGATCTGCCGCTCCAGCCGCCGTGCCGCGCGAAAATCGTCCAGGTGACGGATGTTCGGCGCCAGCGCGGCTTCCCTGGACAGCAGATGATAGACCCGCGCCACCGTGCGCTGCTTCTGCTTCGTCCGCCCGGGCGGCAGCGCCCGCGCCTTGCGGACGGCGGCGATCGCGTGGGCGCGAAAATAATCGTAGGCGTCCGACATGGCTCGATGCTCTGCGGGCAGATGTCGAGGGGCAACGAGCGAGCGGAGAGCTGGTTCCTTGGGGACTCAGATCGTGTGCTCGTGCCCCGGACGCAGCGCAGCGCCCCGGCGATGCGAAGCATCGTCCGGTGCGATGCGCTGCGGAGCCGGCGCTCATCTCGGCCCATGCATGAAAAGCCGTCTGATGGGGTGGACGGCCCCCTACGGCATCAGTTGTGCCAGAATGAGGTTGTCACACACCCATT
>NZ_LBJW01000061.1:0-7594 GCF_028128865.1 Bradyrhizobium sp. CCBAU 11357 | reverse complement strand
CTTGGCGGCTTCGGAGCGGATGCGCTCCTGGGTCCAGTCGCTGTAGCGGCGATGCGAGCTTGGCGGCATCGTCAACTTAATCGACCGCCGAACCGAATGAGGCGTTTCTCAAAGGTTCGAGATTTGGCGATAGCGCTTGTCGTGGAGATCTCGCCCCAAGTCGCGAAGGCTCGCTCGCGCGAAGCACGACGGAAGTCGGCAGTGACGGCTCCGGGATAGGGGATGTGGAAAAGGTTCGCGACCTGATCATGAACTGCCAGAAACCGTTGAGCCTGACGGGACGATTTGAAACGCTTCATGATCCGCTCGCGTCGCCGCGTCGGCTGATGAGAATTCTCGGCCCGATTGTGAGAGCTATGTGCTGGCGAAGTTCGATGTGAAAGCCCATCGTCGCCCTCGCAGCGCCGTACGAACGGAGCTTGTCCGTGATCGTCACGCGCGGCGGCGTGCCGGCGGATTTCAAGAGCTTCTTCATGAGCCGCTGCGCAGCGCGCGAGTCTCTTCGGCGCTGGATCAAGATGTCGAGAACGAAGCCATTCTGGTCAACAGCGCGCCAGAGCCAATGCTGTTCGCCCGCGATCGAGATAAGGACCTCGTCCAAGATGTCATTTGTCGCCGCGAGCGGGAGCGCGCTGGCGGATCCGATCGGAGAACGCCTTGCCGAATTTCCGTCCCCACTGGCGCACGGTTTCATAGGTCACGCCGACGCCACGCGCCGCCAGCATTTCCTCGACCATGCGCAAGCTTAAGGGAAATCGGAAATACAACCAAACGGCATAGCTGATCACCTCCGGTGGGAAGCGATGGCGGCGATAAAGAGGGTCCCGGGCGGTTGGCATGCCGCTCGTCTACCCCCTCGACCGCTCCAATTCGTTAACTTGACGGTACCCGACCGCGCTCGGAGCGGCCGACTACGGCGCCTCCCTTAGACCCGAGATGTTGATCTGGAGACGCCATCGGAAGTATCCCAGCACCAAGCAGGCCTTGTTCAAGACCATGAAGTTCAGATCGCAAGCCGCCACGCCATCGGCCAGCACTTGGCCCTGCCAGAAATGGTCGTCGATGCTTTGGTTGCCCGGCTGCAACAAATTCTCGAAGTTGGGCGTCGCGACGGTCAAGGCTCGGCGCAGGACAAGCTCAAAGGGGGAAAGGACACCAGCGTGTTCCTGCGTGATCCCATCAACAACGACGATATGCTCTCCTCTCAAGGCCAGGGCACTTCCACGGATGCGCAGATGGACGCCAGGCGTGACGGTCAGATGGAGATGGCCGTCATTGCTCCCGAGTGGCCCGCCATCGCGCGCGGCCAGGACATAGAGATGCTCACTGTCGACGCGTATGGGCGCATCGGGCGAGAGACTGGCATTCCGATACCGTGACAGCAGCGTCTCGGCGTCGACGATGATGAGAACGGCAACGTGAGACTCGGAGCGTTGGCTCTTGGTTGAGGGTCTGTCTTTGGCCATTGCTGTTTCCCTTCCTCCCGACCGTGGGATGCTCGGCAACCGCGGAGCTTGCCAAGTGCTTGGGCCGGCCGAACTGGATGGTGCTGACCGCGAATCGGTCTCATTCGAGAGCGAAGCGAAAAAAACGACAGCTGGTCGAGAACGCCGATCTGCCAGGGACGACGGGTGAGGTCGGCACGCCTCCGGCCGCAAGCTCCGCACCTGCCATTTCATGCCACCCTCGGAGTCGAGGGTGGTTGGGATCATGGCCGTTGCCCCGCTGCGCGGTTCCTTCGACGCCTTGATGATCATCCGCATCAATTGTGGATGCTGATGAACGGATCCCACGAGAAGTATCCCAGCGCGGTGCAATTGCGATCGACGACCATGAAGTTGAAATGGTAGGTAACTCGTCCGATAGCCAAAGTTTCCGAGGACCAATAGTAATTGGCGATCGTCTGACATGTCGGCACGGACGGATTGCTAGGATTGGGATGCGCGAACGAGGCCTCCGCCTTCCGCGGGGTCGGCGTCGAGATCAGCTCGTTCCCTACGTTTCCGATGAAGCGGTAGAAGATCACTGACTTCTCGAATCCAAGGGAGAGGCTGGTCTCGCGCCAACGAATCAAATCCCCGACCTGGGCCTTCAGGTCGAGCTCGCCGCCCGCTTGCCCACTGATCACGTTGTCCTGATTTGTAATCATGTAGACATGGCGGAAATCAATGAGAGTGGGGCTGTCCGGTTTTTTGCTCGGATTCGAGTACTTCTGAAGAATGGATTCCGTATCAAAGGCAACAAGAACGTCTGTGACTCTGGACATGATGCTTTTCCATTGCAAAGAGGAAGGTTCGGCTTTCGCCGAGCTCAACCCATCGCCGTAGACCATTGCGATGGCTGATAACGCCGTTCGTTGGATTGCGCTGCTTCGACCGGTTCATCGGGACTTGGCTGCGGCCGCCGAGTAGGCCTGAGCTTTCGTGAGCGGGGCCCATTCGCGTGATCATAGGATGATTTCTCCTCAGGCCGCGCGCGTTGCAGGAGACTAGCATTTGTCGTGCCAAAGGAGAGGGAATCACTTGGAGAGCGAGAGGATGGCGCTAGCTGCCATGTAGCATGTCTAAAATCGACCAATCGGACCGCGATAATTTCCCGAGAGCAATCAGCCATCCGGCCGACAACTGTTTCCTCTTTCCCACACTCGATAGGGGCCTGGTTCACCACAGGCACTGTGCAACACGGGCGGAAGCCTCACGATATCGAGGGCGTCGTCACTCCCCATCTCGATTCTGGAGCGCTCAGCCGTGGGGGTACTATAGCCAGTGGCTCCGAGGAGGGTAATGTACCGGATGGATGACAGCTTTCGGTCTTCGTGTTTGTCCAACTCCGTCGTGTACCACCTCCTCGAGGATGCAGTTAGGCCAATCGCCGCCACGCGCAAGATGTTCATGTTGTCGCGTTCATGCGCGTCGGACTTAAGACGTTTGGCGGCAAGCTGCCACAAACGCCCGCGATTTCACGATCGCGTCACGAAGAAACTAGTTTCTCTCTCGACGCGCGGCTCGCAAAGCGTGGCACGCCAATTGCTCGGCCTACGACACCGCCTCGCCGGGCTTAATAATGTGGTCCTCCCGCGTCCTGGGATGCGGTCCAAGCCCGAAGAGAGGAGCCGCAGTCCCATCGTGAAGGCAGGATCGTCGAGGTAATTGCCGGGCGTGGTTTCGAAGGAGAAAGACATGCAGGAAAATCGAAATTTGGGGCGGCAGGTACGTCGCATGGTTCGATGTAAAAGTTGCGGCTGAAATGCACCCTCGAATCCGAGGGACATACCCTCAATTCACTATCCGCTCTCGCTTTACCCTTCCTTCCGATCGCCGTTTTGCAAACATCACCGAGGCGAGAACGCAAACCCCTGCAATCGCCGTTGTGGGGATCGCGAGCTATCGCTCAAGTAACTTGGAGCGTACTTGATGCTCAGCTTCCTCGATTCGTTTGGCATTGAGCCGCAGATGGCGCACAAAGCGCGGCTGCTTGGCTGCGCAGACGTGGGTCCGCCAAGCCCGCGACATGATCGCTCGCGTCACCTGCGAATGTTGACCGCCGCCGACAGGACCCAGTCGATCCAGTTGGCTACGGGCCGGCTCGATATCGCCGTGGACAAGGCAGCCTGGCCGCTGGACAGCCTTTGCGCGTTTGCGGCGCGCGAAAATCCGCGGCGGGGGTTCCTGGTCGTATCCCGCGTGCTAGGGCGCCATTTGCCCGCCACGCCGCAGATGATGCGGCAGAGCGCCCGCGATCTCGCGGCGCGGCTTCCTGGCGATCTACCGGGGCCGGTGCTCGTCGTCGGCCTGGCCGAGACCGCCGTGTGCCTTGCCCAGACGGTGCACGAGGAATTTCGCCTCGCAACGGGCCGGGTCGACATCCACTTCCTGCATTCGACGCGACAGCAACTGGATCATCCGTTGCTGTGCCGCTTCCAAGAACCGCACAGCCATGCCTCCGCGCATCTGATCTACAGGCCGGCGCTTCCGGAGCCGCGATCACTGGTATTGGTCGATGACGAGATCTCGACAGGAACGACCCTTTGCAACCTCGCCCAGGCGCTCGCCACTGCTTGGCCGCGGATCGAAGCGATGGCGGTAGCGACGCTGACCGACTGGTCGGCCGGCAAGGCGTGGCAAGCACGCATGCCGCGTCCCACGTGCGTCGCGGCGCTGCTGCGCGGACGCATGGAGTGGACGCAGGAGACGACGACGGTGCTCAACAGCGCGTTCGACACCGCGGCCGCTTCCCTCGGGCGCATGGCGACGCATCGCAATTTCGGTCGGCTGGGACTCGACCGGCCCGTCGTGCTCGAACTCGATACCGCTGTGCCCGAGATCCTCGGCCCACTGCGGATCATCGGAACCGGCGAGTTCACCTATCCCCCCTTCCTGCTGGCGGAACGCCTCGCAGAAGAAGGGCATGATGTCGTCGTGCAGGCGACCGGCCGAAGCCCCGCACTCCCCGGTGCCGCGATGGCGACCAAGCTCCGCTTTGCCGACAATTATGGAACGGGCGTGCCCAATTACCTCTACAATGCCGACCGGGCCGATGGACGCGCGAACTGGATCGCGCATGAGACCGGCGCGGCGACAATCGACCCCGGGCTGATTGCCGCTCTCCGTGCCGAACTGATCGGCTGGACGGCATGACGCGTGCCATCGCCCTGGTCGATCTGGACGACACGCTGTTCCAGACGCTCCGCAAATGCCCGCCCGATTTGCCGGCCGACCGGTTGACGCCGCTGGGCTTCGCGCGCGACGGATCGCCGCTGAGCTATGCGACCCCGCGGCAGATGCACTTCCTGGAATGGCTGGCCGATACGACGCATCTCGTCCCCGTCACCGCCCGCAGCCTGGACGCATTGCGGCGGGCGCGCATTCCATTCCGCGCAGCGGTGTGCGCGCATGGCGGCGTCGTGCTGGATGACAGCGGTCAGGTCGACATGGACTGGGCTGCGACGATCGCCGACCGCGCCGCGCCCTTCGCGTCGCAGCTTGCTGGCCTGGCGGAGGCGATCAGGCGCAGGGCGCGCGACCGCGGCATCGCGGTCAACGCCCGTGTGCTGGTCGAGGCCGCGCTGCCGCTCTACACCGTGGCCAAGCATGAAGATGCGGATGCCGCGGCACTTTTTGCGGTGGTCGACGCTGCCGTGCCGTCCTTGCCCAAGGGCTGGACGGACCACCGCAACGGCAACAACGTGGCGCTGACGCCACCCTATCTCGGCAAGGCCCATGCGGTGGCATATATCCTACCCGGCCTCCGCGCACGCTTCCCTGATGCGCCGGTGATCGGCATCGGCGACAGCCGCACCGATGCGCCCTTCATGGGCCTTTGCGATTTCGCCATGATGCCCACCCGTTCGCAGCTGGCCGGCGGCATGTTCCATGCGGACTGAGGTCGCGCCCCCGTTCTCGGGCAGCTACGACCCGGCCGACGTCACCTTCCTGCTCAAGCCAGTGGTAATGGCCCCGACTTCCGTCGCCGAAAAGGAAGCGGCGATCCAGTCCGGCCGCCACCACTATTCGGAGATGATCGCGCCGGAGAGGGTGCCGGACGACAGCTATCTATCCCTCTATCACGCCGCGCTTGCGCGGAACGGTGCCCGCCTGGCGCAGGATGTCGCCACCCTCGCTGCGCAGCTCGCCGCACGCAGGCCGGGGCGCGAGCTGGTAATCGTCTCGCTGGCGCGTGCGGGGACGCCGATCGGCGTCTTGCTCGCGCGGACCTTGCGGGCGCACGGACATCGCGCAGCCCATTATTCAATCAGCATTATCCGCGATCGGGGTGTCGACCGCGTTGCGCTCGCGCATATCGCCGGCCGGCACGATCCGCGCGACGCGGTGTTTGTCGATGGCTGGACCGGCAAGGGGACGATTGCCGGCGAACTTCGCGCGGCCCTGGCCAATGCGCCATTCGGCTTCACACCGGACTTAGCCGTGATTGCTGACCCTGCAGGACAGGCAGACATCGCCGCGACGGCGGATGATTATCTGATCGCCTCGGGCTTGCTGAACGGCATCGTTTCGGGCCTGGTCAGTCGCTCGATCCTCAACGCCGCGTCGGTGGGGCCGGGCGATTTCCACGCCTGTGTCACCTACCCGCAATATGCCGGTGCTGATCTCTCACGTGCCTTCGTGGACACGATCGCGCCGTTGGCCGCTGCGGCGATACCGCAACCGGTAGACGGGCACGGCGCCCGCCGAGCGGCGCTGAAACAGGAATGCGAGGCGATGATGCGGCAGTTGCTGGCGGAAAGCGGAACGCGTGACCGCAACCGGATCAAGCCCGGCATAGCCGAAGCGACGCGCGCCCTGCTGCGGCGGGTGCCGGAACGGCTGCTGGTTCGCGATTTCGAGGACGCCGATGTGGGGCACTTGCTCCATCTCGCCGCCGGGCATGCCATTCCGGTCGATACGCTGGGCGGGGAATCGCAGTATCGCGCGGTCGCAATTATCCGTAGCCTGGGCGACGACGCATGAGCCGGGTTTCCGTCCTCGCCCTTGGCGCCTTCACAGATGCCGAGGATCTTCCGGAACCCCTCAGCATTGACCGCCGAGGCCACCAGCAGCGACACGTTGCGACCCTCACCAGCCCCAGCTGCGCTTCATCACGATGCCGTCGAGGTAGAGATACGGATGCTCGCCTTCGATCCTGCGATTCCGCCACGCCTCGATCTTGGTATAGATCTTCTTGTTCAGATTCGACACTGTGCTCGGGCTGACCCGGGTGCCCCACCGCGCCTCCGTGATGTCTTCGACCCGCCGAACCGAAATCGCGGCCAGATACATCTCGATCAGCGCCTCCTCGACCGAGCTCTCCCGCCTTCGGTAGCGCTCGATAATCGCCGTCTCGAAACCTTCAGATTGAAGTCGCCCGCCTTGGTGTGCAGCGTTCGCTCGTAGCTGCCTGCCCGCGCGGCCGATATCGAGACGTTCGTGGCGCGGCGCAATTCGCTCGATCTGCTCCTGAAGACCAAGGCGTGCATCGCGCCTGTTCTGTCGCCGGCATCACGTCCCACATCACCCGCATCAGAAGGAAGGTTCTGACCGCTACCGTGCAAACCAGCCTGGAAGACGAGATTGAAGCGCTCGACCTCCAGCATCTGCCGCTAAAGCTTGCCGACCGGGGCGAGGTCGGCAAAAGCAACGTGCATATCGGACTGGAGGCCCAGCAGAAGGTCGGGAAGAACAGTGACATCCTGAGCGAAGGAGAGAAACGGGCGCTCGCCCTGGCAGGCTTCCTCGCGGAATTGAGGGAGGTCGGCGTCAGGCACGGTATCGTGGTCGATGATCGGGTGTCGTCTCTGGATCATGCCCGGATGGAGGCGGTGGCGAAACGCCTGGGCAAAGAGGCCGCGGCCGGACGGCAGGTTATTGTCTTCACGCACAACCTCTTCTTTCACCAAGCCATGTTCGAAGCCGCGCGAGAGATGAAGGTGCCTCTGCGAGAGGAATGGATCGCCAAGCACGCAGATGGACGCTTCGGCATCATCGACCCCGGTCAGGAGCCCTGGATTTCCATGGGTGTTACGAAGCGCCTCTAGCATGGCTTCATCGAAAGCTTCATGTATAGACGGCCCCGCGGATGCAAGGGATTTTTGGCAGCA
>NZ_LBJW01000060.1:0-7538 GCF_028128865.1 Bradyrhizobium sp. CCBAU 11357 | reverse complement strand
AGGAAGCGAGGGTTGCTGCGCATCGAAGGAGGCGCCGGCGCTCCGCACGGTAGCAACACCGATCGGAGCGGCAGGTAGCTTGGTACAGAATGAGGTTTGGGAATCCGTACAGCCTAGCTGACTCACGCTGTAGTAGGGACTCGCTCCACCGGTTGGGGAGGCATTGTTGTCAGCTGACAACAGCAAGGCGATGCGCCCAACAAGCCGCTGCTTGCTGTTGGGTCCGCCATGTGGCGTTAAGAACTCGTTAACCCTTTATTTCTTGGAACAATCATAGAATCGTGGCCATCTCTCAAAACGGAGGTCAGGCGTCTGACGCGCAGAAACCGTCTCGGGAAGGCAAATGGCGATCTTAGCGGAAGATTCGGTTACGATGAGCGAGACTGCGTCTGCGCGGATCTCACGGCATGCCGGCATCCTTTCCGGCCAGCTTCGCTCGCTCGCCAAGACACTGTTCCCGCCTTCAGCAAGCAAATCGCTCCCGTCGTTCACCTCAGGGGAGGTTGCGCGAATTGCGGGTGTGTCGGATGGGTACCTTCGGCAGCTCTCTCTCGACGGACTTGGACCGACCCCAGCGACGGGCCTTGGCGGACGCCGATCTTATACCTTGGGCCAGATTCATGAGTTGCGCGGGTATCTAGCCACCGCACGGCCGCGCGAAGCATTGGAATTTCTCCCGCGCCGGCGCCCAGGCGATAAGCTTCAAATTATCACCGTCGCGAACTTCAAAGACGGCTCCGCCAAGACGACGACGGCATTGTATCTTTCGCAATCCCTCGCCCTGGCCGGCTTTCGGGTCCTCGCGATTGACCTCGATCCGCAAGCTTCGTTGTCAGCAATGTTTGGGTATCAACCCGAGTTCGACATCGCGGCGAACGAAACTCTCTACGGCGCCATTCGATACGACGAACACCGGCGGCCAATGCGGGAAGTTGTCCGACCGACTTATTTTGACGGGATAGTGCTCGTTCTGGAATGCTGTAATCGGAAGTCTTGCGGCCGTAGGCCTCAGCGTGGAACGCGAAGTTGTCGGCGCCTGCATCGACCAGCAGACCGCCTTCGACACCGCGGTCGACTGAGCTGAACGCTGTGCGCGTCTCGACCGTAGTGCAAGATGCTTCCGGCATGGCAAGCGGTGTGGGCTTGCCGTAGCTTTGGAACGGCAGTGTCGCACAAATCGGCAGTGGGTCGGGGATTCGGTTGTTGGTCGCGCTCACGACTCCACCGATCGAGGTCGACCCGTAGCGCAACCCGGCGGGGCCCCGTACCACTTCGATCTGGTTGATCGCCAAGGGGTCGATCGGGACGAAGTGATCTTCACCAAGGTCCGACGCTCCGCCGCCGTTGATGCCATTCTCGGTGATGCCGACACGGTTGACGTCAAGGCCCCAGATGATCGGTCGGCTAGAGGCGCCCGGCGCGAAGCTCGAGCCGGTGATGCCGGGTCTGGAGAATAGGAGATCACCCAGCTGACCGCCGCCTCCGATGCGGATTTCCTCGTTCGGCAGTACCGTGACTGTTGCAAACTGGTTGGCCACGATTGGCAGCACGCCTTGCTGAGTCACCACAGGGGAAGGCGTAGACGCGACGTCCGGACCTCGACTGCGATTGTGTGCGGCTCCGCGCGTGATTCTTGATGTAGTGCGTGTGGGAGAAGACTGCCGCCGCACGATGGGGCTGGGCGCGGTTAGCGTGACCGCTGGTAGTTCCGTCGGCGGCTTGTCCTGCGCCATCGCTTGTGTGCTCAAGATGCCGAGCAGAAGCCAGCTAGAGAAGTACACGAAATTTCATCGGCTCGTTTCCAAACAGGGGACAAGGGGCCACCCGCCGTCGCGATGCGACGGAGTTTGAGTTCGAGTGTTGCCGGGGATCGTCCGCGGGCGAATGCATGACGAGCCGAGCGTTGATCAACCGTTGGAAATCAGAAGGCGGGTGGCGCGCGCGGCTGAAACGTGGTGCACGCCAATCTCAAACCGACGAGACAGACATGGCCCAGCGCCTTGACGAGACAGTGGTCCGGTGGGGCTGAACCAAACAGCTCCAGCACGAAACATGCGAGCCAAGTGCCGCACTTAGTGCTCGACCAAAACCACTTCATCTAGAAACGCGCCCCGCCTCACCGCGAAACAAAATGCTCCGGGCGATGTAATGTTATAACATGACATTTCCGGTTTCGTGTCAAGTGGCGATAGGCATGAATCGCAGTCCGAATAGAAGTAGCGCAGAATCGATTGACAACATCGGACTGGTGCGCGTACATGTCTGAAGGCGATCACGATTAATCGCACAGCGATACAATGACAGAACAAGCTTACGATCCACTCGTCGATGATTATCCAGCCCCAAGCGTGCTGGATCCAGAAACCTATTGGGCGTCCGTCGCGGGCCCACCACCCCAAGACGACGGAGCCATCCAAGAAGGTGTGGAAGTCGACGTCGCCGTAATAGGAGGCGGCTATGCCGGGCTGAGCGCAGCCCTGTCACTTGCGCGCGACTACGGCATTAGAGCGATCGTCCTTGAAGCCCGTTCAGTCGCGTGGGGCTGCAGTGGGCGCAACGGTAGCTTCGCGCGCATTTCGGGCGGACGCATGCCTATTGCGAAGTTGATCAAAGTCTACGGAGAAGAAGTCGGCAAGGCCTACTTCAACGAGATGCTTCAAGCACTCAATGGGGTACGAGCGATAATCCGTGAAGGCGAAATTGATTGCGACGTGCAGCCTGACGGCGTCTACAAGGTCGCGGCGTTTAACGCTCACGTTGAGGCGCTAAAGCGCGAAACGGACCTCTACAACGATCTCGTTGGATATCCAGCTCGTTTTGTGCCCAAACACGGCTTAGCCGGAATTCATCATGGCGCGGAAGCGCATGGCGCCATGTACTTCCCTGACGGCTTCTCAATGAACCCGCTTAAGCTGGCGCGCGGCATTTGCCGACTCGCTCGTCGTTATGGTGCACGCGTTCACCCAAACTCCCCGGTGATTGGTTGGCAGCGCTACGGTGGTGTGCACCATCTGAGGACGCCAAGCGGTCTAGTCAAGGCACGCAAAGTCATCGTTGCAACCAACGGCTATACATCCTCGCGCCTTAATCCGTCGCTCGCTGCCCGCATTCTTCCCGTGCATTCGCAGATTATCGTTTCGGCACCGATGGACGAAAAGCAGATTGCGGGAAGTTTACCTTCAGGCAACTGCATGTTCGATACCCGCGGACTCCTATTTTATTATCGACGCTTGCCCGACGGGCGAATGATGTTTGGTGGGCGAAGCGCGATCACGGGCAAGGATGCCGAAAACCCAAGACACAAGGCCTACATGATTGATGCGATGCGGCGAAAATTTCCGGCCTTGTCGCAGGCAACCGTAGATTACTGGTGGGGTGGATGGGTTGCTGTGTCGATGAATTCGCTGCCGTTCGTTTACGCCGTTCCCGGCCAAGACCAGGTATTCTGCGGTGGCGGCTATGCTGGAAGTGGCGTGTCATTTTCCGTTCATGTCGGCAGTAAGCTCGCCATGATGGCCGCTGGTCGGACATTTGCGACTGGGGCGTCATTTCTAACACGTGAGCCGCGCAAATATCCATTCCCAGCCTTCATGAGATTGGGCCAGCGCATCGCCTATCGAGTGATGCAACGAAAAGACACGCGCGAGTCCTCAAAGAGAGCCTGTCATTGTTCAACATCAAATGAAGCGAGGTAATGAGTATGCCTAAGATCGCTGCGATTCTCTGGCTCGGCGCGTCACTCGTTCTCAACGGTACGGCATGGGCTGCGGAAAAGATAAAGGTTGGCGTCACGACCACGGGCATACCGTTTACATTTGTCGACCCCGAGAACCATGAAATCAAGGGCGCCATGGTCGACCTTGCAAAGGCGATCGCGGCCGACAACGGATGGGAAGTGTCGTTCGAAATCGTAGCATTTTCCGCGCTGATTCCGAGCCTCAATACCGGCAAGATAGATCTGATCTCCGCCGGCATGTTGGTCACCGACCAACGCAAGGAGGCTGTCAGCTTCGCCGATCCCGTCTTCGCCTATGGCGAGGCTATGTTTGTCGCGGCTGACGATAGGCAAAACTATACGCTGGAAGCGCTGAAGGCTCAGCCTGTAGGAGCCCAGATAGGCAGTGCTTTCGTAGAGCCTCTGAAGGGACTCGGTCTGTTCAGCGACGTCAAGCTTTACGATGGCATAGCCGACATCATGCGCGAAGTTAAGCTTGGTCGTGTCAAGGCAGGCTTTGGCGACCAGCCGATCGTTGCCTATCAGATTGTCCATAACCCGGCGCTCGGTGTGCGCCTTGTAGAAGGCTACAAGCCGCTGAAGAGTAGCGACGTTGCTCCAGCCGTTGCGAAACAGAATGTCGACTTGTTGCGGAGGGTCAACGCATCGATCGGTAAGTTGAAGGCAAGCGGCGAACTGGCGCGCATCTTCGCAAAATACAACCTCTAACTCCGCGGTGTCGAGGCGTCAGCGTCCTTTTAACTGCTTCGGCGAGGGACGTGTATCCACAATGGAGGGTGCTTCAAGTGAATACCTTTCTCTCCCGGTTTGCCGACTACTTGCCCTTCCTGATAAAGGGCCTATGGCTAACGATTGCTGTGACGTTAGCAGCTCTAGCGCTCTCTACTCTGCTGGGGCTGCTTTGGGCGCTGCTTCGTACTTCTGGCGTACGCTACCTCTCCGGCCCCACGCGAATCTTTGTTGAATTGATGCGCGGCGTCCCAATCTTGGTCGTCTTGTTCTATCTCTATTTTGTCATGCCTGATCTCGGAGTTGATCTCACAGCGTTTCAAGCAGGTGTCTTGGGACTTTCGCTCACGTACTCCTGCTATATCGGCGAGACGTTTCGTGCCGGTATCGAGGCGATCGACCGCGGACAAACCGAGGCGGCCAAATCGATTGGCATGAAGCATAGCTTAATGATGCGGCGGGTAGTGCTCCCACAAGCGGCGCGTGTTGTAATGCCGCCCTATGCCAACAACATGGTCATGCTGCTAAAGGACTCCTCCCAGGTGTCTGTGATCTCGGTAACCGAACTGACGATGCAGGGAAAAATGCTTGCGTCGTCGAATTTCGACAATCTCACTGTCTTCAGCCTGGTGGCAATTCTCTACCTATGTCTTGTGGTTCCTCTTAATCTGACAATGCGACGTGTCGAGCAAAAACTGAGGCTGGCCTGATGATCCGCTTTCAAGCAGTTCACAAGTCCTACGGAACTGCGCAAGTGCTGCGAGGTGTCGACGTAGACATTGCGAAGGGTAAGGTGGTTTGTCTCATCGGACCTTCAGGGTCTGGCAAATCAACTATGTTGCGCTGTATCAATGGGCTTGAGAGCTATCAGTCTGGCAGCATCTTTATCAACAATATGGAAGTTGATGCCCGATCGTCTAAGATTCATGAGGTTCGTGCTCGCGTTTCAATGGTGTTTCAGCGCTTCAATCTTTTCCCACACAGAACGGCGCTTGAGAACGTCATGGAGGGACCGCTTTACGTGCTCAAGCAAGGCCGAAAGGAAGTCATCGACCGCGCCGAGGAGCTACTCGTGCGTGTCGGACTCGCGAGCAAACTCAAATCATATCCGGCATCGCTGTCAGGTGGCCAGCAGCAGCGTGTGGCGATCGCGCGGGCCCTGGCGATGCAGCCCGACGCCATTTTGTTTGACGAGCCGACCTCTGCCCTCGACCCCGAAATGGTTGGCGAGGTTCTGCAGGTCATGCGCAGTTTGGCGGAAGAGCATATGACCATGCTAGTGGTTACACATGAAATTCATTTCGCACGGGAAGTTGCCGATCAGGTCCTATTCCTCGATCGTGGACAAATATTGGAGCAAGGATCCGCCCAAAACGTCTTGCGTGAACCTAGCCACGAGCGCACGAGGGACTTTCTGCGGCGGGTCACACATCCGGTCTGATAGTGACGGCGGAAGTGACGTGAGTTCAATCGGAACCGAGCAATGACTGCAGCGACCAACGAGAAAGAATCTCCATTGTTTATTGCTTCGTTCGCGAAGGGATTGATGCTTCTTTCATCCTTTCGTGGCGAGTATTCCAGCCTGAGCCTCGTCGACATGGCCGAAATTACCGGCATGAACAAGAGCACGGTGCAACGTCTGGCGTTCACGCTCGAAGCACTAGGCTATTTCGCCAAAGATCCCCAAACTCGTCGGTATCGATTGACACCCAAATCACTCGAAATCGGTACGGGGTATCTCCAGACCAGTGAATTGGTCGAGCGAGCTAACCCTTATCTCCATGAGCTCAATGGGACGACCGGAGAGAGTTGCAATCTCTTGGAGCCGTGCGAAACGGACATGATCTATGTCTCTCGATTTGCCGGACATAAGCAAATCTCGGTGCCGATCGCGCTAGGCCAACGTCTGCCGATGTATTGCTCCTCGGCAGGACGGGCGTTTCTTGCCGCGCTGTCCCCTGCAGCCAGCGATGCGATTCTTGCGCAATCGAAATTACAGGCGTTCACACATAAAACAGAAATTGATCCACAAGCTCTCCGTGCCGTTATCCAGGAAGCGCGTGCAGCGGGCTACGCAACCTCGAACGAGCAATACTACATCGGAGATATCGCCGTGGCGGCCCCGATCGTTAACGCTCAGGGCGATCCGCTAGCCGCGCTCAATGTCGCCGTTCCATTCAGTCGCTGGACCCTCGATTCCGTGATTGAGCAACTGGCGCCGCAAGTCGTGAATACTGCTCGGGCGATTTCGAACGCTGCGCGATCGTTACATCCGCTCACTGACCACCATCGTTAAACAACACAAAGAGTGTAAACCTTGAACATTCAACGCTTCGACGCCAATGGCAAACGTCTCTCTCACGTCCTCGTTTACAACGGAATTGCCTACATCACCGGGCAGACCGCCGTCGACCGCAAAAAGGACGTAGTCGGCCAAACGACTGAAGTGCTGAACAGGATCGACAATCTGTTGGCAAAAGCCGGCAGCGACAAGTCTCGTATCCTGTTTGCGCAGATCTGGTTGAAGAATGTCGTGAAGGACTTTGGCGCACTGAATGGTGTGTGGGAAGAGTGGATTCCTTCGAACGCGTTGCCAGCGCGTGCCACGGTTGAAGCCAATCTCGCAGCCGAGGACATCTTGGTCGAGATCGCCCTTCAGGCCGCAGTTAACTAGTATTTTGAAAAAGCCTGAACAGTCTACGATCACGACTGCATCACAAGTTGTCAGTCTAGGATGAAGCTGGGAACGTCCATCTTGCTCGATGGCAAGTTTCGAGTTTTGCGCGGAGCGATCATCCCGTACGAAGCTGTTGAGCACTGGGCAACTTACGTGGACAGCATTAAGGCGTGGAGGTTCGTGCTGGGATCTGTCGAACGTAATCGACGTGACGCAAAAGTTGCGGGAAGCGGAAGCAACTATCTAGTGGTCAAGCCCGCGCGTCGCCCGGAGGGCCGACTGGATTGGGCTATGGCCGATCATGCGTTGCAGACGGTACCGACTGAAAAGCCGGATAACGTACAGAGTCTTTCGCACTTTCAGGATTGACGGCTTCTTCTAGAATGAAGGAGCTTT
>NZ_LBJW01000059.1:0-6828 GCF_028128865.1 Bradyrhizobium sp. CCBAU 11357 | reverse complement strand
TTCTGCCACGCGGCGTGCTCGTCGATCCAACCGTCCTTCAGTCGGCCGATGGCGGATGCTGACAACCCGGCAGTCATCCTTGCCAAGCGGCGCCGCCAGCGCCTCGGAGAAGTCAGCCAGTCGAAATCCCCTCCAGATAAAGGATTGGCAACAGCGTCTCGATCGACTTCGAGCGGCGCATGTAGGGCGGCAGGATCGACGGCGAGAACCGGATGCGGCCAGGATCGGCAGCGGCGGCCTCGCGATCGCGTACACGCGGCTGGCGGACGGCGACCGGACGATACCGGTCATCACCTCGCGCTCCGGCAGGTGACCGTGGCGGACGACGCGCTGGTGGCCATCCTGGGCCTTCAAATCGGCATGCTGGCCGAGAAAGTCTGCGACGTCGGCCTCGACCGCCTTCGCGAGCAGGGCACGGGCCCCGTTGCGCAGGACTTCTGTGAGTTGGCTGAATGACGTTATCGCGGGACACGGCATATCGCTCCTTCGGTGGAGAAGTGGAGGCGTCAAGCACCCCCACGATATGCCGCCTTCCCGATTCCCGCCGTCACCAACTGTGAGCGATAGCTCCATTCGTTGTCACGTACATGTAAGGAATGTAAAAGCCAATCTGACCGCCAGAATTACTAACTTGAATTCCTGAATAGCACTCCAGGTATGACCCCACTGTGCTTGAGGGATAGCTCGCGACGCCAACAATGGCGATTGCTGGGTTTGCTGACGGTACTAACCCGTTCGGCAATAGATGGCGAACCTGCCCACGCTGAAAATAAAGTTTATGGCTCGGCAGCGCAGGAACGTGCTGCCACGGTCTTTGCTCCCATCGTAGAGGGGCGCATCAAACGCAATACCTTCAACGTCGGGCATCGCACCCCTCCTCGCTCTTAAGATCGGACATGCAGCTGACTCATCTCACCAAGACATCTGGTTGTGGAAGCATCATGAAGAGAGTGCAATGTGCGGCCTCGCATCGGGCTTACGCGTCCGTCGTCTTATAGTGAAGTCGGAGGCCGCCTTGCACCTCAGTTTTGTGCTGCTTGCAAAGTCGATGCCATCTTCCCTTTATGGGTGCTAGACGGACTGCTCGGCTGCAGATGTCGAACTGGAGTACAAGAGCCCGGCGACAACTTCGCTTGTCTTCTTGCCTTCCGCTTGTTTGTTTGATGACATAGAATATTGAAAGTCCCACATGACCAAACGCGGAGACAGCGGGATGAGGAGGCTCGCAAAGCTATCGAATTCGTGTCCGGCTTGACTAAACTAATGCTCCCAGTCGTTGTTCGTGAAGGCGAGCGCCATGCGGCGCGCCATCCACCTTGAGCTGAATGCGGAGCAGTTTGGCGATGTAGTGTGCAGAAATTGCAGTCTCATCTAGGTGAAAGACCTCGGGCACCATCGCCCGGGGCCAATTCGTTGGTGTGATTTGAAGGTGCCTAATTAGGACACCACCCCGGTTGATCGCTGCATTGCCTCGCCCCCGCCGCACATCGATCCATGCCGATGATGGTCGCCCCTCAAGATTACGCAACATCAACTCCTTTTTCTGAGGAGTTGCCTTTGCGCGTCGAGCCTCGCTAATCTGCAGCACCGGCGCGAGCTACTGCGGCTTCCAATCCAGCAACAAAGGAAACCTGATATGATCCCTATTGAAGAGGCATTTATTCGAGCGATAACGTTGCTTGACGGTCCAAAACCGACCGAGCAAAGGGCTCAAATCGTCGCCCACCTGGATACTATTATAGACTATGCACGCGACGATGCCGAGGAGCGCCTAGCCCATAGCTTCAAAGCGGTGGCCCTGAACCATCTCGACAGTATCGGTCGAGATACGTCGACTATTGTTAAGGAAAAAATGGAGCTGGCTCTGATCGCCACCGAAGAATTGATTTTAGCTATCGTCGAGCGCAACCGGCGGGAATTAAGATCCGAGCGATGTCCATGCAGGAACTTTGCAACTGGGCAATACGCCGGCCGGTTGTCGCGATCAGCTAAGCATGAGCGATGACTACCTCCACCAAAGGCATGCACGCAGCGCCATCGGACCAAGCAATAACCTTCAAAGTCACGGCCGGCGCGTGACTGGAAGCCCTTCGATCGAGGAGTTCATGGTCTACTTGTTCGAGCCCGACGGGAATGTAGTGCACTGCGTAAGGCTGATTTGCGCTGATGAGAAAGCGGCTAAGCAGCGAGCACAGCAATTTAGCCGACACCAATAGGGTCGAGCTTTGGCAACTCACTCGCAAGATTGCGAGCTATCCGTCACGCTCGAACTGAGGCGCTTGGTTTGCGCAGTCCTCGCTCTTACCCTTTGCCACGGCGTGTGTTCCTCACACACACGATCGGCGCGGGTCGACTTTCTCGTTCGACATCGTCGGCGGCAATCATTCGCATCGGCTTTCTCCATCCGCAGGCTGAGCGTCTTGAGCGAGCGGTTGATCATCCAGCAGGAATGCGGATCGAGCTGGGTGCCGATGGCGTCGCGCAGCGCCTTGACTTTCCTTGCGGGCCTCGGCACCTAATTCTCGCTTGGCATCCTCGACGAGATCAGAATCAGTTCCACTCAAGCCTCTGTCGGCGAGCTGTTGCTCCAGTCTGTTGTCGAACTCTCCGCCCATTGCATCAATGAGCTGGTCCTGCATCGCAACATGGTCGTCAGGGCGATGCGAGAAACCACATCGTCCCAAGGTTGTCAGTCCGTCGCCAGATAGTCAGCAAATTCCGCCGCCTCCTTACTCCGCACAGTTTCTCTGCACTGTCAACCTCAGCGTCGGTGACGCTGGAAACTTAAAATAAGCGCATAAGTGCTGCTGGATAGTTCAGATCTCAGGAAGGATCAACCGATTGTGACGCCGAGCTTTCCCGCCGAGCGCGCAATGCTTTCGCCAACGAAGTTACTGACATAAGCTGAAACAAGGGCGATCAGGGCCAAATGTTACGGGGTGGTGGTCGATGAGAAAGGTCGACAGACCAAGTGACCTGAAAGCCCCCCGCTTACGCTACCACTCCGCATGGCGGCCTAGGACCGGCAGAGGCTCCACCTATCGATGCGGAAACTCGGTTTAGACAATCAGGGCAGCTCTGAACCACCGTTTCTGGTAGTAGTTGTAAGTCACGCGATGCGGTCTAATGCGGGTGCGAGTTGCCCGACATCGGAGACGGATGGCACGAAGAATGGCGTTGAACACTCTACGATAGGGCCGATCGCTGAACCAGACTCTGAATTGATCGCGGGGATGGTCTCAATATCGCCACGGCCGGCGAAAGCTACCAAGAAAGGATGACGCTATCCATGCCACTAGGCTCGTCCAAGCCACGACTGACAAGACCCCGATCCGGATATCCGCGGCCTAACGTCGGCGGAAGCGGACCAAACGCGTCCTTGCTCTCGTTCATGAGCACTTCGTTTGGCTAGGCGGTTAGCGATGTGACGATTTGATCAGACTAGTTCTCTCGCGATCCGTGGCAATGAGTGCAACGCCCTGTTTGCTCTCTCCACTATGCCAACTTTCATCTGTCGCTATATCTCCCGCACTCCATCTGGGCTATTTACAATGATCTCCGTTGCGATGCATGAAGACCGCCTCTCACGAACATCAACCCTATACGCGAGTCCATACTCTCATCATCGCAGTTGGGGAAATATGCGGTCCGGCCTGTGGTTGTGGTTCCTTTATCGATGCTGACGCTCATGAGTATGCCGGAAGCTTACGCTCAAGATCTGGCAATGATGGAGCGGTGCCTAGAGCTCGCTCGGCGCGGTGCGGAGCACGGAGAGCTGCCTTCGGGGCTGTCATTGTTTCTAAAGGAGAGATCGTTGCCAAGGCGGCAAATTGCGTTTCGTCGGAAGGCGGCGTAACTAGACACGCGGGGCTAGTCGCGCTTTCTCGTGCACAAAAGAGTCTGAAGCGAAAACGTCTGCCAGATTGTACTTTGTATTCGATCGTCGAATCGTGCCCGATGTGTTCGTTTCCTACCAGAGAGGCGCGAATAAGTCGGGTGGTCTTCGCGCTTTCCTCTCCGGTGATGGGCGGATACTCGAAATGGACCGTACTGAAGGACGAGCATCTATCCAGTAAACTGCCTGAGGTTTTTGGAAGTCCGCCGGAAATCGTATCCGGATTTTTGTCCGCGCGAGCCGAGCAGGTCTGGCGTGACTGGAACCCGATTGCTTGGCGATGCATGAAACGAAGAGGTTGCTTTGGACCGGCAGCGGAGCTGCCTGAACGCCATGATAGGAGGCGATGAAGCCACCCGAGAGGCTGCACGTCTGAACAAGGTGCTGTCTGAGGAAGAAAAGGCTCATCGTCATGCGATGATGGCTCGACCGCACTAAGGAGTAATGCCATTAAGTTCGAAAGCCTGAAGCTCTGAGGTAATCGGCACATTCTCGCAGGTGACGGCGTCGAGTGGGTGTGCGATTGCGACCCAGACCGCAACGGTGCGCGGGGCAGCTTTGCGGAGCGCAGGTGGTTGAGCTTGCCGACCGGCCGAACGAGTTGACGCCATGGAGCAGGCCGCTGGGAAAGGTTGTAATCTTTGAGGCTATCAGCACCAACATGAGTGACGTGCGGATTGACACTTCGCGGTGGGAGCGCGAGTACGGGAAGAAGCCAAGGGGGCGCCGCTATTGGCGCTTCCGGATCATATCGCCCAGTATTTCGGCGAAAGACTATGAGTTCAGGACGGAGATTCCATTGATGTTCCCCAGGGCGCGCAGGGCGGCAGTAGAGAAGGCCCGGCAACGCGGTTCGGATCAAGTCGTGGTGCTACCGTGAGGAACGATGGCGAGTCGGACAATCCAACGCATAGTTTACCGAAAGACGCGCTGCTACGTAATCGCCGGCCATGGCAAGAGTATGAACTCGGTCAGTCCTGGACGAACAAGGCGCGCGTCAAGCCAGCTTTGAAGAGTCGTTGTTCGCACAGTAGCGCGCGAGGTGGAATCGCGCGGTGCCGCTGCGCGCAAAATGTCATTCATGCGCCATCCCATCTTCACCTTCGATCACAAAGCGGTGCCCTGGCAGCTGCTGTAAGGCTATCGCATATTCAGTTTTATGCACCCAGCACGGCTGATGTCGCGCCGCGGGGAAGACCTCGTCGAGCGTCTTCCAAAGGCCTAGCGCACCGTCACCAACGGCGATTTTCGGGGCGATCTTTAGCCCACCGGTTTTCGCCTCGACGAGCAGTTCGTGCCAGCTCGCGCGCTGTCGCGCACGCCGACCTGGAAGCCAGTGAGTTCCTTCTGGCCCCGGCGGCGCGCCGATCAGCAACGGCATGCATTCGCTGTGGTATGCGTGCAAGGACAAAATAGGCGCGGTTAACCACGGTATGGCTGCACGGTGGATGGATTGTACGGGCCTCAGAACCTCTTGGCGCGCTCGACGCCCGCTCTAGGAACAAAATGGCGCGGCGACGCCGATATCGGCGGACCAGGCTTCGGAGATCGCCCGTCTGCGCCAGGAGAACGAACGCTGCGCATGGAGCGCGACATCTTAAAAAAGTCGATCGCGATCTTCGCCGGAACCCGGACATGAGCTTCCGCTTCCAATTCGGCACAGGCTTTGCTCCCTTTCGGGGCACGATCACCTATTGCTCCAGATGCGGTGATGTTAGGGCGGGCTCGGCGCCGCGCGTCTGGTCCGCCCCCGATTCTCCTGTGGCTTGCGACTCCGGCGTAATCGCCCATGCCATCGGATCGATACACGTTGGATTAAAGATTCAGACTGGAACGGTAGTGTCGTACAGCCTTGAGAAGGGTTAGGGCTTCATCAGACCGGACAACTACGAAGGCGCGGGTTTGTTCGTGCACATTTCTGGCCTTCGCGACTGCACAGGGGCTGACCTGGCGCCGGGAACGCGCATATCTTTCGATCGTCGCTTCAACAAGCGACGCTCAAAGTACAGAGCCGAACAGGTCAGGCTGACCGATTGACGTGCCGCGTATTCTGCAGCGCTGTTCAGGATCAGTTCGAGAAGTGCCCGGATGTGGCGGCGTTTTGGTGATGAAGTGCGGCGGATATTTCCGAAACTTAGCTCGGGTGGTCGCTGGAGGGCGTTAGCATCTCCCTTAGCATTTGTCGCTGGAGAGCATTTCGCAGCATTTCATCAGAAGTGCACACGTCTGCTGCACAACCTAATCGAGAGCAGCGAGCGCTGTCGTACGAAGACGCTGGCGGAGCTGGCGCAACTGTTTGATGTTCATCCGAACCAGATCACGCTCTGGAAAAACCAGCTCCTGGAAGGTGGGCATGACAAGGCATCGGCCGAGACGCCGGTCGATTTGAAGGCGTTACATGCCAAGCTCGGCGAGCTTGCCTTGGAAAACGATTTTTTGTCCGGCGCGCTCACCAAGGCGGGCCTGCTGAGCGCAAAGCGATGATCGACCGTGGTCATGATTTTTCTATCGTGCGCCAAGCGAAGGTCCTGAAGCTGGCTCGCAGCACGGTCTACTATGAACCTCGGCCGGTTTCGGCCGAGGACCTTGCCTTGATGCGTCGGCTCGATGAGCTGCATCTCGATTATCCCTTCGCGGGAGCGCGTATGCTGCGATCGTTGTTGCGGCGGGCAGGGCGTATACGCCGGTCGCCGCCACATCGCGACGCTGATGAAGCGCATGGGGATCGAGGCGGTCTATCGTCGCCCGAACACGAGCAAGCCGGCACCGGGTCACAAGATCTACCGGTGCCTGTTGCGCGGATTGAAGATCGAGCGGCCCGACGATGCGTGGGCAATGGACATCACCTACATTCCGATGCGGCGTGGCTGATAACGTACAGAGTCTTTCGCACTTTCAGGATTGACGGCTTCTTCTAGAATGAAGGAGCTTTG
>NZ_LBJW01000058.1:0-5519 GCF_028128865.1 Bradyrhizobium sp. CCBAU 11357 | reverse complement strand
ACTCGCTTCATCTGTCCGTCCTTCTTCGGGCCGGTTAACTCCTGCTGGAGGAAATACGCAGTGGCAGGTCAATTGGGCTCGTAAACACTCATCCCGAAGTTGATCATGCATCCAACCGGACGATCCGCCCAGCCGACCACCTCCCGCACCGATCTTGGTCCGATTCGTTTCGTTAGAGCTCAGCCGCTCTGCTTGGCTGATAACCTCGTTGTCACCAGAAATCCGTGAGAAGGTGTCGAAACATTCGGTATCAGCTGGAGAGCTGGCCGGATTGTTCGCGCTGTTTCCGAAGCTGCGCGAAAAAAGCCGTGCTAAGACCGGGCATAACTATCCGATCGTCTTGATTCAGCAGGCCGGCCTTGACGGCTTCTGGGTTCAGGTGCTTGAAAAAGAAGGGGTTTCGAAAACCACCCGAGAATTCATCCTCCGATGAGGCAGTGCGAGTACGGGCCGCAGAGCCGCCATCATGCGGATTGCGCGGCTCGTCGTGATAGACCCAGTCCGCGACCTGCCGCGCGACAGCACCTGCCCGACCACGAACTGGAATGCTCAAGCAGGAGTCGTTGATGGCAATTTACCTTATCGACAGTATCGCAACGAGGTCCCTTCCTTCTTGTCAGTTTAGAACGGTCTCCGCTTAGACGTGTGTGTGGGACGAACGAAGAGTACGTTGCGGCTGCGCGGGCGGCGGGAGAGCCATGCGCTCACGGCGTAAATTGTGCCGATGATAGCGAAAGCGATCGACAGCAAAAAGAAGAATAGCATCGCGTGAACCTCTTAATTGTTGAAGGTTGGTCTGGCTGCATGTGTGGACGCGACCCGCGCAGCGCCGAATTAAGCCAGAGGCCAATCTCTCATACAACGTGACGTAACGTCAGGTTCAAGCGCCGGGCGAGGAAAAGGACGTCATGGCGGTTCGTCTTCGCCTGATCGTGCGGGTTCCTGGGACTCAGCAATGGCGACAACGCTGTCATGGCCGAGCGAGCGGATCAGGCGAGAAGGCAATAGCGAGTCGGATCCGGCCTCGTAACAGTGAAGTGGACCCTATGCTGAGGACCACGGGGTCTGGTTTCTTAAGTGGAGCTTGCTGCCGTTCGTTCTTGCCAATACTTTACGCTACTGTTGCTTCCTGCTGTCCTGGCTGTGGGGATGTGGGCAACGCGCAGCGTTGTCCAAGCTTCTCGCTTGCGAGAAGCGTCATATCCACAGCCTCTTCGCCGAATGCGCCGGTGACACCTGCCCGCCAGACCGCCATTCGCGCGCGGTTTTCCAGCGCCTGATGGGGGCGCTGGAAATTGTAAAACTCGATCCATCGGGCGATTCCGGCTTTGGCCTCGTGGCCATCCGAATAACCCTTGAGATAGATGTCCTCGTATTTGAGCGAGCGCCACAGCCGCTCGATGAACACGTTGTCCATCTAGCGGCAGATCCTGACGCCGGTGGCGGCCAGCGTGCCGGTGAAGGCGGCGCTGGTGAACTGGCTGCCCTGGTCGGTATTGAATATCTCAGGCCGGCCGAAGCGCGCAAAGGCCTCTTCGAGCGCAGACACACAGAACGATGTGTCCATCGTGTTCGACAGGCGCCAAGCCAGCACCGCACGGCTCGCCCAATCGATGATCGCCACCAGATATAAAAGCCTGGCCGATCGGCACATAGGTGATATCGGCCGCCCACACTTGATTTGGCCGGTCGATCACCATATGGCGCAAGAGATACGGGAACATTTTGTGTCCCGGCGCCGGCTTTGTGGTTCTGGGGCTTTGGTCCCAGCGCCGCGATGCCCATCTTGCGCATCAACCGCTGCACGCGCTTGCGATTGATGCGACAGCCTTCGCCATTGAGCATCGCCGTCATCCGCCGCGAGCCCAGGAACGGCCAGGCCGTGAACAGCTGGTCGATCCGTCGCATCAGCTCAAGGTCGTTGTCATTGGCCGGCCGCGGCGGCCGATACGCTCGATCGCGCAACGCCCAGCAGTTGGCATTGCCGGCGGATCGATAGATTCCCATGATCGCGCTGAAGCAATCCTCGGTGATCCGGCGCGCTCATCTTCCGGACCTCCTGGCTAAGAAATCTCGCTCGACCGTCAATTGTCCGATCTTGGCGTGGAGCTTCTCGACCTCCAGTTCGTGGGCCGCCTCGCCATCGCGACCAGTGCCCGGGTCGAACGCGCGAACCGCTTGATCCTGAAGCTGTTTCCTCCAGGCATAAATCTGGTTCACATGCACCTGGTAGCGCTGCACCAGATCCGTCACCGTTGATTGTTCTCGCAGCGCCTCCAAGGCGATCTCTGCCTTCAGCGCCGCATCGATTGTCCGTCTCGTCTTCTTCATGGTCCGCTCCGTTTATCAAAACGGAACGGCATCCGCACCACCTAAGCCGCCGGTCCAAAATCCGGCGTCCACTTCAAGGAAGTCCATGCGTCCAACCGCCGGGACAATCTTCCGCCCTGATCCCGTCGCGGCAGATCCCACGCGCACGATCGTGACGCTCATTCACGGCAGCCTCCCAGGCCGCCAGATCACGCTTCCGGACGGCACTAAGATCGAGGAGAGCAGTCATCGCCCGATGCCCGCCAGGGCATCGCTCTCGATCGATCAACGCTGGCGGACTGGGTTGTACATTGAGAGCTGCCACTGGTCAGTCATATGGACGTACAGTTGCAAAGTGCGGTCAGTTGCGGCGTCGAGTTTGTGTCAGCAACCAGTCCTGGTAGGTGCGTCGCGCGTCTTCCAAGAGATAGAATCGCTATGTGCCGGGGCTGGCCAGCCGCGGCAAGTCAGCGCCGCAGGCTCAGGTGGCGACTGGCTTGTCCATTCTAAATGTCTCACGATGTTAGCGCTCGATCAATGTTCCCAGAGAGCTCGTTCTGAACCGATGGTGTGATACGACTATGCTGCCCAATTCTCAGCAGGCCCGAGATGCGGCCTATCAGCTCCACGCCTACACAAACGCGCGGTCGCACCAACAGACCGGACCGCACATAATTGACCGCGGCGAGGGCCCCTATGTCTTCGACACAGCGGGAAAGCGCTACCTCGATGCGATGGCCGGTCTCTGGAGTGCGGGACTTGGCTTTAGCGAGAAGCGGCTCATCGAAGCCGCGCATCGCCAGATGCAAGTCCTCCCTTTCTATCACACCTTCGCATCACGATCGAATGGGCCTTCCATTGAGCTCGCCGAGAAGCTCGTGAAGATGTCTCCAGTGCCGATGAGCAAGGTGTTCTTCACAAACTCCGGTTCGGAGGCGAACGACACGGTACTGAAGCTGATCACTTATCGTTCGAATGCATTGGGCCAGCCTCAGCGCAAGAAGGTCATCAGCCGGCTGCGTAGTTATCACGGCGTAACGATCGCCACGGCCAGCCTAACCGGACTCTCGGACATCCACCGTTCTTTCGATCTACCGCTGCCCAACATTCTGCACACTGGCTCCCCGCATTTTTACAAAGAAGGGCGTGCCGGAGAATCGGAGGAGGCCTTTGCGACGCGCCGAGCCGAGGAGCTCGAGTCACTGATTCGGCACGAAGGTCCCGATACCATCGCAGCATTCTTCGGCGAACCGGTAATGGGCGCGGGCGGCGTCATCGTTCCGCCGCCAAGTTACTGGGACAAGATCCAAAAGGTACTAAAAAAGCATAGCATCCTTTTGGTTGCCGATGAGGTGATTTGCGGCTTTGGCCGGACCGGCAAAATGTTTGGTTGCGAAACCTACGACATCGCGCCCGATGTGATCGTAGTTTCGAAGCAGCTCACGTCCAGCTATTTTCCGCTCTCGGCGATCATAATGAATGATTACATGTTCGAACCAATCGCGGACGAGAGCAATAAGGTTGGAGTGCTCGCTCATGGATTCACAGGCGGCGGTCACCCGGTCGGAGCCGCCGTCGCGCTCGAAACGCTTAAACTCATCGACGAGCGGGGGCTGATTGCGAATGTCGGCCGAATAGGCGCCTATATGCAGGAACGGCTGCGTACGCTCAGTAACCATCCGCTCGTTGGTGAGGTTCGCGGCGTTGGCCTTATTGCGGCAATCGAGCTGGTGCTGGACAAGGAGAAGAAAGTCGCCGCTACTACTCCGGGCGACGTCGGCAGGATCGCGGCCCGGTTGCTGCACGAGCGAGGGATTATCTTGCGGAATGTAGATGATACGTTGGCGATGTGCCCACCTCTAATCGTCGATAAGGACCAAATCGACGAACTTGTCGATGGGATCGCGGGCATGCTCGACGAGCTTAGGGCGACCGTCGTCAATCTAGGGCGAGCCTGACGAGCCTTCACCCGATCCGTTTATGCCGTCTCAAGTCCAATCGCCTGGAGGAGACGTCTTGCAAGCTCTGACAGGATACGTTGGAGTCGGCGCTGCCGGAGCAGTCTGTGCCGGCGGCTTATGGTTCGACACATTTACGGCAGCCGCACTCTCTTGATCTGCATCTGGGATCGCTTGCCCTCGCGACTCCTGCTTAGGCTTGCGAAAAACATCAACTTAGTCATTCGCTGAGCTGAAGAGTTTGTCGTGGAGATCTCGGGCCATGTCGCAAAGGTTCGCTCGCGCGAAGCAAGTCGGCGATGACGGATCCGGCACGATGCGAAAAGGATTAGCGACCTGCTCCTGAACTGATTATACAAGCTAAACACGCATCCATGATGCGTTCGCGCGGTGGCGCCGGCTACAATTCTCGGCCCGATTGTGGAGAGATTTGCCTCGCGATGGTCGGCGGGACGGTGGAAGAGACGTTGAACCCAATGCTCGAGGCGGAAGCCGACCGGCTTTGCGGGCTGGCCGGTACGAGCGCAGGAAGGCGCGGCAAGATACTCGAGCTGGCAGTTAAGATCGGACGCTGCAGGCCAGTGCCGAGGTCTATCTGACGATTCCGAAGCTACGAAGGCAGGCCGCGTACTCCAGCAGACGCTCGCGCTGACGCACGTACCTCGCAGTTCGGCAATCTGCCCGTTCGGGCTGAAAGCTGGCACGCCGCAACCGGAACGAGCCGCTGCTACCATTCCGCATCGCTCACATCGGTCCTACGCCCCAGCACGTGCTTGCATCGCACGCGTTGACAAGCAACATGGTGACGCCCGTGCCACCGAAGCATGTCGGCCGCTCCCTTCCGGCCACAGTCTAGAAGTTACTCGTTTCTATCCTAGAGGGGGCGGCAGCGCCGCGTAGTTCGCCGTCAGGACCTGTGAGACAAATTGTAGGATTTCGCCGAGGGAGGATTTCTGGTTCATCGTAGCCGCCAGGAGCGAGGATGAAGCAGAAATCCGGACCGGGCAAAGCGCCGGCAGAACAAGTTATAAAGGACATTAGGCGACAGACCCGCCGGCATTATTCGGCGGAAGAGAAGATCCGCATAGTGCTGGAAGGATTGCGCGGCGAGGAGAACATCTCCGAGCTTTGCCACCGAGAAGGCATTGCCGCCTCGATGTATTACGGCTGGTCCAAGGAGTTTCTTGAGGCCGGCAAGCGCCGCCTGGCCGGCGACACGGCGCGAGCTGCGACCTCCGGCGAGGTGAAGGA
>NZ_LBJW01000057.1:0-5091 GCF_028128865.1 Bradyrhizobium sp. CCBAU 11357 | reverse complement strand
GCACCATTCTTCGTGAACTCCGGGGATGGTGAGCACGCGCCCCTCTCGCCATGCTCGCTGCAGCCTTGAACTGCAAAACTGACCGCCCTCGCTTCCCGTGGGTGAAGTCCAGCCCACAGGATGCCGCCGAGTTGTATCGGCGAAAAGTCTCCCCGGCACCTACCTGGATTGGTTGGGCCGCCTGGGCCTCAAGGCTGACGTCGAAGCTGCCCGCGTCGCGCATTCTATTTCTTCGACTGCGTTATGTAGTCCCGGTGAAGGACGGTTGACCATATCACGGCGATCAGCATTTTTATGGCTGCTCGTTCCGCTTCGAAGCCGAGCAACTTCGCAAGATGGAACGCAGTTGCTGAAACGTCGAGGAATGATCGCGCGCCCAAAGTCCTCTGAAGGTCTCATCAACGCCGAGTATCGCAACAACCACATGCTTCTCGAACGAAAAAACGAGGGTGTGCAGCTCAGCCGTCGATGCTCCGGTCTGCCGTGTTCGGCCTGCCCGCTTTACGACACGCATGTCGTGAACCCAACCTGTGCGTGCGGTCGCCGACATGCTGAAAAGCAGGCATACGAGCGCTTTCACATCAACGAACGAGCGTCGCGCTTTTCAACCAGCAGCTTGATGAGTTTTGTGGTGGCACGCTTACTGCTGCAAATATGGCGAGGCCCAAATGGCCTGGGATCGATACACGATCAAGGGCAAATTGCCTTCGTTATAGCTCGAAAGGAGTGAAAGATGTCGAGCTTTCTGATCAAGTACGCGAGCGACCCAAACTTCGTGCTCGGAGTGGAGTTGGGAAATTTCCGGCAACACAGGCCTTATTCTCGCCGCGCTAAACGAGCGGTTCTGCATCGACAACCATGGGGGTGTGAAGAAAGACGGCAACACAATTCAGCTATATCCGAAACACGGCGGAGACAATCAGCAGTAGCAACTTGTAGCCCTATCTGACCTTAAGGTTACTCTGGAATCAGCGGCGGGTGCGTAAACTTGTCTCAATTGAAGAGGTGGCTGTCGCGTGCGGCGGCGCTTGCTGCGCACGTCGGCAGTTCGTTACAAGTGACGCGAGGAGTAGCCCAGCAGCAGAAAGGCGCGGTATTTGTCCCCAACGACGCAGCGCCACCTTTTCACGTACAGCAGCACGCAATTAAGGACGTAGCCAACCTACTCTAGGCGCGATCACAGCTTCGAGAAAGGCCGAGGCCCTTCCCATTTTCTTTTCTTGTTCGGAGTTCCTGGCGCCCAACTCGATGGCGGTGATTCTGAAGCGAGATCGCCCGCTCGCACAGCAGAATTAGCGTCTCACGCGCGCTAAATGGCTGGCGCCCTACAAGCTTTGGCAGGCGCCGCAACTGTTTCAAAAGCGAAGTCGCACCCGAACGACTCGAAGAGCTTGGACGCATATGTGTCGATCGCGGCAGACCGTGCCGCGTCTGGCGCGCTCCGCCTCTCACCCGTTCTTCAGTGCTCGGTCAATGATCATCCGAACGCGTCGGACTGCGAGGAGTCCAAGCCTCGTTTGGACCGTACCGGACTTTACCTTGTTGGCGAACGAGAATGAGTAATTCCAGCGGTCGATGCTTTCGCGTTCGAGGGTGTAAGAGACGCCGCGGTGAAAACCGCTAAAGCTGGTTGATAAAGTTGCGTCAGGCATGCGCAGAGCCGAAAATACAATCGAGCGAGAAATCGCCGCACAATACTCAGTAAACGTGCTCACGCCGAGCTCAGCCTCGGCTTGTCTGCATTAGGGCCTCAGAGGCGGGGCCATCGTCTTGATGTGCTCGTGCCCGTTGTGCGCGGGCCACACCATCGACCCTGCGGCCGTTTTCTTCGACATAGAACTCTCATTCGTCGCTTTCGATATACGCCGCCGACACTTCTAACCCTCTCGTGGGGATTCGTCCTGTCGGTCTTGTTGATGCAACGAATGCGTGCGAGTCTGGCCACTCTGGTCTCTCCCACATACATCCATACGGCCTGAGTGACCAGTTTAGACGTCGGCTGTGGTTTAACTGCCCACCATTACTGGTAGGTGCTCGGCTTTCGTTCTCAGCGATACAACTTAGCGTCGTTCGCTTGTGGCAGGCTGACCACCGGAGCTAGTGGCGCGTGGCAGCACGCGATGATTTCGAGAGCTGCGCCTTTTCGATCTGAGCGAGCATCTCACCGAACTGTGGGCGGCCAGGTTCTTTGGCGCTGAACGAATCTTCGTAAACCCCAACAACTTCGCTGTCAGAGTTGTCGCCGAATGTTCGCTTCAACGTCGTCAACTGCGATTCGATTGACGCGACCTGCCGAGCGGGGCTTGCAGCACCCTTCTTGGGAAGGGACCTTTCATAGACTTGCGCTCGGACGGAACGACCGGCGCCAAAACTCGTCGCCAAAGAAGTCCTCGAACAAGCGATCCACCTCGTTGCGCAATGCCTCGAACGGACGCCATGCTTCCTGGAACGAAGAGAAGTCAACCGTGTATAACATTCACTCTGAAATCACCCGGATGATGTAGGCTCTCGGCCATGGCAAACAGCATGATCGTCCCACAAAGAGTTCGCTGGGGTCCTGTTGATGGACGCCCGGCAGGCATCCGCGTATTAGATGAGGACGAGGCTGAGGTAGACTTCATAGCTTGGTCTGTCTTGGAGCGCGAACTCAACCAGAGACTCATGCCGCAACTGTTCTCCTACCCACCAGCCTTTAGGTTTGAGATGCGCGATCACCACGGCAAAACGGATTGGCTCGTGCAGCTTGTCAATGATCAGGGCGATCGGTTTTGCGATGTGTGGTTTGGTGTCAATCCTGGCGACGGCTGGGCCTTTGATGGATCAGTGCAATTTGGAGACCCCGATGCCGATCCGCTCGTTTGGCAAAGTTACCAACGCTACTCGGATGGCACCTATCGACGGCTGCCTTCATTTGCGTCCAGCCTCGATCAGTTCAAGCAAGCGACTAAGGGGTCATGACAATCAGTCCCATGCTATACTTCCGATATGACGAAGAAGGAGTCCGATTTCGACAAGCTTGCCCGACTTATCAAAGAAGAGGGTGAGGATATTCGGGCAGAGATTCGTAACGAGATAAGGAGATTGACCACGCACTCGAGAGAATCGCGGCGATAGAAAAACATCTCGGAATTGGCAAGAAGTTGCTTGCCTAGGCCCGATCCTCATCAAAGCCGCTCGTACTTCCGGCTCGCTCGGCTGAGCGTCGATAAGATCCTGGCAACACTGAAGCGTCAATGAATGCGAGGGGATATATCCAGCGTGGCATAATCCCAGTCTATGAATCATGAGCGGCCTCGAGACGATACCGGCATGCACCCTCTGGCCACAGGGTCTCACCCGACCGCATCGAAGGACTTCGACGCATATACAAGGAGGTCTCGGGAGAAGAGGTCACGAGAGCGGAGGCGAGTGAAATGGCACATCGTCTCCTCGCGCTCTATCGTCTCTCTTTCCCAACCTTTGCTCAGCGAACACCAGAAGCTTCCTCCTTCGCCCCCCCCCATGTCCGGCTCGAAGCCGAAGAACTCTGATATTGTGCAAAATGTGCTGGCCGTCTTCGGTTTGCGGGTCACGCAGCATTTCTTGTGCCTACTGGGCACCTTTACCTTGCGAAGTTCGAACGTCCTCGTTCAACTCCCATCCTGGAGTCTTCTAAACTGCTCTGGCTCGAAGTGTCACCGAAAGTTTGATGTTGTGCTCAACGCAGCGGTTGTATAGTTGATTCGACCTATTCTGGGAGCACTAAATCGACCGCGCCTCAACGGGGCAATCGCAGTTCGGGAAATTCGCTTCGACAAGGTAGAACTCGTTCTAAGATAACATCCGTATCCGTGCGACCCCAGCGTGAGGTAGTAGTTCGCGTTGTCGTGCCTCTTATAGACGATCCTTCTCCGGTAAGCTTACGTGATTGGCTTCTTCGCTCGAGGCCCGAGATGCTCGCCGTATTCAAGAGATAGTTGAGTTTTCGCTCGTCGGGGATCTCGACTCTCGTCTGTACCTTTTTGATCAGAGCTTCACAGCGATGTGAGTTTATAAAGTTCTGAATATTTTTCAGAATAGAGCCCGGCTGGAAATAGTGTTTGTGCATCAAACCACTGAGCACTCCCGCCAGCGGTTGGGGATCGTTTGTCCCTGTTGGTCGTGCGTGAACGGCTCCCTCAAGTGAGGCAATCTCATTGTAGATTAGGAACACATGGCCCGATCGCTGCTCCATCATCTCAGCGAGTTGGCGCATAAACGTCGATGAGTAGCGACCACGAACCATTTGAAGATCAAGCCAACCTCGAACCTCTTCCTCGTACTCCGCCCTGCCCAAGCTATATGTCCTATATTGCCAATATCGAATCCAAGTAACAAACCAATCCACGTGGTCCCACAGATTGCGGAGCTATGGCGGAATCTGGGTGATGACGGTGTGAGGAAGGCGGCGTATCGAGGCGGGTGACGAGCCTGCCAGAACCTCTTGAGGAGAGCGATACGCCATGACCGAGACTACCAATGTTCTTGCTTTCCGTCAGCCGTCCGCGGTGATGATCCACTGACCGATATCGTTCGAGCCGGCGCGCGGGACCTGCTTGCTAGGGCGATCGAGATCGAGGTTGGCGCGTTTTTGGCCAGCACGGCCAATCTGACGCTGCCCGACGGTCGGGCGCGCCTGGTCCGACATGGGCACGATCCGGTGCGCGAGATTGCGACCGGCATCGGTCCGGTGGAGGTCGCTCGTCCCAAGGTCCGCGACCGCGGAGCGAGCGCGCCAGGCGACTGCCTCCGCTTCAGTTCGGCAATCCTGCCGCTATCGGCGCGGCGGACGAAGAGCCTGGATGCCTTGATTCCGGTCCTCTATTTGCGCGGCATCTCGACCGGCGACTTCCAGGAGGCGCTCTCGGCGCTGCTCGGCAAGGAAGCGCCGAACCTGTCGCCTTCGGTGATCGCCGGCCTGAAGGCCGATTGGCAGGTCGAGTACGAACGCTGGCAGAGACGCGATCTGTCGGCGCGTCGCTATGTCTACATCTGGGCCGATGGCGTGTGATAACGTACAGAGTCTTTCGCACTTTCAGGATTGACGGCTTCTTCTAGAATGAAGGAGCTTTG
>NZ_LBJW01000056.1:0-5020 GCF_028128865.1 Bradyrhizobium sp. CCBAU 11357 | reverse complement strand
ACACCACGGCTTGGTATTATCTGAGCGAGGAAGCTATCGCGATTCCGCGGAAAGAAAGAAAACGGGAAGGCTGAAACTGGATCGTCGACGGCGTGAAGTAAGCGGTTAAGCTGCACGGCGTATATCGGCCGACCGGGACCAGGATCCATGACCCTGAGTATTGCTGGAGTCTCGCGCGGGCGTAAGGTTGGTCTCGAGTACTTACCACCACCGGCCTGGAGATGATGAACCTGACTGGCGACGGCAACGCATTCTCCGAAGTCCTCGACCCGAAGCGAAGCGCATCTTGGCGAGCTGCTGGCGAAGAGCAGGCGCGCAGACCCAATCTATGGTCCCGCCTCGTTTGCAGCAAAGCGCTGCTGATTTCTGCATTCTTGTTCTTCCTGGTCTGCGAAAGTTCTGGAGCGCTCTTCTGGCTTCCTCAGACCATTGCCTCGCATTGCGGGACCTGACTGCGCTGGAGTCGGCCTCCCTTCGTGATGCTTATGCGCTCGGTGGAATGGTCATGGTCGTCTAGGGGCGCCATTCCGGCGGAAAGCGGGAACGGGCTAGGGACGACCGGCTTCGGACGGCTGAGCGGCACACGGCCGCGGAGCCGCCGAGAGCACCGTCCCATGAAAGCAGACGTTTTGTTGAGTGTGAACCGCACGCTAACAACGGTAACTTTTCTACAACTAGAACAACGCCTGGTTTCAATACGTCCTATCTAACATGGATTAAGGGCTTGCCGCTTTTTCCCGATCCGTTGTAGAATCTTCTTCGTGTGAGGATTTCGAAGGAATAGCTTCCGTTCAGCTCCAATTAAGCAAATTCATTTGAAGGATTCTGTGGGGGACATTGCGATGGCTAAGCCTTCCGTTTCCCGTGACGCCTTTCGTGGCTTGTTCGCCTTTTATGCGGCCAAGGCCCACCATGATCACACGCTGTCGCCGAAGCCCGGGCTCCTGCAGCTATTTGGGTCGAGCGACCACATCCCGGACGGGCTGCTGGAGTTGTGGTCGTCACGGACCGAGCTGATTGGCCCTGAGGCCGTTGGCAACATAATGTCACCACTGGCTCATCAGATCCTGGACGGCGGCGCACAATACAACCACGCCAGCGACTTCCTGCATCGATTGTTGCGAGAGTTGGACCGAGACGTCCATTAACCTCAATTACGAGATTGATCGGACGGTTTTTTGGGTAATCGGACGTCATCGTTCGGCCGCGCAATGAGTACACACCTAAACTTGGCGGCGTGGCGGACAATCTAATCAGGACAAGCGGTCGCACCGATCTTCAGTCGGCGTTGTACTTGGGAAAACGGCAACGAGCCGATCCCCTTCCCAAAGCTCAACGTCGTGCTCGCCATACATTTGCTCGGCCCGACATCTCGCAGCCTCCTCATCGACGCAGTCGAGCTTCGCGGCGCATATCACTCGCCTGCTGATGTCCACCACGAGCACTCTGTACCGCATGATGACAGTCCCATCCCAAAGGAGCCTGTCATCCTAGTCGAATGTTGGTGTAAAGCAGCGCCTAAAGTAAGCGCAGACGCGCGGAACCTTTGTACGTGTGGCCACTTGGCTATACCGTCGCCTGGACTCTTTCCGTCACACGGCGCGTCAGGTATCCTGCCCAGTGTAGCGCGCTTCAGCATCGCAATCTCACCGCGTGGCGAAGCGAGCGGCTCGAGCTTAAGATGGAGAATCGCCAGCATCATCAGCAGAAGTTGCCGTCCGGCTCGCCGCCTCGTTATCAGCCTCCGCGAGCGTAAGCCGATCGGCATGCTCGGAGGTTCGTACGAAGTCGTCACATCGTTTGCCGGCGCGGCCGCGAGAAGTTGCTCAACATCGACCTGGCTGGGCGTGGGCCGATGGGCCTGCGCAGAGATAGGGGCCGCCGACATGACAGCGGTGTCCGGAACAAGATCGGACGTAGGATCAGCTACCTTAACCTCGGCGTGAGGCGGCTGAGAAGGCGCGGCCGGTGCGGAGCGCAGCAACTCCGCTCCCGCATCAAGGATTCGGCTCTCCTGGGCCGCGCGGTCCCGCTCTCGTTTAAGCTGGCGGTGCTATCTTTGCCCATGCGCCGCCGTGCGGTCTTTTTCACCTTCGCGGTACCCTCGGTTAGGAACCGGCACTTGCGGTGCCTCTCCACCGATAGACGCAATGCTGGCCGCCGGAGCGGGGGCGAGTTGCCCAGGTCCCACCCATTCCGCTTGCGTCGGAGAGGTCGGTGGAGGTTTGCGTGCAGCAGTATTGAAGAGTCCCGCAAGAGGATTGAGATTCCGCAAGAGGATTGGCGGATGCAGAAGCCGTTGAAAAGTCTCAAAAAGAACGAGGCTGACGAAGCACAATCGCAAATAACCGGACATGGAAAAATCCCGGTATTGCGCCCCGCCGGGGATGACCATTCGCTCAGACCTAGGCAGCCATGGGGGGCAAATCTGGCGGTGCGATAAAGTCATTTGCTTCTGACGTGAGATCTTGGGTTAACGTAAGTCCCATCCGCAGCGGCTTGCAAAACAGAGCCCTTTCGGCGTTTGGTCGAGCTTCGGAGTGAGCGGCAGACATCATGTCATTGGGGAGCCGATGTACGGCTTCAGGTATAAGGGTGTGGTCGGTCGGTTTCCGTAGTTTCGTTTGAGGCCCGCAACGTTGCGCCCGTTCGAACTGTGCGTCGGTAGCGCCGCGATTATGAGCGTACATCTCGGCCACCGGTGCCGAATATTTCGCGATGTAGTATCTGACCTCGCTGCAAGATATGCGAGTTGTGGGCCTGTGGTGACGCGAAGTGAAGGCTTCGACCCCAGCGGCATCAGCAGCAACGCAACAATGGCCGCCGCGCGTACAATCATTCCCCGCCCCATTCTGTCTTCTTCGTACAGAGAGCAGGTCTGAGTAGCCCACACGGCGCAAATTAAGAATCGCGCACTGGTGTCAAAGTGCCGGGAAACTGTTGCTACAATGCTTCGGTATTCCGGCTAATGGCTGCAGACGGCAGCTGCTCGTGAAGGGACGTGACCTGGCTTCGTATCAAATTCGAAGCGGGGACGGGCGATCGTTGCATTGAACGGGAGCTGTTACCGCCGAACAACTCTTCTTCTCCGCGCGGCGTTCTGTACGCCGACCAATCCTTCTCGCGTTAGCGGCTCGCAGGCGTCGCCGGAGCGCCTGCAGTTCCCCAAATAGTGCGATAAGCCCCTCGACCCGTTAACGCAGAATAGCCGAATAGTTGTAAACCTGACGTCGATTACTCATTACTGCCTCGAACAATGACTATTGAAACAATATCGGGCGAAATCGGGAAGAGTATGCAACCGGAGGTAGGATCATAAAGCTAAAAAAGGGCAGGGTAAAGCGTGGAACAGCTATTCTACGCGCCAGCCGCTCGGTGTTGTCGCCGGAATCACACCCTTCAATTTCCCTGTCATGGTTCCGATGTGGATGTTCCCGGTCGCCCTCGCCTGCGGAAATGCGTTCATTCTGAAGCCATCTGAGCGCGACCCATCGCCGTCGCTCATCATGGCGGAGTGGTTGAAGGAAGCGGGTCTGCCGGACGGTGTGTTCAGCGTGGTGCAAGGCGACAAGGAAGCTGTCGATGCACTGCTGCATCACCCGGATATTTCGACGATCAGCTTCGTGGGCTCCACGCCGATCGCGCAGTACATCTATTCGACGGCCGCGAACACCGGGAAGCGCTGCCAGGCGGTGGGCGGCGCCAAGAACCACATGATTGTGATGCCCGATGCCGACATGGATCAGGCGGTCGATGCGTTGATGGGGGCCGCCTACGGCTCCGCCGGCGAACGCTGCATGGCGATCTCGGTTGCCGTGCCGGTCGGCGAGGGGACGGCGGATAAGCTGATCTCTGCGCTCGAACCCAAGGTCCGAGGCCTGAAGGTCGGGCCGGGTACCGACCGCGAAGCGGAGATGGGGCCTCTCGTCACGAAGCAGCACCTGTACTGCTGGTCGACGGACGCAAGTTCAGGATGCAGGGCTACGAAAATGGTTTCTTCGTGGGCGGAAGCCTGTTCGACCATGTCAAGCCGAACATGAAGATCTACAAGGAAGAGATCTTCGGACCGGTGCTGTCAGTCGTTCGAGCGCCGGACTACGCGACAGCCGCGCGCATGATCAATGAACACGAAGTTGGCAATGGTACCGCCATCTTCACGCGTGATGGCGATGCCGCGCGTGAATTCGCCCATCAGATCAAGGTGGGGATGGTCGGCATTAACGTTCCAATTCCGGTGCCGATGGCCTTTCACTCCTTCGGTGGATGGAAAGCATCGATCTTCGGCGACCACCACATGCACGGCCCTGAACGCGTCCGCTTCAATACTCGAATGAAGATAGTCACCAGCCGCTGGCCAACCGGAATACGAGCCGGTGCCGAATTCGTCATGCCCACCATGTCTTAGGAAAATGCCATCGAGCTTTTTGGATTGCTGCTTCCTCCTGACTATGAGGGCCCCTCCGGCCCTCGCTTCTTTTCGGGGAATTGTCCGTCGTCAGATAATTTGAGACTGATCAGGCTTTTCGCGAAGAGAGGCTCTGGCTCATCAGGGGTTGGAGTTTAAGCTGCTTGCAATTGATGCTGCAAGCGGCGGTTTGCGATGGTGTTGCGCTTGATGCGTTTTCGCTCGGCGACGATCGCCTCAGCCCTGCCGAAGTAGACATCGGCAGGAGTGAGGTTGTCGATGCTCTCGTGATAGCGGACGTGATTGTAGTGTTCGACGAAGGCCCGTATCTGCCGTTCGAGGTCGCCGGGCCGGTAGTAGTTGTCGAGCAGAATGCGGTTCTTCAAGGTCTGGTGCCAGCGCTCGATCTTTCCCTGGGTCTGAGGATGGTACGGAGCGCCGCGCACGTGCTGCATGCCCTTCTGGTCGAGCCACTTGGCCAGATCGTCTGCCACGTAACTCGAGCCATTGTCGCTGAGAAGCCTTGGCCGGTGCGCGACGGCGATGTTGGCAAGTCCGGAGGCGGCGAGTGCCTGGTCGAGGGTGGCTGTGACATCGGAAGCGCACATGGTGGGA
>NZ_LBJW01000055.1:0-4549 GCF_028128865.1 Bradyrhizobium sp. CCBAU 11357 | reverse complement strand
GGTGTCGGAATTGTCTCGCCCGTCGATCGTCGTTTCCGGAGCGGGCTTACTGTCGAGCTGGACTGGAGCACCAGACCTTGTTCCCTCGGCTGTAGCGTGAGCTGGTGCGTTCCTTGATTGGGAGGCGCAGCACTTCCCATGCGGAGGTGATGACGCCAGAGCGCGATGCTCCGCGGCCCCGCTTCAAGCCCGCAGCTTTCCGGGAGGCGTTCGAGCGGTCCATGAGCGCTGCGCAGGTTATGCCAACACCGACGAGCCGGGATCATCTGTGAGGCTCGCATCGTAAGAACCTGGCCAGCGGAAAGCGAGTTGATGCCCGTCCATGAGGAGCGCAAACACGAGATTGGGCCCGAAGGATCGGATCAGCGACCGCGCATGGTCGACGCGAGCCAAGTCTTCACAGATCGGCTGTCAAAGCGGACCGGTTGCGGAAAACGTCCATGGGATGATGCGATGGCCGATCTCCAGATATTCCCACCACACGTATTTCGTGGACAGCTCGTCTTGTAAGCCGTAGGACTCGATCTGCTGGCCTCGAGCTGCCAACGATGATGCTTGCACCTGGAATGAGTTGCCGCAACTCTCTCGCCGAAGCTGTTGGCATAGAGAGTCGAGACCGCAACGAAGTTCCGAGAAGGCCGTTACAGTCCCTCGACGCACCGGAGATCACGAGGTCAATCGAAAGATGGTGATCGCAGATGTGCCTGGCCAGAGCATCATGCGCGCTCCAGTCGAGCGCGTATTCCGGCAGAACGATCCCGTTCGCAGGCTTTCGCTTTCGACGCGCGTCTGCGAACAGCCGATCGATGAAGAAGACGAAATCACGTCACCCTCTTCAGTGCTCCATTCCTCATCGGTGGCGCTCGGTGTGCCTCCTCCGGGCGGAGCCACTTTTGTCGACGCGAAAACGTCCCCAACGATTCTTATTTCCCTTCTTGTCGCGATTCACTCGGCCACGGAAGCAACCTGCAGGGATGGCGTAGGGAAAGGGCACCAGGAGGACATTTGGACCTGGTCTGATTGTTGCCGTAGTTCGCTTCGGGTTGGCGCCAGTACGCCTTCGTGTAGCCTCTCGGCGGTAGGAGCGTCAGATTATGACCGAGCGTCCGGATCGAGCAGCCCAACTCCGTTGTCCTGCTTTTTAAGGCTGCCGGTTATAGCCTATTGTTTTCGAAATGAGTGAAATCGGGTGCTAATTCGGGTTCGGAGCAATGCCACAGGCGGGCCCTGTTCGGTTTCGATGGAGCACGCTCGGCACACGGAACGGCAACGATGATAGCCCCACTGGGAACATCGAGAGCGTCTGCCGGACTTGACGCAAATTGACCCGGACAAGCCAGGTTTTGTCGGCGAGAATGAAAGGTGTTCCCAGGGCTGGCGCCCGGCCCTGTGGCAGCTCCCGTGCGTGTCCGGAATGTGAGGGCCATATCAGGCGCGGCGAGTCCCAGGACGCGATCATGACGCATCTCATTCGTGTTTCTGGACGCAGTCGCAAAGTTCGGTACGCTGGCAACCCCACTTGCAGGCCACGATGAGAACTGCGAGATTGCAGGCGTGAGCGCTTCTTTTGGAGCCATCTACCGAAATCGGTCCGCACAAACGTTTGTATGTATTGGACAGGCGCTTCGAGGAGCTAAGTTGAAACGGCGAAAGAGGGCGCTGGCAGCGGAGAGGCTTCCTGGGCTTGACGACTTGTTCGCCCTCGTTTGGGACAAGGCAATGGCTTCCTTCGACCTCTCGGGTCGGAGATGATCTCGATGGGCACTTCAATGAGTACTTTGATTCGCCTCCGCTACAACACAATGGCCGATGAAAGCCCGGGCGGCGAATGGAGATGGCGCGTGATCATGGAGAGAGATGGCGGTTATGAGGAAGTTCTCGTAAAAGAGCTCTCGATCAACGTGCCGTCATTCTCCCAGGCAGACGAGATGCCCGTTGTTGGGCGCAAGTACCATATTGCTTGCCACGGCACACTCACGGTGAAAGACGGTGTCGGTACCATCAGGTGAACCGAATGAGGCCGCCTCGATTGAGCTGAGCCGGCTGGCTCGTCCTCACGCTCTAGCCATCTGTCGTGGACTTAAACGGGCGACTGAAGCGATGATCCCGCCAGGCGCCTCGTCAGCAAGGCTGGTTGAAGTTCTATTAGCCGCCCTCTCCGGTTGCCGCCTTCGCCCCCCGTTTTTGTAAGCCTCACGCCCACCAGGATTGAGCGGGTTGAAATCATGCGCGTCCACTTTTTCGCATCGTCTGCTCACGCCGCATCATATCAAGGGGCGTAATTCGCCAATCTTAACGCAGTCATGAAACGCCACAACGATTCGTAGCTGAATCCTTTTGAAGGGATAACCAAGGAGTGATTCGTTCGCTGCCTTCATAGTCTCAAATTGATCATCAATGCGTCTTTGGTGTTGTTGACCAAGCATCAAGAGGCCCCTGCGAACATTTCAACCGATCACGCTTTTGGTTGGCGTAACATGGGGAAGAATGGTGGAGAACCGCCGACCTGGACTTCCGTCAAAACACTCCAACCTTGTTGAGCATAAAGTCGCATCGCGTGCGGACTGGTCGCCTCCAAGTGCACAGGTCTCTGCGCGGCATCTGAGATCTTGGTCGCGTGCCGAAGAAGACGTCCTGCGAGCCCTGATCGCTGATGTATGGGATCAATGGCTACCATAGTGACATACCAATGCGGCTGATGCGGATGGTACTTACCGAACGTTTCAAAAACTCTTTCGGTTTCGGAACGCCGGTGCGCAGGAACGCTCCTTAGAAGGAATTCCATCATGCTGGTGTTGTCGCGCTTTTCGCCAGCTGTGTCCCATAAGATGGCTCCCTTGTCGCCGTGGTTAAGGTATGCGCCGCTCGAATATGGACTGCCGCAGTAATGCTTAATAATTCCGTTAAAATGCTGCAGGTACTCCCGCGGTTCAGGGTACAGCCACCTCAACAAAGGACACATCGTAAATGCGGTTGTTAGGATCGCAAGGACTCTCGAGTAGTCCTGAAGATCGATAGCCTTGATCGATAGTGCGTCCCCATTGGCGGATTGCATAGTGCCTCCTTGCGCTGCCAGTGCCGAACTGTGGCCCTACCGTTCTAGTGCTTTGAATGCACCGACCGCGTGGCCAAAAAACTGCGGTAGCAAAAGCCAGGCCAAAGAATTGTGTGGCTCGTCTTGCTTCTTGGAGTGGAATGTCGTCTTCGCGAGGGACGGGGACGCGGTTGCCGTCGGGGAGCTAGCGGTTGCGAAAGCGCTAGCCCGGGCTGGCTGATGCGCAACAGCCACCCGAAGGTAAATATCCGCACAACATTGAGTGAGATGATTCACTCTTCAGACGCTCGGGATTTACCCCACGAGGGTTTCAACGTTCCTTCGCTCTCCTGCCGCCGCGGAGCCCCGCGAACTGCCGGTGAGGTGCGGGAGCCGCTCCGCGGGATGATCCTGTTGAGCTGGGCGGATCGCTGGCCGGGCAGAACAGCCGCCGAAGCCGGCGATCCCTACGAATCTCTCCGAGCCTTCGCGGCCCATAGGAACGCTCGGCCCATACCGTGTCAAAAATCTTACGGCAAGCGATTACCGAAGACGTGAAGCCACCTCGCGGGCGATTGCAGAGGGCGCTTAGCGATTTCACCCGACGTTGGTATGAAATTTTCTGCCTCCGCTCGCGCCGCCGCACGCAATTGCGCCATCGCCACTGATGCCTACGCAACGCGCGCGATCGCAGTGCTCTGCATCAATTAAAGCGTAAGGTTTCTAACATGAAAGGCGCTCATTAAGGCTAAGTCTGAGCCCGGACTCTGTCTACGCGACGAACCCGTGCCCATGATCGGACCGACTGATCTCTTGATCAGGGTCACAAGAAGACCGGGATTTGCGGTACGGATATTCATATTTTCCGCTGGGACGAGTGGGCTCGTAAAACGGTGCCTGCGCCCATGGTGGTGGGCCACGAGTTCGCGGGCGAAAGAGTTAATCTCGGCTCGGCCGTTCAAGGCCTTGCATGCGGCCAGCGTGTGACGGGAGAAGGCCATGTAATCGCAATGCACGGTCTGGCCTAGGCCGCCCGGACCGCATTTCTGAAGGCACGTAAATTGCTGGATAACGAGCAGGAGCTGGCGCAAAAAACGCAGGCCGCAGCGACTATCTCGGAATTCTAATGAGGCTGATCCGATCTATCTTGTTCCACCTGAATTTGATGCTGCTTGCACCTGAACTTTCAGACGCAACGAGTGCTGCCGCTGGCGCAAGTCCTTCGAGCGTCAAAGCTGTGGCGACATTCAAGCAGAATGGTCCCCGGGAGGTGCCACCAAGCTTCAGGAATGGCGGCCCCTACGACAGCCAAACGAGGCTAGCCGCACCCGGTCAACCGGCGGACAACTTCCGGCCGGTCAAGCTGGCTGGCAATTCCGCGGGGCTGGAACCCAGCCTTATATGTATGATCCGCACGCCCCAACGCCCGACAGTCAATATCCTCGATGGCGGGTACTGTCCAGAATCTTTCGCACTTTTGATCAGGCGACGGCTCCGGTTTCAGAGAGTTGTGGC
>NZ_LBJW01000054.1:0-3817 GCF_028128865.1 Bradyrhizobium sp. CCBAU 11357 | reverse complement strand
CCCGGCCGATCTCGACCTCCCGAACGACGTAGAGATGCTAAAGGCCATGGTGCTTGCCATGGCCCAAAAAAGCGGCACCTGCGATGCGCTGGAGAGCGAGATCGACGATCTCAAGGCCCGCAACGCCGATGCGCGCATCGCGCGGCTGACGCAGATCCTAAAGGCCTTTGACCGCGCCCGGTTCGACCGACGATCGGAAAAGCTCGGCTGGGCGAGTATCGATGACGAACAGCAGGCTTTTGCCTTCGAGGAGATCCCTGAACGGCCCCTCGATGCGCCCTGGAGTTATGGTCGGAGCTTTTTTTGAGGCAAAGCCTGTTTCGAGCTACAATAAGTTTTTAGGTGCGGGTCTGCAGGCAAACGGCTGATCTATGGTCCTTCGATTCGAGCATACGTTTGGATGATGTGGTTTGCAGTAAGCGAGTAGTCTTGCGTTCTGGCCCCAGCAATACCCAACAGACGACGGCATGAAGGAAGCGTTAAGCGAGAGCTAATGTTGAACTGCGGGTACATCCCTCGAATTCGTGGGTGCAATTCGGCTGCAACGCGTACATCAGACGATGCAACGAACCTACCGCCCCAAATTTCAATGATCTCCTTTAAAGGGTGTCCCGCTCTCAACTTCTTCTTTCTTGTTATTTGCGCGTCCAGCCATTGATAGGCAATCCGGACGCTATCATCATCCTCGTGGAGAAAATTGTCATCTTGATAGTTGACGCGAGTTTTTGCGTTGGCAATTTCAGCTGCTGTGAGCATGTTGAAAGCTCCTCTACTTTCTGAACGGCCGCGAAGCGTCCTTGCGAAATTAGCCTCCGCACTGGTCCGTGAGTTACTATCATGTCTGATAGTTGGAGCGCTTACTCGCCAATTCCATTCACCTACTTCTGACGTTCTCGCTCACGGCGCTTGATCGATCCGATTCCCGGGATTGGTCTCATAACGGCCCCGGCTCTCGCCGCGACCGTGCCGGACGCGACCATCTTCCGCTCCGCGCGGGAGTTCGTGGCCTGGCTTGGCCTGAGGCCTAAGCGGAATTCCACCGCCGGAACGGACGGGCTAGATCGGTTTCCGAAACAGGGCGATTCCTATCTCAGGTACTTGCTCGACATCGGAACACGCAAGGTCGTTCGGCATCCAAAGGGCTGGTCCTGGGCCGGAGGTGGCTGTATCGAAGCCCTGCTTGAACTGTATCGGCCCATGGTCGTTGCCATCGCGTTGCCATCAAGTTGGCCACGGATGGTGTGAGCGCAAATGACAGCATGATGTGACACCGGCGGAGCTGGAGATCGAGCAAGCCCGAAGAGCTTTAGGCGCAACAAGCGCGACCCGTTGATGAGACCTCGATCCGCAATCTCCATCCAGGGCCAGCGGCCATCGCATCGGTCGCACTAACACGCTATATCCATGAACGCACCCGGCCAATATCCAAAGTGCTGCTGAATCCCTTGCATTAGCGAGGGCTGCCTATACCTAAAGCTCTCGATGAACGCGTTCTGCAAGGGCTTGCCTCGCGCGAGGTAGTGCCAAGCGACGCGGCTCTGATCCGCCCACGTCAGAACGGCATCGCTGGCGAGTTGAGTGCCGTTTTTGCTGACCACCGTGTTAGGCTTGCCGCGCTCGGTGATCAGGAGGCTCCAGTTCCCGTGTCACGCGGGTGCCCGAGAGCGAGGTATCGGCCACCAGCGCCAGACACTCGCGGGTGCTATGGTCGACCACGGTCAGAATGCGGAGCGACGGCCGTCGGTGATCTGATCTGACACGAAGTCGCGCGAGACGATCTTTGGGGGCCGTCGCGCCATCGTCTGGGCCCTGGCCCCAATTGCCCGTTTGCGGCCACCACGGCGGCGTACTGCGAGCTTCTCTTCCCGGTAGAGCCCGAACAGCTTCTTGTGGTCGACCACATAGCCCTCGCGCTTGAGCAGCACCTGCAGGCATCGATAACAGAAGCGGCGACGTTCCTGGGCAATCGCCTCGTGCGCTGGCCAAGGCCGGCTACGTCTGCCCGGGTCGTTCGGGTATCTCATGGTCATGCGGCAGCAGCCGATGGCTATACGCGCGCGCCGTTCGCTCATGCCGAAGGCGTCTCGACGATGGACGACCGCTTTCCGCTTGGCTGCGGGCATCACCATTTCTTCCCCAACTGGTCCTTCAAGGCCGCTCTGCCTAGCATAGCGTCTACCGAGAGCCGCTTCAGCGACTCGGGGCGGATCGCCGCCGCCCCATGGCCGGTCGTCCGCTGCATAGGTCCAGAGCTCACCCACCGGTCTTGGTGCGCCCGCGGCCGGATCAACTAGCGGCATCGTCGTCTCTTGGCCGAACAGCTTGAGCCGTTGCTGTTTTGGCTGTTCGCTATGAAGCCGCAATCATCGATATTTGCGGCCAGCCTTTGTGAAGCGATGCCTCGTTTCACCGTCAACTACAGGCTTAGGCAATTGATCGAGACGACAAACATAGGACAACTCAATGCTAAGGAACGCGTTCCTGCGTTTCGCTGAACACCTTCACACCTCCTAGTTTTCAAGTGCGGGATCGAGGCAGGTGGCAGGACCGGACAAGTCGAGCTGCTAGGATTCCACATCTATGCCATGGCTTGACGAGGAAAGGCGATTTGCCGGCGAGAGCTGCGGTGTATCGATCCGTCATGTCGTTCAAGCGAAGCATTTCGTTCTCGGGTCGACCAGGCGAATGGAGCCTGATGCCCCTGCAATTCCAATGCGCCGTCGAAGACATCGAAATATGGAGTCTGAACTGATTTCCACTCGCTGAGACTTTGCAGCCTCGCCAAATGCCGCAATGGCTCCGAGCGCCGGAAAGAATACTCGATCGAATCTCGTCGCTCACACTTTCGTAAACGTGTTGGAGCACATGCTGAGACCGGTGCAGATAAAGTTGATCTTTAGGATGCGGCAGGGATGATGTGCGGTGCACAATGAGCAGCAGACGGTTGACGATGGGTACGACAGCGAGGAAGTCGAGGCGATTGCCGCGGCCCTTGACCTCACGCCCGATGAATTAATTTAAATCGAGTATACATACACGAGGCCGTCAACGACGACGGCTTCGTTTACGCATACGGCGCACAGATCAAAGAAGGCGCCCCGCAGCACATTCTTGACAAGCTTGCGCCGCTGCCCAGGCGGGGCCACTTAGTGCTCATCCAGAGCTGGCCCCGGTGGTTTGGACAGCGCCCCGTTGGATTTAAGTGGATTCCTGCCGGGTTATGCTGAACGCGGGGCTTTACGATGTTGTCGTTGCGTCGGGAGGGCGTAGCCCGACTAGAGCGACGACAATATCGTCGGCGACAGTCATGCCGCCATCACCATAGCTTGCGTGCCGAAGTAAACCTCGTCGGGCGTGCGCCCGTCAAGACTCGAGTGAGGGCGTCCCTGATTGTAGAAGGCCAGATACTTGGCAATTGATGCTCGCGCCTCGGACACGCCGTCGTAGGCGCGGAGATAAACTTCTTCGTATTTGACCGTGCAACAGAGCCGCTCAACAAACACGTTGTCGCGCCAGGCGCCCTTGCCGTCCATGCTGATGGCGATCTTCGCGTCCAGCAGCACATCGGTGAACTCGAGGCTGGTGAACTGGCTGCCCTGGTCCGTGTTGAAAATCTCGGGCCTGCCGTGCTTCGCCAACGCCTCCTGGACCGCTTCGACGCAGAAGGCCGCCTCCATTGTGATCGAGACGCGATGGGCCAGGACCCCGTCGGCTGAACACATCGACAACCGCCGCGAGATAGACCAAGCCACGCGGTACTGTCCAGAATCTTTCGCACTTTTGATCAGGCGACGGCTCCGGTTTCAGAGAGTTGTGG
>NZ_LBJW01000053.1:0-3784 GCF_028128865.1 Bradyrhizobium sp. CCBAU 11357 | reverse complement strand
CTGGATCACCTGACCCATGGCATTCCCATCGTACATTCAAAGCTCCTTCATTCTAGAAGAAGCCGTCAATCCTGAAAGTGCGAAAGAATCTGTACTTTATCGCCGAGATCGGTAATCCGCTTGATGTGTCACTCGCGGTTTGGAGCGTGCACAGTGAAGGGCCCGATCTTCGCACACGGGGGGCCCTGATGGTGATGCCGCGCTTGGCTGCGATCTTCTCCATCTCGACAACGTAAGGATGCATGTCGCGCATCTTCTTGATCAGCGCCTGACGCATGCACGCGTCGACGTAATCCTAGGGCGGTTCATCCAGAGGTCGAAGAACGTGAGATCATCGTCTTCGAGTACCTTGGTTAGGCGAACACGTGATTGTTGTCAGCATGTGAACTCCGCAAACTCGCGGAAGTCGAGGGCGTGATCACTGCCATTGTGCACCACACGGACAAAGCGCCGCTGCCGGGTCACGCGGAAGCTACGCGCTGTATGCCGAGGTTGATTTTGAGTTGGAGCTGATGACGTTCGACACGGCGCAGAAGAAAAAGCTGGGCATCGAAATCAAACCGAACCATATCGCGATCCTCTCGAACAAGATGCGCATGGCGCTAAGTGCGCATCTGTTCGAGTTGGAGGTAGGCGAGCTAGGGTTGAATAAATGGGGTAACATGGCGACATGAGTTGATCTGTGTGCCAGGCGAGCCCTCTTGAGTCGGTGAGGCGTTCGGTCATGTGTTTTCAGACGCGGCCAATGATCCCGTCATGTCATGGCGGCCTGCGACACGTTGGGAGATTACATTGTCGAGCACATCGGTAGGACGGTTGCAGGCGCGCGCGATGCGAAGGCCGTCCCCACATTTCTCTCTGGCGATCTGCGCGAAGCGCTCTCGGAGGGCACTAGACCACTTCGCCCCAGCCTCGAAGCTAAAATGAAGGGATCTGCGCGGCTTAGAGGCGCGGCGCAAACAGCTTGGTCGGGGCGGCAAAGCATCCTGCGCTTCGTATGGCGAGAGACGTATCGGGCTGAGACTCATTGCGAGACGGTGAGGCTGTAGGGCGGTCCAAACAGGCCGCCCTTTTGCTTGGGCGGCTCGCCCGAACGACTGAAAGCCTCCACGCCGGTACATTTGGAGCCGCGCTTGGCGCGGCGGCGATCTGACCTTGTCGGGCGTCGAGGCTTTCAGTCGTTCGGGCGTTCAGGCGTGGAGCCTTCAGGCGGGAGGGGGATAATGTGCTCCGGAGTGCCATCTGGAGAGAATGGAGGGTCATTTGTCCGGGTCACGTCCGGGTGGAAATTCCGAAACGTCCGCGTTACCGCAGTTGAAAAGAGATGAAAAAGGCAAGCCCAGACAGGCCGGGACTTCTGTCCGGGTCATGCCCAAACCCTTGAACGTCCCGCCACAAGCGTTCTACTCTGGGGCGGACAGGATGGCGGATGAGGAGGAAAATTATCTTATCGCCTGTCCGACCTGAAAGTCTGATCGAATGAGGGTGGGGTTACCCCCGCACCGGAGTGTCGCGGTCGGTGCTTTTCACGAGTTCGATGACCGCAAGGCAATCGGCTCTGTTGTGATAGCCCTCGCCAGACTCAGCGATCTTGCGCATATTTCCAGCGAGTAGCGTCCAACGCCACTCATCGCGCGTGTCGCGGTAAATTTGAAAGTACACGGCCTACCTCCTGCGTGGGTGTCCCCGATGCCCGGCAGGGTACTGCTAAAAGCTTGCAGTAGTACCTACCGGGGCTGGTGGGGGGGGAGCCTCACGTTAGTGGTCCCCGCCCGGTTCTCTGGGAAAACCTGGGCAGACAGAGCACCGTGGGGGGAGAGTTCTCGACCAACTACGCGATCCTCATCGGCAGACTGATCAAGTTGAGCGCCGCCGGCAACGACGATCCGCTGATCAGGTTCGCCGGCATGTTCGCTGCGGCCGACCCGCCCGACCGACTGCAACGCGGTGGCCAAACGCGCCAGAGGAGTGTCGATGATCATCGGAAGCGGACGACCACTCGTCCACGCGAGGCCCCGTAGGCGATGCGCTCCGGAATGTTGTCATGACCAAGAGTCACACCGTAGAAGAACCTCAACGCGCAGACGATTTGTTCCGCGAACCTAGTACCCACTTTTCTTGGATCGTGAGTCGTGATTCAAGATCGGGATGATACCCTAAGCAAGAGAGGTCCACCTTTCCATTCAAAACGCCGTCGCCGTGTCGAGTTTCTCGACTTCATGAACAGCGTCACCGTGGCTTTTCCGGACCGGAAGCTTCACGTCATCCTCGACAACCTCAACACCCACAAAAAAGTGTGTCCTGGCTCAACCAGGTCAAGGTGTGGTTCTCAATCTTGCGGGGGGCAGTCGCTCAGCGGCACCTCCTTCACAAGCCCCAAGCAGCTTCAGGAACACATCGATGCCTACGTCAACGCGTACAATGACAAAGCTGAGCCCTTCGTCTGGACCAAGAAAAAGATCCGTCAACGCCATTTCAAAGGGCGCCGTATCACTCAGCTCTGATTCCGGGTACTAGATAGTCGTCCGTTAAGAAACTGATTTCAGCGGTAAGGGGTCGCTGGCGGCTGCGATGAGGGTGGCTAGGAAGAGGCACCAAAGAGCCCTCAGCCAAGCGAGCATACGGCGGAAGTTGTGACCGACGGCAGAGAGGATGACGTTGGCCGCATCACCGGCGCGTCCTTTGAGGTAGCAGCGGCCGAGGTGACCATCGGCCTTCAGGTGTCCGATGATGGGTTCGATGGCAGAGCGGCGGCGCAGCTCGCGCTTGATGACGCCGAAGGCCCCGCGCTTCTGGCCGGAGATGAAGACACGGCGCGGGTTCTGCGCGTCATGGCCACGGTATCCCTTGTCGACATAGGCCCGCTCGATCGCACAGCCGGTGAGTGTCTCGGTGCGGTCGATGATGTCCCGCAAGGTGTGACCGTCGTACGGGTTATCGGGTAGCGCCATGGCGTGCAGCACGAACAGCCCGCCGGGAGCACGGCTGTTGTTGGTGACGATGGAAGCTTTGACACCGAACTCGTAAGGCGCGGCTGCTTTGCCCTTGCCGATGCACTCGACCTCCGGAGCATGGAAGGAATACAGTTGCAGCTGCGCTGGCGTTGCTGCTGCGAGCGGATCTGGGAGGCCCGGCCGAGCGGGAGGGCGAAGGCGTTCTCGAGCACGGCCTGACCTTGATCTTGCGGCGGATATCGCGGATGATCCGGCTCAAGCGGCTGCGCAGGATGCGCAACTGCCGCTGATGCCGTTTGAATTGCTTGGCATGAGCGTAGCGCCCCGCCATCATGGCCGCGGTCTTGGCAATGCGAAGATAGGACTGCCGCAGCCTGATCCCGTGCGTCCTCGCCAGACGGTTGAGCCCTTTGATCGCCGCGTGCAGCAGCTTGGCATCGGTCGGGAAGGTGATGCCTTTGGCTGCACCGTGGTATCGACGGTGACCCGCTTGAGGTCTTGGCCGCGTAACGAGCCGGCCTCGTGCGCCACCCGCAGGCTCTCGGCCAGCAGCAGCTCCAGCTTGTCGCGGAGCCGCTTGCGCCAGTGGCTCAGGTCCGAACGCTCGTGCGCAAAGGCGTGCTGGAAGAACTCTTCGCCGGTGAAGCACTGGAAATACGGGTCGTGGACCCAGCGCTCGCACACCCCCTCATCGGACAGGCCGTAAATGTGCTCGAGCAGCAGCAGCCCGATCATGAAGCGGGTCGTGATGCCGGGCCGGCCGTTCCCGCTGTAGAGTGGTGCGATCTCGCCGTCGATCCAGTCCCAGTCCACCTTGCCGGCAAGCTGAA
>NZ_LBJW01000052.1:0-3196 GCF_028128865.1 Bradyrhizobium sp. CCBAU 11357 | reverse complement strand
CATGGCCTGCAGGGCGCGTGATCGACCATTGTGGCGCCAGCTCCCCGATCACTTGGACAAACAGTCCACACGGACCTCAGCGTCGGTCACGGCATGAATGTAGTCCTGCAGAACGATTTGGCTCGCCGGGTGCTCGAAGGCGCACCGTATTGAGCCCGCCGGTCTCTGCAGATATGGCCTGCATCGCGACAACTGAACGGACTGGGGCACGACTGCCACGTCGTGGATCCCTCGCTGATCCCGATGAAGGCCGGGGATCGAGTAAAAACCGACCGGCGCGATGCAGCGGTGCAGGCCAAGGACGGGCTGACGGCTGTGTGGGTCTGGATGCGACGCATGAGGCCATGCGCGAGCCCTCGGATTATGGCGCAGGTTCTGCGATTTCCATTGGTGGGCGATGCAGAGGCAGCCGACATCACGACAAAACTTGGTAGGTTGAACTTGATGGGTCTTTAATACCAAATCATCAAGCGACCTGCCCTCTGATGCTAGACTGCCGTCGGAGGCTAGGCTAGAGGACTGAGATCAACTTGCCGCAACGGCGAGAGGGGGTTAGGCCGCGAACAACTCTTCGGGCGAGTTTAAAAGACGGTGGGCCATACGATGCTCCGTGTTCTCTTTCTGATCGGCTTAACCGTTGCTACCACGACAAGATCGAGCGCACAGGGCGCGGACGCTATTCCATTCTACGTTGACCAAGGTGCAGAGTGGACCGCGACGGCGAGAGCGGACTTCTATGTGCGCGATCAGGGCTCGCGTTTGATCGCGCTCTCCTGGATGCAGGCTCTAAAGCAAAGGAACGGACAACCGTTCCTGGCCGATGGTTTGTCGCGGTACGGCTATCTCCCCAATCCTGGCAACAAGGCCAGTCTTCCCGTCGGCTTTCATGCCTCCGGTCCTGAAGGTTTCCAAATTGTCGGAATGACCTGCTCCGCATGTCATACGCGCCAGATCGAAGTGGAAGGCAATGTGTATCGTGTCGATGGCGGTCCCGGACTCGTGGACTTCTACACGCTGCTTGGTGATTTGGACAAGGCTGTCGGCGATGTGCTTGCTAGCGATGACTCGTTTGCTCCGTTTGCTGCAGCTGTTCTGCAGTCCGCAAATCCCGATACGGCTGATCTTGAGGATCTTCGCCGGCAGGTAGACAGGTGGTACTTGCGGTTTCACACGCTTGTGGTGCGAGCCCTGCCCAAAAGCGGCTGGGGAGTAGGCCGTCTGGATGCTGTCGGGATGATCTTCAACCGGTTATCCGGACTGGACATCGGTCCGCCACCCGATTTCATGATCCCGGAAAACATAAAAACCGCTGACGCTCCCGTGAGATACCCATTCCTTTGGAATGCGCCGCGGCAGGACAAGACGCAATGGCCGGGATTTGCAAAGAACGGAAGTGACATCTTGGGGCTGGCCCGGAACGTTGGCGAGGTTTTAGGGGTGTTCGCTACGTTCGAGCCGAAGCGTCAGGGAGCGGTCATCAATTTCCTCAATGGCAATTCCACCAATTTCGACGGCCTTAGCGAGCTTGAAAACCTCGTGAAGCGAATCGGCCCTCCGAAATGGCCCTGGAAGATTGACGCTGCCTTAGCCATCCGGGGTAAGATGATTTTCGAACGAGGTTCGGATGAAGGGGGATGCAGCGGTTGTCATGGGATTGAATACGGCGAGCAGCGCTTTCCATTCATCAAAACGTGGAGAACCGTGGTCCAGAACGTCGGTACCGATACACGTGAGTACGATGTTCTCGCCTGGAAAGCGAAGACAGGCGTCCTGAACGGAGCGTACATTCCCTTCGCAACCGCTCCTCTTAAGGAAAGGGATCAGGTTCTTAACATTCTCGCGACCTCGGTCACTGGTTCGATCGCAGAACACCTGCTAGCCGGTGGTGCCCCTTCCACCAACGCACGGGTCGCGGCGTCACCAGATCCGGGGTCGTCGGAGACCCCGGAGTCTCTGGGGTTGGTACGACTACCGCCGACCCTGCAGGATCTGGTAACGGCGTTCGACGCTGTCAGCACTTCGGAAGAGATCAAAAAAGCCAAGCGGAAGGGGGCAGAAAAAGCATCGCGCAGTCGACTCCCTCAATGGGGCGCCTACGAGGCCCGCGTTCTGCAGGGCATTTGGGCCGCCGCACCTTATCTTCATAACGGCTCGGTTCCTACCCTAGCGGAATTGCTCAAACCATCCGGGCAGCGCAAATCGCAGTTTAGCATTGGACGGAAGTACGACATCGAAAACGTTGGTCTTGCCGCCGCTCAGGAGCCTCAAAGTGACTCACTATCCGTCACGGATTGTAATGACATCAATTCTGGAAACAGCCGATGCGGCCACGAGTACGGGACGAATTTGAGCGAACAAGACAAAAAGGCGCTGCTCGAATACCTCAAGACGCTGTGACCCACTGCTTCGTTCGCTCTTTGAGCATTCTCAAGAGGTCGATACCCAACGTCGCTCGAAATAAGGCCGTCGGCAAATCCACCTCTGGAGAATCTGGCGAAACTAGGAAGCGAGAACTTTTCGTGGACGGGGTGCGCTTCTGGGTTGATTGTGGAAGCGAATTGCATGGCCGCATCATGAGAGCGAATCTATATCCGGCAGCGTTGTGCAGTTGCCTAATGCCTAGGGGAATACCATGATACGCTTGTTTGTGCTTCTGCTCTTTGCCGTCATATCGGTATCGGCTCACGCGCAGTTGCCCGTCCCCTCCACATGGGTGAATCAAAGGGGCTCGTTTCTCTCGATCCAGATGCTAGACCCGTCAACAGGGAATTTCGCGGGAACGTATGTCAACAACGCGACTGGATTTTCGTGCCGGGGACAGCCTTACCCTGTCGCAGGCGTCGTCACGGCAAACAGAATAGATTTCTACGTCAATTGGACGGCACCCGCGGCCCCAGACTGCAAAACAATCACGATTTGGAATGGTCGTGTAGCTACTAATAAGATTCCAGCTGGGTGGACACTATATTACGTGGGATCGGACTGGCAGTTTCATAAAATGACGGGGCGTGACTTGTTCACGAGGAGGTAGACCAAACTGCTTCAAGTTTGTCGTTCCTAGCAGGGGTGCGCATTCCGACGAAGTCGGCCGTGGATTCCGAGCGAAGCCGGCCGCCTGTACCGATTGTGATCTGAGGCCGGCAAACTGGACCATTTTTGGCTAGAGTTGGCGCTGCGTAAATCCCTCGACTGGGAG
>NZ_LBJW01000051.1:0-2584 GCF_028128865.1 Bradyrhizobium sp. CCBAU 11357 | reverse complement strand
ACTCTGCGCCGCAACGCTTGCGCGCTGCGTCGCGTCCGGGACATGAGTGCGAGCTAAACCGGCTTGCCCGTATACGGCATCGATGCCGTCAAGCCGCCATCCACCGGGAACGCTTGCCCGTTGACATACGAGGCCTCGTCGCTCGCCAGGAACAGTCCCATCGCCGCGAGCTCGTGGGGCTGGCCGGGGCGCTTGAGCGGATTGAGCTGGCCGATCTTGTCTTGGGTGCCGCGCTCCTTGGCGCGGTCGAAGATCGGCTTGGTCATGCCGGTTTCGATCAGGCCGGGGCAGACCGCATTGATGCGCACGCCGGTGCCGGTGAGCGAATAGGCCGTCGTTTGCACCAGGCTGATCACGCCGGCCTTGCTCGCGGCATAGGGATGCCCGCTCGCGCCGGCCTTGAGACCCGCGACAGAGGCGGTCAGCACGATCGCGCCGGACTGCTGCTTGACCATATGCGGCATGGCGTATTTCACCGCCAGAAACGGCCCGATCAGATTGACGCGCAGGACTTCCTGCCAATGCTCGACGGTCTGCTCCGCGAGCGGAACGAGTCCACCGGAGACGCCGGCATTGGCCCAGATGACATCGAGCCGGCCGTGCGTCTTCACGGCCTTGTCGATCATTGCGATGACGTCCTTTTCGGAGCCGGCATCCGCAACCATCGCTTCCGCGACGCCGCCGGCCTTCTTGATCCCCTCGACCGTCTCCTTCACAGCTTCGGTGCGATCGACCGCGATCAGCTTGCCGCCTTCCCTGGTGAACAGCAGCGCAGCCGCACGGCCGATGCCGCTGCCGGCGCCGGTGATGATGACGGATTTGCCTTGCAGGCGGCCCATGCGTTTCTCCCTTTTGCTCGCGCACAACGCTTGCCGTGCGACGGAATTTCAAACAAGATTTCAAACGGCAAAGTGTCTTGAGACACGTTCGCTACTCACGTACAGCGACATCAGACGGGATGGAAGGGTTTCGATGGCAGGTGCAGACAAGCCGAAGGTGGTCATCACGCGGTGGTGGTGGGTCCGTCACGCGCCGGTGCGCAACGACGGCGGCAACATCTACGGGCAGAGCGACATCGCCTGCGACACCAGCGATATCTACGTGTTCAATGCTGTTGCCAAGGTGCTGCCACGCCAGGCGGTCTGGTATTCGAGCAATCTGGTGCGAACCCATCAAACTGCCGAGGCGATCTGGGCCGCAGGTTTTCCAAGGCCGGAAGCGATGAAGTGGGAGGCGGATCTCGCCGAGCAGAACCTCGGCCGCTGGCAGGGCATGAACCGCGCCCAGTTCATTGCCAGCCGCCCCGTCGGCGCGAGCTGGTTCGCCGACATCAACGAGCCCGCACCCGGCGGCGAAAGCTTCATGGACCTCTACAACCGCACGCGCCGCACCATCGAGCGGATCAACAGAGAGGCGGCCGGGCAGGACATTATCGCGGTGGCGCATGGCGGCACCATCAAGGCGGCGGTCGGTCTTGCGCTCGGTGACCGGCCGGAGCAGGGGCTCGCATTCGATATCGACAATGTGTCGGTGACGCGGCTCGATCATTTCGCAAGCCCCGAGCGCACCCTCTGGCGGCTGCCGATGGTCAATCAGCAGCCGTGGATCGCGGATCCCGCGCACGCGGCAATGCATCAGCCGGCGGGACCGGAAGTCAAGAAGCTGGCCTGACACTGAATACGAAAAATCAATCTGGGAGAGAAGCATGACCTTGTTCGACATGAAGGGAAAAGTCGCCGTCATCACGGGATCGACGCGTGGCATCGGGCTCGCAATCGCCGAGCGCATGGCCGAGCACGGCGCCAAGGTGGTGATCTCCTCGCGCAAGGCCGACGTGTGCGAGCAGGTGGCGAAAGGCATCAATGACAGATTCGGCAAAGGCACCGCGGTCGCGGTCGCCGCCAACATCTCGTCGAAAGAGAACCTGCAAAACCTCGTCGACGAGAGCAACCGAGCCTTCGGCAAGATCGACGTGCTGGTCTGCAATGCGGCTTCGAATCCGTATTACGGCCCGCTCGCCGGCATTTCCGACGATCAGTTCAGGAAGATCCTGGACAACAACATCGTCGCGAACAACTGGCTGATCTCGATGGTGGTGCCGCAGATGATCGAGCGCAAGGACGGCTCGATCATCATCGTCTCCTCGATCGGCGGCCTCAAGGGCTCGACCATCCTCGGTGCCTACGCCATCTCGAAAGCCGCCGACATGCAGCTCGCGCGCAACCTCGCCTGCGAATACGGCAAGCACAACATCCGCGTGAACTGCATCGCGCCCGGCCTGATCAAGACCGATTTCGCAAAGGCGCTGTGGGACAATCCGGAGAACCTGAAAGCCTCGACCTCGCGCTCGCCGCTCTTGCGCATCGGCATCCCCGACGAGATCGCGGGCGCGGCCGTGTTCCTGGGCTCGAAGGCCGGCGACTTCATGACCGGCCAGACCATGGTGATCGACGGCGGCGCGACGATCAGCTGATGGTGTGAGATGAGGTCGAGGTGTGGCCGCCAGGAACAGTGCGCTCCCTCTCCCGCTTGCGAGGGCTTTGCTTAATCGGGTGTGCGGGAGCAGTTCCCGATATGAGATTTT
>NZ_LBJW01000050.1:0-2471 GCF_028128865.1 Bradyrhizobium sp. CCBAU 11357 | reverse complement strand
ACGTGATGACGGCAGTCTCGTTCGTGCTCGACACACCCGAACTGTAGCGGGTTTCGCCCTTCTTCCTGATCGCTTTATCCTCGTAGTACATCCATTCGGCGAACATGGATCGCAAAACATTGACATCGGTGCCGCTCGATCCGGCAAGCACCGAGACGAATTTCTTCTCAATCTCGCTCGCTGGATCAAGCGCGGACGCTAAGAGGTTCGCATACATCGTATGCAGATCGTCCTCGTATTCCATCGTGGCGTGTTCGAGGAGCGGCATCATGATCTTGGGCGGCGGCACCTTTGTCTGAGTGATACCAGCCTCTTTTAGCCGTTTCTCGACCTTGTGAAAGAGCAGCACAAGGCGGTCCCAATCGAGGATGGCCGCCTCTATGCGCGCGCCTTGGGTTAAGCGCGTTGAAGCGGCCACTGCCGGCCGATGGTCGATGATTGTGCGGCGGGCCCGAGGAAGAAGACGTAGCTGTGGCGTGACTGCGGCTAATACTTGACGGCGCTTAAGTTTTTGGAAAGATGGGATGCCAACCTGAGGCTACGGGGGGGAGTTCCATGCGTGCTATAATTGCCGCACTAGTTCTGTTCGTCACTATTGTGAATCCGGTCCAGGCACGCGGTCCCTACGGCAGGATATCCGTCGCCGGATGGTCGGGTGGAGCTTATACGGACGATAAGACAGGCCAGTTCTCGAATTGCATTGCGAGCGCGAACTACAAGAGCGGCATTAATTTTGGGGTTCTTGTCACCAAGAACTATAGTTGGATGCTCGCGTTCACGCACCAAAGCTGGACTCTATCCCAAGGGCAAAAGTTTCCGATCGTTTTAAGCTTTGATGGCCGGAATACATTCAACGTGGATGCTGCAGCCATATCGGGAACGATGGTTTTCGTTCCAATGCCGGACAATTCTGCTCTGATTAAGAGTTTCCGCGCAGCACGCACTATGTCTGCATTCGCCCAAGGCAATCTTTTCCAGTTTGATTTGAGCGGAACATCAGTTCTCATTCCTGCGCTCGTAAGCTGCGTGAAGACGATTAATGCTGGAGGTGTTGCAGCAGCCACCGACTTCACGGCGGCGGTTAGTTCGAACCTACCTCCCAAGCCAATGGGACCAAGTTCTTCGCCAACCACAGCATCCAGCTTGGAACCGACGCGTCCCCAAGAAGGCTCGGCAGAATTGCAGTTGGAGGCAATGCAGTTGGCCTCAAACTTTATTCTTAAAGCAACCTCGTTGTCTCATCCGAGCCTAGTTAGCCGGTCTCAGACGCCTGTTGCTCTTGCATCTACCGGGGCGGCTTGGAAAGCCGACAACGCAACTGGGTTCGTTCGCATTATTCCCCCGCAACCCAATGTGGCTGGGCTTGACGTGGCTGCGGCAATCGTTGGGAACGATGCAAAAGACTGCAAAGGGAAGTTTGCCTCCGCGCGTAACAGCGAGCTTGTCGATAGTGAAGTCGTCTTCCGGGGCATGTCCTCCTGTGAGGACTCCGAGAAGTCGGCAATAGCTGAGTATTTCATCCTTCCTCGCAAAGCGGGAGGATTCATCATGTTTTCGGTGATAACGCCCACGAAGACGATCGGCCAAGAGATTCAAGGTCAACAACGTGACGAACTGAATGCAGGTTTCCGCAAAGCGGCCTACACCTCCGTAACTCAATGATTCAGTTTTCGAGCCGCGTCGGTCTATGAAGCCGGCGCAAATTTGCGCTGTCTCTTTGTGGTTGGCTGTTGTTTGGGCGCCCGAGACGGCCCGCCGAGAGGCAAAGGTGCAGCTCGGCCGCGTGGCTGGCGGTGAGGATCCCGAAGATCGCCAGCTGGATCACAAGGCGCTCACGGTGAAGGAGCTATGCACCCGCTACTTCGCTGATCTCCAGGCTGGTCTCATTCTAGGGAAGGGCGGAAGACCGAAGAAGGCCTCAACGATCGTCACCGATACGGGCCGGATTGAGCGACACATCATTCCCCTCATAGGGACTAGGCGAGTCAAGGATCTCACCAAGACCGACATTAACAAGGTCCTCAAGGACATCATGGCCGGAAAGGCGCGGGTTTCGGTGAAGACCAAGAAGCTGCGCGGAAAAGCAATCGTCCGAGGCGGCGCAGGAGCGGCCACCCGCACCGTTGGCCTTCTCGGCGGGATCCTTACCTACGCTGTCGAAGCGGGCATTATTGACACCAATCCCGCCCATGGCATCCGCAAGCCAAAGGACAACGTGCGAAAGCGTCGGCTATCAGAGGCGGAGTATCGAATACTTGGTCGGATGCTTCGCGGCGCCGCAGAGCAGGAGAAGTACGCCACGATAGCGGACATCGTTCGCCAGCTTGCTCTGACCGGCTGCCGGCGTAGCGAGATGATCGGCTTGAAATGAACGGAGGCGGATACTGAGTCGAGTTGCTTGCGATTGTGACCTGCCACTGCGTATTTCCTCCAGAAGGAGTTAGAGTCCGGCCCGAAGAAGGACGGACAGA
>NZ_LBJW01000049.1:0-2306 GCF_028128865.1 Bradyrhizobium sp. CCBAU 11357 | reverse complement strand
CGGACCCGAGCGGCCGGTTTTTCTATCATGCTCCGCATCGTTCGCGCTTAAACTTGTGCTATACACAGTTGCTTCCCACCATTGGGGGAAAAGCTGATGAGGCGGCGGGAATTTATTACCCTTCTCGGTAGCGCATTAGCAACGTGCCCCGGGGTCGCGCTCGCTCAGACGGTCAATCGCGCACGACGTATCGGATTTCTGAGCACCTCGGCCGAAGACGACGCGGAAGCTGCGAAGCGGTTGGCCGCGTTCAAGCTAAGGCTACAAGAGTTGGGTTGGACGGAAGGTAAGAACTTTCAGATCGATGTTCGTTTTGGTTCCAATAGTGGCGAGCGCATCCATCAAGCTGCCACCGAATTGACAGAGATCGCGCCCGACGTAATCGTATCGACCACCTCGACGACGACGCGTGCGCTTATGAATGCAACTGGAAACATCCCGATTGTGGGCGCCATAAGCGGCGATCCTATCGCCCTTGGTTTTACGAAGGACCTGTCCCATCCGACAGGAAACATAACGGGCTTCACGACATTCAATGACACTCTGGCCGCCAAGCGTTTTGAGATGCTGCACGAAATTGTCCCAACAATGCGCATAGCAGCCCTGATGTGGGTTCCGACGAACCCGCAGCAGGTCTTACTCGAAACGAAGACGAAAGAAGCGGCGCATATTCTCGGGATCGAACTGCTTTCATTACCGATCAAAGCAGCGGACGATATCTCGCGAGCGCTGGCAGCGGCACAGAACCAACACGCGGCCGCTATCATTGTGGCCGCCGACCCTCTAACGGTTGCGAACGGTCGCGCAATTATCGATGAATGCATATCAATGAAATTGCCTGCAATGCATACTTTTGCGTTTGAGACAAAAAATGGGGCGTTAATGTCCTATGGCATTGACCTTGTGGAAAACTACCGCCGGACTGCCGAGTATGTTGACCGCATTCTGAAAGGCACAAAAATTGCCGAGCTGCCGTTTCAAGAACCAGCTCGGCTCACGCTCGCAATCAATCTGCAGACCGCGCGCGCTATCGGTATCAACGTGCCGTCGACGCTCCTCGCACGGGCCGACGAGGTGATTGATTGACGCATGAGTCCGTTGATGGCCCATCGCTGCCGCATCGCACGGCCGAGGATATGTCGGCTGTCAGGGGTGGACCCGACCTAACTTAAACGGCTAAACCGATGCGATTGACCCTTGGCGGACTTACGGTGCAATTGTTTCCCAGGGCAGGATCATCCCTCCGGTCCGGGAATGAAGCAGCGCCACATCGGAGTCATTCTTCCATCTGCGTAGGACGGCGACCACCAAACCATCGCCCTGCCGCTGAGGTTCTGGCGGTTGAGCACGACAGAGTTTGGCACGTCAAACCACTGCCCGGGTTCGTTTGGCCAATGCGGATGTTTCAGAAGGACTCTATAGCCATTTTTTGTCACATCCCACTCGGCCTCGGCATATTGGCCGTCCCCACCGTCACAGCACGGCTCACCTGCCTTGTTCTTGAGACTTTTGAACCAAGCGTTCAGTTCTGGTCGCATCAGGTCATGTGAATAGGCTGTGCTGATGCCTAAGAATGTGACCGTACACAATCGCACCGTGCGCGCTACGATCAATCGATAAGGATACGCCGGGCGTCCATTGGAACTGGTCATGGAAACCTCCGTTTCCCAGCCCGTTTGCGTGGGTCGCTTGATCCGAAGATCACTCAGAGCCGCACGATGCCCGCCTAGCTCCCTTGTGCAAGCCAAGTCCCGCCGTGCCAACGGTGAGCAGACTGAGATCATCCGCTGCCGCCCCAGCAATCTTTATCGTTTTCGCGCGCGGCGTCAGAATTGCAATCTGACTAGGAGAAGCCGGCATCTCACCTAACATTAGCGTTGGCGTAGCCGCACTCTCCTCTACTTGGGTTGAGCCCAGCACGGCTACTTGATGCCGGGTGATCGGGAATCCTGTGATTTCGAAAGCTGGCAGTTGCAATGTACAACCGTTGGCTTGATTGATCGCCAAGCTTCCGATGCTGGTGATGGCAGTCACGATCAGGAATTGTCTTTTCATGGGAGTTCCTCTTTTGTTTAGAGATATTCCCACCGCAAATTCCAGATTCAGCTTACTCCTAGGCAGGAACGAATTATGTGAACCTCTTCACTAGTTCGTGGTGTTCCGCATAAGTTCAAAATCAATGCGAACTCAAGGATAGGAAAGGCCAGTGTTGCTGCTCTTGACACTGCTATGGTCCGCTTCTGATGCTGTGGACGGCTCCTCCACCGGCACGAGAGTGCCAAGGTGTGGGCGCCGTTTGAGGCTCC
>NZ_LBJW01000048.1:0-2183 GCF_028128865.1 Bradyrhizobium sp. CCBAU 11357 | reverse complement strand
GTTGCCGCGGTGACGCCGCCGGCCGCACCGCTATACACGACGTTGCTGCTCGCCGTGGCGCTGGCATAGGAGGTCGTGCCACGCAGGTCGGCCGAGGTCGCACCGGAGATGGTGGTGGAGACGTTGGACTTGGTGGAATAACCGACGGTGGTCTGCAGCGCCTGGTTGGCGATCGACTTTGCGGAGTCGATCAGCTTCTGCAGCGAGGTGATGCCGGTGTTGGCGGCCTGCAGCACCTGCACGCCGTTGGCAATGCCGTCGAGCAGGTTGTTGATGTCGCTGGCGCGGTTGTCGAGCGACTGGGCGGTGAAGAAGTTGGTGGGATTGTCCAGGGCCGAGTTGACGCTCTTGCCGGTCGACAGGCGGCTTTGCGTGGTAGCGAGAAGATCAGCGGTGGACTGGAGGGAGAGCAGGTTCTGACGAACCGACGAGGAGAGGACGATACCGGACATTGAGTGTTACCCTTCTGGTACGCAACGCAACAAAACTTCGATTAGGATTAATCGATGCTCGGGACGGTGAACGTCGAGGGCTAACAAAGCATGAAGCGTGTCGCGGCAGTCCTCGTCCGGATTCACCATAACAGCGATGCGGCCAGATGGGCTCGGCCCCTATCATCATGATCAGATGATGTTTTTCATGCGCCGATGAAGCGTTTGCTACTTGTCAACCATAACTCAGAGTGAGCAATTCGCTGGACCCGACGCATCGCCTCCATCGCGCCAGAGGGCATTTGGTGGCGGCGCAAAAAGAAAGCGGCGGGGCCGAAGCCCCGCCGCCGGATCTTGCTTGCGATGTCGTCCGCGACTTAGCGGAGCAGCTGCAGCACGCTCTGCTGCGACTGGTTGGCCAGCGACAGCGCGGAGACCGCGATCGACTGGCGGGTCGACAGCGCCTGGCTGTTGGCCGCCTCAGTGTTGGTGTCGGCCAGCGTCAGGTTGGACGAGCCGGTCTGCAGCACGTTGATCAGGCTCTTGTTGAAGTCCTGACGAACCTGCACCACGGAGAGGTTCGAGCCGAGGCTCGAGGCCTCCGAGCGCAGCGTGCTCGACGCGGCGTTCAGGTTGGTCAGCACCTTGTTGGTGGCAGCGTTGTCGATGAAGTCGACGCCGCTGGTCAGCGCAGCAAGGCCCAGACCCTTGGAGTTGTAGGTCACGCCGGTGATGCTGAGGTTCGACTTGCCGGTCTCGTCGAACACCAGCTTGAGCTGATCGCCGTTCAAGAGGTTGACGCCGTTGAACGAGGAGTCCTGCGCCGTCGTGTCGATCTGGTTCAGGATGTTGTTGTACTGAGACACCAGATTGGCACGCGCGGTCTGGGCAACCGTGTCCTGGACGGGGCTGGAAGCCGTCGAGAACGTCAGCGAGGTCGTCAGCGTGCCGCCGATCGCACCACCCGCGGCGCTCGAACCGATGGTCGAGGACGCGTAGTCGTTGGTGGTGGAGACCGTCAGCAGGCCGTTGGCGTCGATCGTCGCCGTCAGGTTGTTGGCCTGCAGCTTGGTGTTGAGCTGATCGAGCGTCTTGACCGTGCCGTTGGTGCCGTCGCCGAAGGTGACGTTGACCGCCGTGCCGCCGTTGAAGGAGGTGAAGGTCAAGGTCTTGCCGCTGATGCCGCCGATGCCGGAAGTACGGGCCGCGGTGAACGCGGTCGAAGTCCCGGTGTTGCCGGCGAGGCCGAGCGCGTTCAGCGCATTGCCGGTGCCGGTGATCGCCAGATCGGCGTTGACGCCGGTCGAGATCTTGAGCAGGCCGGAGGCGTTGATCGACGAGTTGGTCTGGCCGGAGGCCGTCGCCAGTGTCGCGGTGCCGTTGGCGTTGATCGTCGCGGTCTGCACGCCGGTGGCGAGGTCGATCGCCTTCAAGACGTCGTTGACCGTGCCGCCCTGCAGATAGACCGTCGAGTTGCCGGCGCCGTCGGTAAGGACGTTGCCGCTGGTACCATATCCGGTCGGAACGCTCGGAGCACCGGTCGAGCCCGGGATCGGCGCGTTCTTGAACGAGATGACGTGACCATTGACGTTCAGCGACGAACCGTCCGTGATTGTTGCACCCAGCGAGGTCGCACTCGTCGTCCGTGCGACGTTGACGGTGGCGTTGCCGCCGCCCACCGACGAGGTCAGGCCGAGGGCCTTGAGCAGGTCGGCCTTGCCGGTGACGCTCAGATCCGCGCCCGTCGAGCTC
>NZ_LBJW01000047.1:0-1550 GCF_028128865.1 Bradyrhizobium sp. CCBAU 11357 | reverse complement strand
GGGCCATCGACGGAGCAGTTCGATGATGGGGCGGCGCAAGAGTGAGCAGAGCCAACTGTTTTATGCGTTCGATCTCGAGGCCGTAGTGCCGGACGACCACCAGGTCCGACAGATCGCTGCCGTGCTGGATCTGTCCTGGGCTCGAACAGAGCTCGCCCCGTACTACTCGCATACGGGACGGCCTTCAGTCGATCCGGAACTGATGATCCGGATGCTCATCCTCGGGTACGTATTCGCCATTCGCTCCGAGCGCGCGCTTTGCCGTGAGGTCCAGCTCAATCTCGCCTATCGCTGGTTCTGCGGCCTCGGGATCGAAGACAAGATTCCCGATCATTCGGCTTTCACGCGCGCCCGGAACGAGCGCTTCCGGCAGCACGACGTGTTTCGCCGCGTGTTCGAACGCGTCGTCGCAGCCTGCATCCGAGCTGATCTTGTTGGCGGCAGCGGCTTCGCAGTCGATGCCAGCCTGATTGCAGCGGACGCCAACAAGTGCCGTTCGACGCCCGGCAGCAAATGGAGCCGCGACCTCGACCCGGCGACGGCAAGACGGGCCGTGCAGGACTATCTTGCCAGCCTCGACGATCCGGCGTGGGGCGCTGCGACCGACGTCATGCCGAAGTTCGTGGCTCCTGCCGATCCGGCAGCGCAATGGACCGGTGCGTTGCGCAATGCTGCGTTCTTCGCTTACGCCGACAATTACCTCATCGACGTGAAGTTCGGCATCATCATGGATGTGGAGGCATCCCGGGCGATCCGGCAGGCGGAAGTCGGCGCGTCACAGACCATGATTGAGCGCACCCAGGCGACGTTCGGGATCAAACCGGACTGGATCGTCGGCGATACGGCCTACGGCTCGGCACCCAACCTTCACTTCCTGGTCGATGAGAAGGGCATCGCACCGCATGTCCCCGTCATCGACAAGTCGAAACGCGATGATGGCACGTTCAGCCGGGAGGACTTCATCTACGACAACGAGCACGATTATTACGTCTGCCCCAATGGCAAGATCGCGCCGAGATCAAACAGAAAGCGCAAAGCTCGCGGCGACAACATGGTCTCGTACTTCTCACGCGTCACTGATTGCCGCTCTTGTCCGCTCAAGCCGAGGTGCTGTCCGAAATCACCGAGCCGCAAGATCACGCGGCATATTCACGAGGCGGCGCGCGACGTCGCCCGTGCCATTGCCAAGACCGCCGCCTATGAGCAGACGCGCCGCGACCGAAAGAAAGTGGAGATGCTCTTTGCCCATCTGAAGCGGATCCTTCGGATGGGCCGACTGAGGCTGAGGGGGCCGGCAGGCGCCCAGTTCGAGTTCACGCTCGCGGCGATCGCTCAGAACCTGCGCCGCCTCGCCAAGCTGACGATCCAACCGCCGGATATATCCCGGTTGCGGGTTGCGTAGCGTCTCGTTGCTTCGTGTATCAGGCGTTAGTGCCGATGCGTTGTCGCCGCCCTGTCGGAAAGGCGGGCAGAGCATACGAGCCCAATTTCAGAATCCAACCGCAAGCCGCTATCTCGCCGACTTTTGCAACAAAATCGGCCAGAAGCGG
>NZ_LBJW01000046.1:0-1425 GCF_028128865.1 Bradyrhizobium sp. CCBAU 11357 | reverse complement strand
CTAGCCCATTTGATTCATGCTAGCGTTGGCCTTGAGCGCCTGCCGACGCGGGTGCGCGCATGTTACGCAATGCTAACGGCGCAGACGCTGTTTTCTGCACTAATCCCAATTCTCCGGTGCCACGATCGCCAAGAGACTACATGCAGCGTGCGGTATGAAGGCATGACTTCAGGGACGTGTTGGTGTTGAGCTTTGCAATAGAGAGTTCATTTTCAACGCGTGCCGCCCGACACTCGAAGAACAAAAGCAGCGTCACCTGGCCTAGAGATCGCGGAGGAAGCGAGATGCCCACAACCATCCGACGAGAATGAGTTGCAACTTTCAGCGCTACCAGTTCAAGCGCGCTTATGCCTACAATATCCGACTCGTCGCCTTTCGCCTACATGCGTCAATTACGCGACAAATCGGTCCTGGCGTGAGACCCCGCACAGGGCCGGCCACATGACTGACCGATCCGAGTGCTGGGCTACAGGAGCAAACGCTATGCCAAACCAGCCAGCTTGCCGGCCACCCTTCTCGACGTTTCGGTCCGCGCTGCGATTCAGCGCTTTACCAAAGACCGTGTCGTACCGGCCTGGCATTTGCAGAGCAAAGAACGCCTCCGGTTTCATGTAATCGTCCGCGTTCCATATGATTGAAGCTGTCGACGACGTCTTGAGGGGGCGCCGCGACAGCTTCGCCGACGCTGGTCGGACGAGTTCATGGCAAGTTGTGGCAGAGGCGCAGGAGCCTGGCGCGAGTGTATCGGGGATCGCCCATCAGATCGGCACTCTTCGTCTGGCGTCGCGATGCTCGGGCGAACGAACCTACCTTCGAGTCGCGAAATCGCGGTGGCGTGCATGTCAGAGGCAGTGATCGAGATTGCCTCCATTGGCGAGGTGATCGTGCGTGCCGGCGTGACGTCGACGAGGCGCAGCTGCAGCGGGTGATCCGGCCGGTCCGTTCGGCATGATCCCCTCCGGCGTGAAGGTGTTCCTGGCCAGCGATCCAGTTGACTTCCGCAAGGGGTATCGCTGGCGTTGTTGCGCTACTGCGCGATGCCGGCTCAGATCCGTTCGACGGGGCGCTTTATGTATTCCGAGCGAAAAGGGCTGACCGAATCAAGATCGTATGGTGGCATAGCTCTGGCGTGTGCCTCTATTTGAAACGCCTTGAAAAAGCGAAGTTCTGCTGGCCGCGGAATCGGGCATCATCGGATACAGATGAATCCGCGCAGTTGATGGCCCTGGTGGACGGGATGGATGGGAAGCGGGTCCGGGCTGTGGCGGTCACGCCGCCAGTAAGCGCTGCGACGAAGGAAATCAACGCCTGAAAGGACGAGAGAACCGGAGCAAGATGTGCTCTGGTCGGGGCAATGCTCCTGACCTGCCACTGCATTTTCATCCAGCGGCAGTTAGAGTCTCGGGTTTTGTACGCCAAGTGGCG
>NZ_LBJW01000045.1:0-1323 GCF_028128865.1 Bradyrhizobium sp. CCBAU 11357 | reverse complement strand
TTTGGATACCGGTCGGGTGCGTTCATGTATACGGCCTGTTAGTGCGACCGATGCCATGGCCGCTGGCCCTGATGGAGATCGCGGATCGAGGCCTCATCAACGGGTCGCGCTTGTGCGCTTAAAGCTCTTCGGGCTTGCTCGATCCCCAGCTCCGCCGGTTTCCATCATGCTGTCATTTGCCCTCACACCATAAGGTGGCCAGGATACGCGGAAAGTTAAGCCGCGAGCTTAGGCCGATAGAATTCCCCGGTGGTCATCATTGCCCAGATGATCCGGGCCATTTTGTTGGCAACGGCGATGGCGACCACCATGGGCCGACGCCGTTCAAGCAGGGCTTCGATCCAGCCGCCTCCGACCCTGGAGCGTGCCTTTGGGTACCGAACGACGTTACGTGCTCCGATCACAAGCAAGTGCCTGAGATAGGAATCGCCCTGTTTTGTTATCCTGCCCAGCCGATCCTTCCCGCCAGTTGAATTCTGCTTAGGTGTCAGGCCAAGCCAGGCCGCGAACTCTCGCCCGGAGCGAAACATTGTCGGGTCCGGCACGGTCGCAGCGAGAGCCGTGGCCGTTATGGGACCAATGCCGGGAATGGAGGACAACAACTTCGCCATCGGATTAGTTCTCTGGATGAGAGCCAGCTCACGCTCGATGGCCTCGACCTGCTGGTCCAATTCCTTCAGTTGGTTCACGAGAGCGGCGAGTGCCAGACGAGCATTGGCTGGTAACGCCAGGGCCTCGTCATCCAATAAGTCCACCAGACCGTCCACCCGTTGCCGGCCTTGCCCGACAATGATTCCGAACTCAGCGAAGTGAGCTCGAATGGCACAAGCCGTCATGGTTCTCTGGCGGACCAGCAGGCCTCTTGCGCGATGAAGCATCAGGAAGCCCTGGTTCTCGACGCTCTTGATCGGAACGAACCTCATATTGGGGCGGGTCACCGCTTCGCAGATCGCGGCCGCGTCGGCGGCGTCGTTCTTAGCTCCTCGCCGCACATAAGGTTTTACATAGGCAGGCGGAATCAATTTCACCTCGTGTCCAAACCGCTGAATCTCGCGTGCCCAGTGGTGAGCGGTGGCGCAGGCTTCGATGCCGACCAGACACGGCTCGATCGAGGAGAAGAACGACACGATCTCGCCTCGCCGGAGGCGTTGGCGACTGGTTATTTGGCCCTTGCTGTCAACTGCATGGACGTGAAATACGTGCTTCGAAATGTCCAACCCAATTGTCGCGACTTCCATTGGTCAATGGCTCCTGTTAGCGGTTCCGTGCATCGGCAGTATATCGCCGGCTCCGAGGGAGCGGGGCCGTCTTCCCCATCAACGG
>NZ_LBJW01000044.1:0-1174 GCF_028128865.1 Bradyrhizobium sp. CCBAU 11357 | reverse complement strand
TTGGCGGGCTGGTGGCGCCGGCGTGATTTTGCAGCAAAATCGGCGGCCGATTGCCGATCGCTCCATGGGGCCGCTCCTCGTTGTAGTATCTGCGCCAAGTCTCCACCTTTTCCCGGGCGTCCGCAAGCGACAGGAACCAATGGGCATTGAGGCATTCGACCCGGAAGCGGCCATTGAACGCTTCGATAAAGGCGTTGTCGGTCGGTTTGCCCGGGCGTGAGAAGTCCAGCGTGACGCCGCGCTGGTAGGCCCAGAGGTCGACGTCACGCGACACGAACTCGCTGCCTTGGTCGACGCGGATCGTCGCCGGGAAGCCCACTTCGTTGCAAACCCTTTCCAGCACCTCCACAACATCGGTGCCGCGGAAAGTGAGCCGCGGCTCCAGGGCGGGCGAGAAGCGGGAGAAGATATCGATAATCGTGAGCACCCGGAGCTTGCCACCATTTGCCAGCTGGTCATGAACAAAGTCCATCGCCCAGGTCTCGTTGGCGCGCGTCGCTGGCCTGCGGTCATCGCGCAGCTTGGCCTTGACCCTCCGCTTCGGCGATTTATTGCGCAATTGCAGGCCCAATTCGCGATAGATGCGACGGGTCTTGTTCTGCCCATGACGCCATCCCTCGCGGCGGAGCAGGACGTGGACGCGGCGATAGCCGTAGCGTACGCGAACATGGCAGATCTCCTTGATCCGAGCTTCGAGGGCGGCCTGGCCGGAGCGACGAGATTTGTAGTGGTAGGTCGAGCGATCGAACTCGAGGGTCTCACAAGCCTTGCGGATCGAGACTTGCCACTCACCACAAACCTCATCGACGAGCTTGCGCTTCCGACCAGGCTTTATAGCTTTCGGCGGATCACGTCCTGCAACATCTCCTTGTCGAGCGACAGATCGGCTACCAGCTTCTTTAGCTTGGCGTTCTCGTCCTCGAGCTGCTTCAGCCGGCGCATCTCGGTCGGCAGCAGACCGTCATACTTCTTCTTCCAATTGAAGTAGGTCGCCTGGCTGATCCCGGCCTTGCGGCAGATCTCCGCAACCGGGACCCCGTCGTTGCCCTGCTTGAGAATGAACGTCTTTTGGGCGTCCGAAAACTTCGAGGCCTTCATCGTCGTCGCTCCTCCCAGTCGAGGGATTTACGCAGCGCCAACTCTAGCCAAAAATGGTCCAGTTTGCCGGCCTCAG
>NZ_LBJW01000043.1:0-1143 GCF_028128865.1 Bradyrhizobium sp. CCBAU 11357 | reverse complement strand
ATCGGCAATGCCTGGCAGAAGCTGCCCCGCATCGTCCGCGACCTCTCATCCGAACTCGGCAAGCAGATCGAGCTCGAGATGCACGGCGCCGACACCGAGCTCGACCGCCAGGTGCTCGATTTGATCAAGGACCCGCTCACCCACATGGTGCGCAACTCCGCCGATCATGGCCTCGAGACCCCCGCCGAGCGCCTCGCCAGCGGCAAGGGCGAGCAGGGCACCATTCGCCTCTCCGCCTATCACGAGGGCGGCCACATCATCATCTGCATCGCCGACAACGGCCGCGGCCTCAACACCGAGAAGATCAAGGCCAAGGCGCTCTCCTCAGGTCTCGTCACCGAGGCCGAGCTGGAGAAGATGAGCGAAGCCCAGATCCACAAGTTCATCTTCGCGCCGGGCTTCTCCACGGCGGCCGCCATCACCTCGGTCTCCGGCCGCGGCGTCGGCATGGACGTGGTCCGCACCAATATCGACCAGATCGGCGGCACCATCGACATCAAGTCGGTCGCGGGTGAAGGCTCCTCCGTCACCATCAAGATCCCGCTGACGCTCGCCATCGTCTCGGCCCTGATCGTCGAAGCCGCCGGCGACCGCTTTGCGATTCCGCAGCTCTCGGTGGTCGAGCTGGTGCGGGCCCGCGCCAATTCCGAGCACCGCATCGAGCGCATCAAGGACACCGCCGTCCTCAGGTTGCGCAACAAGCTGCTGCCGCTGATCCACCTGAAGAAGCTGCTCAAGATCGACGACGGCGCCGCCAGCGATCCCGAGAACGGCTTCATCGTGGTCACCCAGGTCGGCAGCCAGACCTTTGGCATCGTCGTCGACGGCGTGTTCCACACCGAAGAAATCGTGGTCAAGCCGATGTCGACCAAACTGCGTCACATCGACATGTTCTCCGGCAACACCATTCTGGGCGATGGCGCGGTGATCATGATCATCGATCCCAACGGCATTGCGAAAGCGCTCGGCGCCGCCGGCTCCTCGGCCCATGACATGGGCGACGAGAACGGCGCCCATCACATCGGCTCCGGCGAGCAGACCACCTCGCTGCTGGTGTTCCGCGCCGGCTCGTCGCAGCCCAAGGCGGTCCCGCTCGGCCTGGTCACGCGCCTGGAAGAGCTGCCCGCCGACAAGATCGAGTTC
>NZ_LBJW01000042.1:0-1114 GCF_028128865.1 Bradyrhizobium sp. CCBAU 11357 | reverse complement strand
ACAGGAGCCGTCCGTGAGCCAGATTATCCGCATTGGGATGGATACGTCGAAGTATATTTTCCAGCTCCATGGCGTGGATCCGTCGGAGCAAGTCGTACTGCGCAAGCGGCTCAGCCGCAAAGCGATGCTGGAGTTTTTTGCAAAGCTGCCGCCGACGGTGGTCGTGATCGAGGCCTGCGGGGCCGCGCACCATCTGGGGCGGGAGCTCGGCAGGCTGGGCCACACGGTCAAGCTGATTGCGCCGCAACTGGTGAAGCCCTACGTGCCGCGCAACAAAAACGACGGACGCGATGCGGAGGGGCTTTGCGAGGCGTCGAGCCGGCCGCGGATGCGGTATGTGCCTGTAAAGACGGCGGAGCAGCAGGCCGCGCTGATGCTGCTTGGCGTCCGCGAGCAATTGGTCGGGCGTCGCACGCAACTCTCCAACACGATCCGCGGTCATGCGGCGGAGTTCGGTCTGACCGAGGCCAAGGGGCTGGACAAGCTCGCTGCGTTCCTGGCCGCGATCGAGCGGAACGAACGTGTGCCCGTGCTGGCCCGCGAGCTTTTTGTGATGCTTGCTCGGCAATACGACCAGGTGCAGACCGAGTTGAAGGCGATCGAGGCCAAGTTGCTGGCCTGGCACCGTGCCGACGCCACCAGCCGGCGCTTGGCGCAGGTCCCTGGGATCGGACCAGTTACGGCGGCCGCGCTGGTGATGAAGGCGCCTGATCCGCACGCCTTCCGTTCGGGACGATTGTTCGCAGCCTGGCTCGGCCTGACGCCCAAAGACCATTCCACCGCGGGAAAGACCAGGCTCGGCAAGATAACCCGAGCCGGCGACGAGAGATTACGTCAACTTCTTGTGGTTGGGGCGACCGCGGTAGTCAAGCAAGCGACCGGGAAGCACCGTCGTGGATCGCGCTGGCTGCTCGACCTGCTCCAGCGCAAGACGCCGAAGCAGGCAGCCGTGGCGCTGGCCAACAAGACTGCACGCATCGCCTGGAAGCTGATGACGACGGGAGAGGATTATGACAGCGCGCGGTTCGATGCCAAAAGCGATGCCGAAGTGGCCGCCGCCGCGTAGTTGAGAGATTCGGCCGACCGGCGGGTTCGCCCACCGGCCGAACCGGAG
>NZ_LBJW01000041.1:0-1099 GCF_028128865.1 Bradyrhizobium sp. CCBAU 11357 | reverse complement strand
GACGTTGAGGGCAAGCCGTCTGAGCACGGCAAGGTTGGCCGGACCGTTGTCCTTGCGATTGCGGGCCAGGTCCTCGTCGAGGATGACATCGAGCGGCCAGTGCAGGCCGTTCTCGATGGTCCAATGGGTGCGAACGATGCGCAGAACCTGCGTGCGACTGTAGTTTTGGCTCATCAGGAAGTAGCGTTCGACGGCTTTGTCGTTCCCCCGCTTGCTCCTGATCCGCCCGACTGCCTTGAGGCCAGGAAAGTTATGTTTCTGGGCCATGTCTTTGACGGGCACGACAAGCGCGCTGCGCTTTTCTTTTCGCCCATGGTCTGCATCCGTGGTGACGACCGGCTTCTGGCCCTTGCGCGTGGCTGCGGCAATCGCCGCCTTGGCGTCAGCCAACAGCGCGGGCTGGTTCTCCTTCACGGCCAGCACGTAATCGCCGCCCCGCGACACGATCTTTTCGGCCATGCCGCGGTGGCAATGCAGTGCATCCGCCGTCACTACGCAGCCTTTGAGTTGCAAGAGTTCGAGCAGTTGCAGAGCGCCGAGAGCTTCGTTGTTGTTCGGCGCCAGAACATTGGCCAACGCCATACGCGTCTGCGCCGCCCAGGCCGTCACCATGACCGGCGGCATGTGGCTTTTGCCGCTCTCGTACCCCCGCCGCAGCGCCTTGCCGTCCAACGCGATCACGCCTTGTGGCTGTGCAATCTTCGCACCTTGAGCGAAAGCCTCCATAAAGCGTCGGAATGCCGCCTCGAACGCTTTTGGATCGAGCATGCGGAACACACGGCTGAACGTGTCATGGCTCGGCAATCCGTGCTTAAGCACCAGCACGTCCCGCCAAAGATAAGCCTTCAGCCGCGCAAACAGCGCCATGTCGGTGCAACTCGTCGCTCCGCACAACGTGGCCATCAGGGCGATGAACAAAAGCTCCGTCAAGTCGTGCAGCGCATTGTCCGCACGCGGGTCGGGCAGCTCTTCGAAGCACTCCGAGAATCGATCCATCGGTCGCTCCTTCCAACTCCAGGAGCCACCTTCAGAATCGATTTCTCTCCAAATCGCAATGCCTTAGGATCACATGCGATTCCCCTGCCCTCCAGGGGAGGGT
>NZ_LBJW01000040.1:0-1076 GCF_028128865.1 Bradyrhizobium sp. CCBAU 11357 | reverse complement strand
TCCGCCCCGTAGAACGGGTGGTGGCCGGCCTAGCCGGCGCTACGGTAGTTACCTGGTTGATTCTGCCAGTAGTCATATGCTTGTCTTAAAGATTAAGCCATGCATGTCTAAGTATAAGCAATTATACAGCGAAACTGCGAATGGCTCATTAAATCAGTTATCGTTTATTTGATAGTACCTTACTACATGGATAACCGTGGTAATTCTAGAGCTAATACATGCTAAAAACCCCGACTTCGGAAGGGGTGTATTTATTAGATTAAAAACCAATGCCCTTCGGGGCTCACTGGTGATTCATGATAACTTCTCGAATCGCACGGCCTTGCGCCGGCGATGGTTCATTCAAATTTCTGCCCTATCAACTTTCGACGGCTGGGTCTTGGCCAGCCGTGGTGACAACGGGTAACGGAGGGTTAGGGCTCGACCCCGGAGAAAACGCCTGAGAAACGGCGTTTACATCCAAGGAAGGCAGCAGGCGCGCAAATTACCCAATGCCGACACGGCGAGGTAGTGACGAGAAATACTGATACAGGGCTCTTTTGGGTCTTGTAATTGGAATGAGTACAATTTAAATCTCTTAACGAGGAACAATTGGAGGGCAAGTCTGGTGCCCCCCCCCCCCCCCCCCCCCCCCCCCCCCCCCCCCCCCCCCCCCCCCCCCCCCCCCCCCCCCCCCCCCCCCCCCCCCCCCCCCCCCCCCCCCCCCCCCCCCCCCCCCCCCCCCCCCCCCCCCCCCCCCCCCCCCCCCCCCCCCCCCCCCCCCCCCCCCCCCCCCCCCCCCCCCCCCCCCCCCCCCCCCCCCCCCCCCCCCCCCCCCCCCCCCCCCCCCCCCCCCCCCCCCCCCCCCCCCCTTTACTTTGAAAAAATTAGAGTGTTCAAAGCAGGCCTATGCTCGAATACATTAGCATGGAATAATAGAATAGGACGTGTGGTTCTATTTTGTTGGTTTCTAGGACCGCCGTAATGATTAATAGGGACAGTCGGGGGCATCAGTATTCAATTGTCAGAGGTGAAATTCTTGGATTTATTGAAGACTAACTACTGCGAAAGCATTTGCCAAGGATGTTTTCATTAAT
>NZ_LBJW01000039.1:0-990 GCF_028128865.1 Bradyrhizobium sp. CCBAU 11357 | reverse complement strand
GTGGCGGAGATTGGGCCAATGCCAGGAATGGTCATCAGCCTGCGCGATACCTCGTCTTCGCGAGCGCGTCGCGCGATTTCCTGGTCGAGATCTGCGATCTTGCCATTCAGCCAGCGAGCAGGTCTAGCATCACTCGTAACATGGGGCGCGCCGCTTCAGGAAGTGAGCTGGCCATAGCGTCCTCTTCAATGAGATCGCTAAGTTTCGCCACGTGCGATGGCCCCTTGGGCGCGATCCAGCCATACTCCGTGAGTGTCCTCGGATCGCGTTGATGACTGGGTTCGTTGCCGCACTAACAGCTCACGGGTTCGAAACACTAGACCCGCAGCCTGTTGCTCTTCACTCTTAACGGCAACGAACCGCATGCTCGGTCGCTGCGCAGCCTCGCAGATCGCCTCGGCATCAATCGCGTCGTCTTTTGCCGCTTTACAAAGGGCTTTACATAAGCTGGCGGGATCAACCGAACATTATGGCCAAGCTGCGCGAGCTGCCGGGCCCAGTGATGAGCTCCTCCACATGCCTCTAAGGCTACGGTGCAAATTGGCTGGGCCGCAAAGAAATCCAGCAGCTTTCCCGGGGATGTCCCGATCGTTGTTGAACTAGGTCGGGCCGACGTCGCCGGAATGAATGTTACGCGGCCCTCGTGACGTGGGCAACGGGGTTGATCGTCATGCGATTGTGGCGAGCTTGAAGAGCCGCACGCAGAACCGACAATTGCTTATGCGCCTTCAATCGTCGGAAGCCCTTGTTGGCTTCGATCATGCCGGCCGCGACCCATCGCAAGGCCATACCGGCATCCCGCCAGCCTTTGACGTTGCGCGTGACGCGGCGAATGGTGCCCATCATGTTCTCGGCGATGTTGGTACAGGCGAGCGATCGCAGGGCCTGAACCGTTGCGGCATTCTCGGTCGCCCCTTCCACCAGCGCCAGCGGATGCTTGTTGCCTTCGCCGTCAACCCCGATCGCGGCGACCAGCACGAGATCGTCGCC
>NZ_LBJW01000038.1:0-939 GCF_028128865.1 Bradyrhizobium sp. CCBAU 11357 | reverse complement strand
CTCATCTTCGCTCCTGGTGGCTACGATGAACCAGAAATCCTCCCTCCGCAAAATCCTACAATTTGTCTCACAGGTCCTGACGGCGAACAGCATTCATCCCCCACGGGCTAATCCCTGGATTGCGCAACACGATTCGTGAAGAAACTTCGAGGGTTTTTATAATCCCATCCATTTCAGTAGACAAAATATCGAGCTGGTCCTGCGAAAGGCCATGTACGCTCGGCGATGAGGCGAGCGTACCGTAATCAATCTGTCGAAAAACAAGATACGACAGCAGATATTCGTAAAAGCGACCTCGAGTCCGAATTGCGCGACTTTTCGCGTATTCCATGAACTCAGAAAATTCGGACGCCAGCCGCTGAGTCGCAAGACGAATACTCTGCCTGCGTTTCGATCGCGGCGCGCTTCCGTCCACCCAATCCGACGCGCGAAGCGGATCAATACAGAAAATATTTCCCTGGAATTCCTTGCCCCATCGGCCGGCCCGGCCAGCAAGATTACAGAAATCCTCCGGCTTCATCAGCTCGCTCTGGCGCGCTTTGGATTTCGCATGAAGACGCTTCGGCAGGACAGATTCACGCCTTCAATCAAGGTGGAGGTGCAGACCAAGAAATTGATCTTTCCTGACGAAAACAGCCGTTCTACCTCGGTCCTGATCAGCTGCGGGATGTTGCCATAGTGAAAAGCGACGCCGTTTTTCACAAATCGCCGAAGTTTGAACTTCGGATGAACCGCTTTTTCGCATAGCTCGCTTGGCGCGGTAAGTTCCGGATCTGCAATCTCATTCTTGATGAATTGACACAGTATCTCGGCAACAGTTTCTGCGTCCGAAGCGCGGTTAACGTAGATTACGTTACCACCAGCTCTTCCGATGCTGACCTGCCACTGCGTATTTCCTCCAGAAGGAGTTAGAGTCCGGCCCGAAGAAGGACGGACAGA
>NZ_LBJW01000037.1:0-926 GCF_028128865.1 Bradyrhizobium sp. CCBAU 11357 | reverse complement strand
GTAAACAGGCTACGCAAATAGCGATCGCCCTGCTTGCTGATGCTGCCAAGCTTGTCTTTGCCCCCGCTCGAGCTCTGCTTCGGTACAAGCCCAACCCAGGCCGAGAAGTCTCGTCCCGATCGAAAAGCTCTAGGATCAGCAATGCTCGCGACCAGAGCTGTTGCCAGCGCCGGCCCAACGCCGGGGATCGCGTCCAGCCGTTTGCTCGTCGCGCTTGATCGATGCCAGGCGATGATGCGCCGGTCGAACTCCAGGATCTGGGTCTTCAGCGCGCGCAATTGCCCACCGAGAGCAGCAAGACACATCCGGGCGCCCTCCGGGACTCGGTCTTCGGCTGTATCGGCGACGACTTCCAGCAGTTGCTCGACACCCCTGCGCCCGACAGGGGCGACAATCCCGAACTCGGCGAGATAGGCGCGGATTGAATTGATCACGGCAGTCTGCTGGCGGATGAAGAGGTGGCGCGCTCGGTGAAGCATCAGACAGCTCTGTTGTTCAACCGTCTTGGTCGGCACGAACCGCATGTTGGGCCTCGTCACCGCCTCGCAAATCGCCTCCGCATCAGCGCTGTCGTTCTTCTGCCGCTTGACGTAAGGCTTCACATAGGCCGGAGGCATCAATCGCACCGCATGCCCCAATGCCTGCAACTCGCGGGACCAATGGTGTGATGATGCGCAAGCCTCGATCCCTACCAGGCAGGGCGGCAGCTTCTGGAAAAACGTCAGGACTTGCCGGCGCTTCAACTGACGGCGGATGATCACCTGGCCAGCTGCATCAACGCCGTGCACTTGGAAGACTGACTTCGCGATATCCAGACCGATGGTCGAAATTGGCTGCATAGGGCTGCTCCTCCGAATCGTGGGAGCCTCAAACGGCGCCCACACCTTGGCACTCTCGTGCCGGTGGAGGAGCCGTCCACAGCATCA
>NZ_LBJW01000036.1:0-869 GCF_028128865.1 Bradyrhizobium sp. CCBAU 11357 | reverse complement strand
TCGAGCCAGCCCTCGAGCATGACGATGGGGCCTGGCTTGCCGTAATAGCCGGTCCATCCGCCGAGGCGCGCGCAGACCCAGGCTGCGCGAGCCAGTGATCCCTTCGGATGGGGATTTTTCTGTCGCTCTGTCTTGCCTTCAAGTTGAGCGCAACAGGCTTCCAGCAGTGGAACGTCCTCGGGTTCGAATGCATCGCTCAGGGGCCGCAGAGGCCCCGGGCCGCCGTCACGCGCCTGCACCAATTGTTGGATGCATACAGCCGCGATCAGCGTCGCAGTGATGAGCCGGTTACGAGGCGCGCTGTCTTCGATCTGCAGGCCTTCGATGTCGAAGCCGTCGGTCTTGAGAGTGCGGAACAGCTGTTCAATCGCCCAGCGCCGCCGATATAGACCGACCACCTGCCAGGCTTGCGCCTCGTTGTCGATCGCGTGCGTGGTCAGAAGCCGCCAGTGGATCGGCGCTTCGCCGCTTGGCGGGGCAATCTCGCGAACATCGATGACGTTCACGGCCACGCTGTCCGGCAAATTGGCGCGCAGTCCATGCTTCGGTCGAGCCAGACTTGCCGGCATGAAGCGAAGCTCGAGTTGCGCAGTTCGCCGCCTGCGCCCGGGCTTGGCGGGAAGCTCCAACTCGGCACGCCCCATCGCAGCCATCGCATCGGCTTGGGCAAACAGCGCCTGGCCGTCGGCCAGCGCGCGGTCATGAGCCGCGCGGACCAGCAGTTCGACGCCTTCCGAACGCAAGGCAAACGCCTCGAAGATATCGCTCTCACGATCGGCTATCACGGTGACAGAGGCCGCGCCCGCACACACCGAGGCCGCCTGCTCGGCACCTTCCAGCCACCGGAAGCTCTCTTTCTCCTCAATCGG
>NZ_LBJW01000035.1:0-808 GCF_028128865.1 Bradyrhizobium sp. CCBAU 11357 | reverse complement strand
GGCGGATCGGAAGATAATCCGCTATCGCTCCAGCCGCCCGCCGGACGCAGTTCTGCGTGGCCGATTGCGCGATCTCGCCAACGAGCGGCGGCGTTTCGGCTATCGCCGGTTGTTCGTCTTGCTGCGGCGGGAGGGCGAGCCATCGGGGATCAACCGGATCTACCGGCTTTACCGCGAGGAAGGGCTCACCGTCCGCAAACGGCGGGCTCGCCGCAAGGCCGTGGGGACCCGTGCCCCGATCCTGGTCGAGGCGAGGCCGAACGCGCGCTGGTCGCTGGACTTCGTCCACGACCAGTTCGCCAATGGCCGACGCTTCCGCATCCTCAACATCGTCGACGACGTCACCAAGGAATGCCTGGGCGCCATTCCGGAGACGTCGATCTCGGGGCGGCGCGTAGCCCGCGAACTGACGGCAATCGTCCAGCGACGCGGCAAGCCAGGAATGATCGTGTCCGACCATGGCACCGAATTCACCTGCAACGCCATGCTCGCTTGGTGCAAGGACGCAGCCATCGATTGGCACTTCATTGCGCCGGGAAAGCCGATGCAGAACGGCTTCGTCGAGAGTTTCAATGGCCGGATGCGCGATGAGCTACTCAACGAGACCCTGTTCTTCGATCTCGATGACGCCCGCGCCAAGATCGCCAACTGGGTCGCCGACTACAATCTCCAGCGTCCCCACTCGTCGCTGAAATACCTGACCCCCGCGGCCTACGCCGCCCACCTCACCGCAACGGACGATCGGCTGCGCAACCCCGACCAGCTCCGCCGATCGTCCGTTGCTCCATCAGCGCCACTTGGCGTACAA
>NZ_LBJW01000034.1:0-734 GCF_028128865.1 Bradyrhizobium sp. CCBAU 11357 | reverse complement strand
CAAGATCATCAACTCCAAGAACAAGCTCTTACCGGTGGTGCGACAAAGAGAGCAGCAGCCACCGCTACGCTGATTGGGCCATGCGACGCCGTCCTCGCACTGCTGGCACCGGTCGCTTGCGTTCCCGGTATATCGACGGGGCTCAGTCGCACCTGAAAGATTAGATCGAGAAAATTGCTATCCTCTGAATGGTCCAAATTAAATAACTGAGGAAAACTAATTGTCTGAGCTGCGCTCGGACGAGAAAGTTTGGCAGGCTCGCTAGAGAAACACCCGGAGTGAGCCGCCATGTGGCCTCAAAAAAGCCCGCGCTGGTCGTTCTAGCTGCGCCCGCTTGTTGGTGACGCCATTCCGTTCGGGCAACCCGAAGAGCGTCATGTCAGCAAATGGATCGCAATTGGATAAGATAAGGAGAGTACGAGAATGGCAGCACAGCATCCCAACCTGCTTGACGGGTATGCAGTACGTCCCACTTGGCAGGTCGCGGGAGTTGACTATGCGGTTGGACCGAATTCTACGCCATTAAAGGATCCGGCAACCATCTCGATGGCCGGCGTTTCGGTCGATAATGCGAGTAGGACTATCAGCATCACGGGTGACAATGTCACGCTGGATGGATACGACTTCGCGCTTCACGGCGGATATCAGGTGGCGACCAGTGCTGCGAATACGACGATATCCAATAGCAATTTCTCGGTGGGGACGAACCAGGGAGCTTACCTGATATACGGCGG
>NZ_LBJW01000033.1:0-702 GCF_028128865.1 Bradyrhizobium sp. CCBAU 11357 | reverse complement strand
CGCTGGGGGATGAGACACCTGACCACACGACAATCTGGCGCTTCCGTGAAGCTTTGCAGCGGGCCGGTTTGGACGAGAAGCTGTTCGCAGAGATCCTGCATCAGATCGACGCGCAAGGGTTGGTGGTACGGCGGGGCACATTGATCGACGCGAGTCTGATTCCTGCGGCCGTGAAGCCGCCGAAGCCTCCAGAGGACCCGCAGCCTCCCGGCCCGGACGGTCGTGAACCGAGCAAACTGGTCAACACCGAGCGCGATCCGGATGCGCGCTGGACCAAGAAGGGCGGCAAGCGATACTTCGGCTACAAAGCCCATGTCGGCATCGACCAGGGCTCGGCGATCATCCGCCGCAGCAGGCTGACCGACGCAGCGGTCAACGACACGGTGCCGGCCGACGAGTTGATCTGTGGTGATGAGAAGGCGGTCTATGCCGACCAAGCCTATGACAAGCACGAGCGCCGCAGCGGGCTCGCTGCGCGGGGAATCAAGCCGCGGCTGATGTTCCGGCCGAACAAGCATCATCCGCTGACCGAGCGGCAGAAGCGCTTCAACGATGCTGTGGGAAAGCGCCGCGCACCGGTCGAGCAGGTCTTCGCACGTCTCAAGGGCAGCTACCGCTGGGCGCGCGCCCGTTATCTGGGCTTGGCGCGCAATCAGGCGCATCTGCGCCTGATCTGCCTTGCCATGAACCTCAAACGATGGG
>NZ_LBJW01000032.1:0-610 GCF_028128865.1 Bradyrhizobium sp. CCBAU 11357 | reverse complement strand
AAAGATTCGATGATTCACTGAATTCTGCAATTCACATTACTTATCGCATTTCGCTGCGTTCTTCATCGATGCCAGACCCCCCCCCCCCCCCCCCCCCCCCCCCCCCCCCCCCCCCCCCCCCCCCCCCCCCCCCCCCCCCCCCCCCCCCCCCCCCCCCCCCCCCCCCCCCCCCCCCCCCCCCCCCCCCCCCCCCCCCCCCCCCCCCCCCCCCCCCCCCCCCCCCCCCCCCCCCCCCCCCCCCCCCCCCCCCCCCCCCCCCCCCCCCCCCCCCCCCCCCCCCCCCCCCCCCCCCCCCCCCCCCCCCCCCCCCCCCCCCCCCCCCCCCCCCCCCCCCCCCCCCCCCCCCCCCCCCCCCCCCCCCCCCCCCCCCCCCCCCCCCCCCCCCCCCCCCCCCCCCCCCCCCCCCCCCCCACTGAGCCGTTCAATCGGTAGTAGCGACGGGCGGTGTGTACAAAGGGCAGGGACGTAATCAACGCAAGCTGATGACTTGCGCTTACTAGGGATTCCTCGTTGAAGAGCAATAATTGCAATGCTCTATCCCCAGCACGACACAGTTTAACAAGATTACCCGGGCCTCTCGGCCAAGGAAGGACTCGCTGGCTGTGTCAGT
>NZ_LBJW01000031.1:0-590 GCF_028128865.1 Bradyrhizobium sp. CCBAU 11357 | reverse complement strand
CCGGCTCCGGGATGAATCGCTGAACGAGACGCTGTTCGCGTCGCTGGCTCAGGCCCGCGTCGCGCTCGGATGCTGGCGCGCCGATTAAAACGACACACGACCGCACTCGCAGCTCGGATGGAAGACGCCTTCCGAGTTCGCCTTCACGTGCCACCCGCGCCGGGATCTGGCGCTGTGCTATGCCGATGGCTCCGCGCCAGCTCCCGTCGCTACCACCGCCCAACTGGGTAAATCCAAGGGCTTGAGCGAACTCAGAACTGGATAAAATCTGGGGCAACGTCACCGCGGTACCCCTTGTCGACATAGGCCCGCTCGATCGGACAGCCGGTGAGCGTCTCGGTGCGCTCGATGCCTTCCCGCAGGGGGTGCCCATCATACGGATTGTCGGTGCGCTCGCGTGCAGCACGAACAGGCGCCCAGAGCGCGGCGATTGTTGGTGACGACGGAGGCCTTCACGCCGAACTCGTAAGGCGCGGCGGCCTTGGCTTTGCCGATTCACTCCACCTCCGGAGCATGGAAGGAATAAGCGATAACGTACAGAGTCTTTCGCACTTTCAGGATTGACGGCTTCTTCTAGAATGAAGGAGCTT
>NZ_LBJW01000030.1:0-585 GCF_028128865.1 Bradyrhizobium sp. CCBAU 11357 | reverse complement strand
CGCTGCCTGCAGGTCGAAGAAATTGTCGTGCACGCTGCCCTTAAGCGCTGAACTATTGTCGTTATAGGAGTTGGCATGAAGCATATACGACATTGCGTCGCCAGCGTTGCCACCCGTTGCGATCATCGTGTTGTATGCCATCACGGCATCCTGGATCACGCCGCCCTGCGTATTACTGTAAAATTGAAAGCCCTCGCCGCCGGAAACCTGCGGGGTCTGGTAGGTCGTGTTGAACTCGACGTCCACCGAGCTCGCCGTGCCGCCGCCGAATTGCAGAAAATTCAGATGATAACCGTCGTGGAGCGAACCTTGTTCGATCAGATTATATTTATAGTCGACGGAAAAACTCGGGCTTCCATTGGCCTGAGTAAATTCGACGATGTGGCCCGGAAAGTTCTTGAACCAGTTATATTCCAGCGTCACCTCGCCCGAGCCCGAGTACCGAATGTACGACAGGTTGTTGCCGATCGAGCTGCCGTCAAACGTATTATGTATCACCGTGAGATTGGACGCCGACGTGCCGCCGTATATCAGGTAAGCTCCCTGGTTCGTCCCCACCGAGAAATTGCTATTGGATATCGTCGT
>NZ_LBJW01000029.1:0-584 GCF_028128865.1 Bradyrhizobium sp. CCBAU 11357 | reverse complement strand
CGACCGTGAGCGATGCCGATGGCGTGCCGGCCACCGTCACCTATCAATGGCAGCAAAGCACGAACGGCACCACGTGGAGCAACATCACGGGCGCCACGGCGAGCACACTGACCCTCGGGCAGGCCCAGGTCGGCAGCTTCGTACGTGTCACCGCCTTCTACACGGACCAGTTGGGCAGCAGCGAGACCCCGGTGAGCGCCGCGACCGCCACCAAAGTGGCCAATGTCAACGACGTCGGTGTCGTCACGATCAATGGCACGGCGACCCAGAACCAGACGCTGACGGCCAGCGTCACGGATCCCGACGGCGTCCCGGCGAGCATCACCTATCGCTGGCAGAGCAGCCCCGACGGCACCACCTGGACCAATCTGTCCGCCACCACCGCGAGCCTCACCCTCGACAGCAGCCTGGTCGGCAAGCGGATCCGGGTGAATGCCACCTATACGGATCTGCTCAGCACCAACGAGAACGCAACCAGCGCGGCCACGGCGATCGTTGCAGCCGCCAGTGCCACCACCACCCTGTTCACCACCCAGACGCCGGCCAACACCAATGCCACCGACGGAATTGGGGCGGATTATGAG
>NZ_LBJW01000028.1:0-558 GCF_028128865.1 Bradyrhizobium sp. CCBAU 11357 | reverse complement strand
AAGCGCATCAAGGCAGGATCGATGTCGCACGGTTGGTTTTTATCGACGAGACGTGGATCAAGACCAATATGGCGCCGCTACGCGGCTGGGGGCCTTGTGGACAGCGCCTCCAAGCATCTGCACCTTTCGGCCATTGGAAGACCATGACCTTCATCGCGGCGCTGCGTCACGATCGGATCAGTGCGCCTTGGGTGATTGATGGCCCTATCAATGGTGAACTCTTCACGCTGTACGTCGAGAAGGTGTTGGCACCCACCCTCGCACCGGGCGAGATCGTCGTTCTCGACAATCTTGGCAGCCACAAGGGCAAAGCGGCTCGCCAAGCTATCCGGGCCAGAGGCGCCCACCGTATCTTCCTGCCGCCCTACAGCCCTGACCTCAACCCGATCGAGCAAGTCTTCGCCAAACTCAAACACCTCATGCGAGCCGCAGAGCCTCGTGACGTGGAGGCAACCTGGCGGAAGGTTGGTGAACTCCTCGATCTCTTCTCCGAGGCGGAGTGCACCAACTACTTCAAAAACTCAGGCTATGTTTCCGTGTAAATACATCATGCTCTAG
>NZ_LBJW01000027.1:0-487 GCF_028128865.1 Bradyrhizobium sp. CCBAU 11357 | reverse complement strand
CGCCCTCGCTCGCGGTCTCGTCGGCCATCGACTTCTTCGGCGCGGCCTTCTCCTTGGGCTTTGCGGCTTCCTTGGCAACGGCGGCTTCAGCAGCGGGCGCGGGCTCGGCCTTGACCTCAGCCTTGACCTCAGCCTTGACCTCAGCCTTGGCAACAGGCGCGGCGACCGGCGCTTCGATCGCGGTCTCGCGGAAGGCGCGTTCGAGCTCGTCGAGCGAGACCTCGCCCGGACGCAGCGGACGCTCCAGGGTCTGCTCGACCAGCGAGCCCGTGGTCATCTCCTTTGCCGGCGCAGCAGCGACAGGCGCTTCCGGCGCCAGCGGCGGCGCATCGGCAACGGGGGTGCCGGCCGCCATGGCCGCCATGCCCTGCTCGACCATCGCCTCCAGCTTGTCGATGAGGTCGCGGTCGTTCCCTTCAGGCTCGGCCTCGGTCGCCTCCAGGCCGGCCAGAATCTCCTTGATGCGGTCGATCGAGGACAGGATCAC
>NZ_LBJW01000026.1:0-453 GCF_028128865.1 Bradyrhizobium sp. CCBAU 11357 | reverse complement strand
GCACCACGGCCCTGACCGGCGCGATCACCCTGATCGCCACCAACGGCACCACCGCAACCGGCCTTGCCAGCAACGCCCAGCCCGCCGACGGCGACACGCTGACCGTCAACGGCAAGACCATCACCTTCCGCTCCGGCACCGCGCCGGCTGCGACCGCCGTTCCGACCGGCTCTGGCGTCAGCGGCAACCTCGTCACCGACGGCAACGGCAACACCACGGTCTATCTCGGCACCGCCGGCACTCCGGCTGCGTCCGTCAGCGATCTCTTGAGTGCGATCGATCTGGCCAGCGGCGTCAAGACGGTGTCGATCAGCTCCGGTGCTGCGACGATCGCGACCAGCGTCAACCAGACCGCTTCGAGCGTTGGTGCGGGCGCCGTCACGCTGAAGAGCTCGACGGGCGCGGATCTGAGCGTCACCGGCAAGGCCGACCTGCTCAAGGCCCTCGGCCTGA
>NZ_LBJW01000025.1:0-391 GCF_028128865.1 Bradyrhizobium sp. CCBAU 11357 | reverse complement strand
CGAGCGGATGATGCCGGCGTTCGCCAGCGCATGAAGGCGATCGCCCAGGAGCGCCGCCGCTTCGGCTATCGGCGCCTGCATGTTCTGCTCAAGCGGGAGGGCTTTGCGATCAACCACAAGAAGCTATTCCGGCTGTACCGGAAGAGAAGTTGGTGGTGCGCCGCCGTGGCGGCCGCAAGCGGGCGATCGGGACCCGGGCGCCGATGACGGTGCCGATGGCACCGAACGACCGCTGGTCACTGGACTTCGTCTCCGATCAGCTCACGGATGGCCGCCGCTTCCGCATCTTGACCGTGGTCGATGACTGTACCCGCGAGTGCTTGGCGCTGGTGGCCGATACCTCGCTCTCCGGGGCCCGGGTGGCGCGGGAGTTGGATCGGCTGGTCATGGA
>NZ_LBJW01000024.1:0-369 GCF_028128865.1 Bradyrhizobium sp. CCBAU 11357 | reverse complement strand
TGCTGGGTGGGGGAGGCCAGCATGGATGACGCGTCCCTATTCGGAAGACATCCGTGAACGCGCCTTGGCTCGCGCTGACGCGGGCGAGACGGTTCGTTCGATCGCAGAGGCGCTACAGATCAGCCCCTCCTGCGTGACGAAGTGGAAGAACCTAAGGCGTGATACCGGAGGCCTGGCGCCCGGCCAGATCGGCGGGCACAAGAAGCGGGTTCTGTCGGATGCCAACGCCGACTGGCTGCGCAAACGCATTCGCTCGGGGCCATTCACCTTGCGCAAGCTGACGCAGGAGCTGGCTGCACGGGGGATCAAGACAGACGTGCGGGCGGTGTGGACTTTTGTTCACGCCGAGGGGCTCAGCTTCAAAAAAAA
>NZ_LBJW01000023.1:0-367 GCF_028128865.1 Bradyrhizobium sp. CCBAU 11357 | reverse complement strand
CCTCCGTCCGCGACGACATTGTCGATGTCGCCAAGACCATGTTGAAGCTGGAGGAGAACTTCGTCGAGCTCGCCTTCGGTCTTGGCAAGATCGAGGGCATGCTGCCTGAGCATATCCACGCCTACGTCCGCTACGTCGCCGACTGGCGACTGGCCCAACTCCGGATTGCCTCGGTCTTCGGCTTCTTCGAGGCGAAGGAGGGCGGGTTCACCCAGCTCAAGCCGCATCCGCTGCCGTGGCTCGTCGAGATTCTCAATGGCGTCGAGCACGCCAATTTCTTCGAGCAGCGCGCCACGGAGTACTCCAAGGCGGCGAGCCGCGGCAGCTGGGACGGCGAAGACGGGGTGTGGGCGACTTTCGGCCGTAT
>NZ_LBJW01000022.1:0-320 GCF_028128865.1 Bradyrhizobium sp. CCBAU 11357 | reverse complement strand
ACGCTCAGCACCACCGGCCCGACCGTGACCGAGGCCCTGCTCTCCGACACCGGCACGTCAGCCACCGACCACATCACCGCCAATCCGGCGCTGAGCGGCACCGGCCTCGCCAACACCGTGGTGCACTTCACCGTCGACGGCAGCCCGATCGCGGCGACGGTGACCACCGATGCGCAAGGCGCCTGGTCGTTTACGCCGAGCGGGCTGGCTGACGGATTGCACACCATCGTGGCGAGCCAGACCGACACTTTTGGCAACACCGGCTCGGCCGCGCTGAGCTTCACGCTCGACACGACGGCACCGACGGTCGCCATCACCAG
>NZ_LBJW01000021.1:0-298 GCF_028128865.1 Bradyrhizobium sp. CCBAU 11357 | reverse complement strand
CGGTAGCGATGATACCAGCGATAGAATGTGGCGCGCAGGATCCCGAGCTTGTCCAGCGTGCGTTTGGCCGGAAGATGCGATTGCTCGACCAGCTGGATGATCTCGGCCTTTTCGGAGGCGGGATATCTCATGCCTCGTCCTCCCCATCTCCGTTCATACTTTTTTTGAGCAGACGGTTCTCCAGGGTCAGATCGGCCACGGCCTCCTTCAAGGCGGCAGCCTCTTGGCGGAGGTCCTTCACCTCGCCGGAGGTCGCAGCTCGCGCCGTGTCGCCGGCCAGGCGGCGCTTGCCGGCCTC
>NZ_LBJW01000020.1:0-245 GCF_028128865.1 Bradyrhizobium sp. CCBAU 11357 | reverse complement strand
CTGACATCGAAGTCGGCGACAACTATTTCAAGCGGTACATTCCGATCTTCCAGCCACTCACCGTCCAGATGATGATGGCCGCTTTCACTAACATGGAGACGGTTCATATCGACGCCTATGCCCTGCTGCTCAAGACGCTCGGTATGCCCAAGACCGACTTCGAGGCATTCCGCGGCTATGCGCAGATGCGCGCCAAGGCGGACTACATGCATGAGTTCGGCGTCGACAGCGTGGCGGATGTCGCC
>NZ_LBJW01000019.1:0-234 GCF_028128865.1 Bradyrhizobium sp. CCBAU 11357 | reverse complement strand
GAGATGCAGCCCGTCGATTTGGACCACCAGAAGGTCGAGCGCGGACAGATCGGCAGCCATGAAGTCGGCCAGCCGCGCCGCCGACAGCGCTACGAACCTCCGCGAGGCCGCCGACTTCGAACCCCCCGATCCGGGCGGTGCCGGCACGTCGCCCTCGGGCAGCCGGACAGCGCGGCCGAACCGGCGCGTCGACACATTGATCAGCATCAGGTTCATCGCCCAGCGACCGAGCCA
>NZ_LBJW01000018.1:0-216 GCF_028128865.1 Bradyrhizobium sp. CCBAU 11357 | reverse complement strand
GCATATCGACAGGTTGGGCAACCGAGTTTCGCGGATGCGCTGGTATCGCGGCGGGGGAAAGGTAGCTTGGTGCTGAAGCGGATTGCCGAACTGGTCGACTGGGCGGCTGTGGAGAGCGTGCTGCTGCGCGGTCTTGCGGAGCCGGAGCGTGGCCCGCCGCCCTATCCGCGACTGGTGCTGTTCAAGGCGCTGCTGCTGCAGCAATGGTATGGGCTT